>NZ_CP025407.1:5671799-6008599 GCF_002847285.1 Streptomyces sp. CMB-StM0423 | reverse complement strand
GTCGACCCCGACTCCCAGGTCCGGCGGTGGACCGCGGCCAACCCCGGCGACTGGCGGCAGCCGGTCATCGCCGACCGGATCGCCTCCCGGCCGCAGGCCCGCTGGCTCTCCCAGTACAACCCCGGCACCGTGCAGCAGGAGGTCACCGGCTACATGTCCGCCGCCGGCGACGCCCTGCCCGTGCTCTCCGTCTACGGCATCCCCAACCGCGACTGCGGCGGCGCCAGCTCAGGCGGCGCCCCCGACCTGCCCTCGTACCAGAACTGGATCCGGCTCATCGCCGCCGGCCTCGGCGACCACCCCGTGGTGGTCATCCTGGAGACCGACGCGCTCGCCCTGGAGGACTGCCTCGACCAGGCGGGCCGCGACGCCCGGCACGCGGCGCTGCGGCAGGCCGTCACCACCCTGAAGGCCGCGGGCCCGCAGACCCACGTCTACCTCGACGGCGGCCACTCCGCCTGGCACTCCCCCGGCGACCAGGCCGCCCGGCTGGCGGCCTCCGGGGTCGCGGCGGCGGACGGCGTGTTCACCAACGTCTCCAACTTCCGCACCACGGCGGAGGAAGTCGCGTACGGCAAGCAGATCCTGGCCGCCCTCGGCGACCCTGACCTCAACCTGGTCGTGGACACCAGCCGCAACGGCAACGGCTCCAACGGCCAGTGGTGCGACCCCTCGGGACGCGCGCTGGGCGCGGAACCGACGCTGGCGACCGGGGACGACGCCGTGGACGCGCTGCTGTGGGTCAAGCCGCCCGGCGAGGCTGACGGCTGCGCGGCGCGGGCGGGGCAGTTCGTCCCCGACCTGGCGTACGCGCTGGCGACCAACTGAGCCTGCTCGCCCGGCGAGTCCGCCTGCCACCGGCGGGCGTTCAGCCGGTCCGGTCCGGGTCGGCCGCCACCGACCCGGACCGGACCCGGCTCTCAGGGGTGGCTCTCACGGATGGATCAGCGACTCGTATCCCGCGCGCACGTCGGACTTGGACGACGTGACGTACGCCACGGACGGCGGGCCGGTGTCGACGTCGTAGTACGTGTACGGCAGCAGGGCCGGGCAACTGGAGCCGCCTATCTCCACGCTGGTCTTCTCCACCAGCTTGCCGGTGCGCAGTTCGTACACCCGCACCGGGATCCGCCGGTTCTTGAACGACACGTTCTGGATCTTGCTGTTGCCCGGGCCGTACTCGTACGGGCAGGTCGCGACGGTGGCGCCGTAATCGGTCTCGCCGGCGCAGATCACCACCACCGCGTCCTTCGCGTCCTTCGCCTTCCAGGAGGACGGGAGCTTGGACCGGTGCTTGTTCTGCCCGTAGAGCATCGCGCGGTGCGGGCCGCCGCCGCGGTAGGGCTTCGCCCCGCGGTACGGGGCCGGGTTGTCGCAGTACTCGGGCTTGCCGCCGCCCCCGCCGGACAGCAGCCCGCGTACGTTGTCGAGCTGGATGGCCAGGTCCGCGCGCTCGATTCCGTCCTCGGACGCGCCGGCCAGCTCATGGTCGGGATACTCGTCGAGGAGCTGCCGGTACTGCGCACGGGCCTCCTCCCAGGTGCCGTCGGCCATCAGCGCGTCGCCGCACCCGACCAGCGCGGCGGGCGCGACCTCGGGGACGACGTCGGCGGCCCGGTCCAGCGCGTCGTCGCCGCTCTCGCGCTGCGCGAGCCAGTCGGTGACCTTCTCCGTCTGGCAGGCGTCGTCGGTGGGGAGCGCGCCGAGGAACCCGTCCAGCACCTCGTCCACGTCGCCGCCGCGGTCCTTGCCGCCGTTCTCGCCCGTGAACTCGTCGAGGACGGTGCCGAGATGGCCGAAACCGGCACTCAGCGCGGTGGTGTCGCCGGTCAGCCCGGCTTCCAGCTTGTCTCCGGCCTCGGCGAGGAAGAGGTCTGCCCGGCGGTCGTCGGCGCCCTTCCAGAGCGCGGCGGGGTGTTTCGCGTACTCCTGGAGGGTGCGGGCGCCGCGTACGCGGTGGCGACCGGACTCCTCCTCGGCCTTGAGCAGCAGCTCGCACGCCTCGGTGCTGTCCTCGGCGCGGGCGGTCAGCGGGGCGTCGGCGAGGCGGTGGCCGAACCAGAGGCCGTCGAGGTCGGAGACGGCCTGGTCGCACTCGCCGGCGCGGTGGGCGTCGGCGGCGTTGTCCTCGATCCGGGAGGCGTCGAGGCGCAGGGAGGTGCAGGCGAGGAGGACGGGGGCGGCGACGAGGAGGGCGACGAGGCGGTCGCGGCGCACGTTCGCGGGGAGGACGGGGGGTGCGGCGGGGGGCGGGGGCGGGGGCGTGGGAGGCGCGTCGGCGGGCTCGGGCTGAGGCTCCGCGGCGTGTGCCGCTACGGCGGGCTGCGCGGGCTCCGTCGGCTGCGACTCCGTGGCCTGCGGGGATGCCCCCGGCGCGGCGGCGCCGCGGCGGGGCAGGCGGCCCCCGGCGAGATACCAGCCGTGCACCGTGACGCCGATCCACCACGCCAGCACGACGGCCTGGAACCACGCGTTCCGTCCGGCCGTCGCCAGCAGGATGACGAGTATGACCGACACGCCCGCGGTGCCGAGCGCGATCCGGGGCCTGCGGAGCATCCCGTACCCGATGCCCAGCAGCGAGGCGTTGGCGAGCCCGACGGCGTACGGGTCCCGGGCCCGTACGGGCACGGGCGCCAGCTCGAACACCGGGCGGTCGGGCCCGGACGCGAGTATGTCGGGTTCGGTGGGCTGCTGCCCGGAGCCGGCGGTCCTTTCGGGCTCGGCGGGCGGCTCGCTGGGCATCGGGGGAAACGCTTCCATCGTGATCCCTTTCTCGGGCGAGCCACCGGCGGGCCGTCCCCATCTTTCGGCACCGGAGCCGGGAGGGGTCCCGGAACACCCGCCCCCCGGCGGGCACTTGAGCCGCCAGGAAGAGCGTGGCCCATCGCGGCCCCGCCGAACAGGCAGAACCCGGCCTTGCCGCGGGTCACGGAAGTGCACCCGGCGCCGCGCGCCCCTTGCGGGACGGGTGCGCCGAGTGGGGCCGATGGGGACTTGCGGAGTGCGCTTGCGGCGGCGTAAGAGCAACGGCGGATGTGCCGCAGCGCGCGCTGCGGCACATCCGCCGTCCACGTTGCCGTCCGGTCGCGGGCATGCCGGGCCGGGTACGCGCTACGCGCCCACCCGGCCCGCCGCGTCTTTCTGCCGGCGCACCCGCCGTGCGCCTTACTCCGCCGTCAGCGTCTGGACAAGACCCTCCAGCCCGTCGAAGTGCCAGTCGAACGCGTCCGTCGCCGCCGGCGGATCGCCGACCGGCCGCGGGACGTACGCCGTGCGCAGCCCGTTCTCCTGCGCCGCGCGCAGGTCCCAGGCGTGGGCGGCGACCATCAGCACCCGTTCGGGCGGGCAGTCGGCGGCTTGCGCGGCGAGCCGGTAGACCTCGGGCGCCGGCTTGTAGGCCCGTACCGCCGCGCCCGACAGGGCCTGGTGCCAGCGCAGCCCGCCGTGCGCGGCGAGATGGAGCAGCGCGGGGCCGGAGGCGTTGGAGAGCCCGGCGACCGGGAAGTGCCGGGCGATGCGGTCGAGTCCGGCGGCGGAGTCGGGCCACGGGGGCAGCCGCCGGGTGGCGGTGGCCAGCCGGTCGACGGCGGCCGGGTCGGTGGCGCCGGCGCGTGCGGCCACCAGTTCGGCGGCTTCGCGGTCGACGGTGTCGCTGTCGGCGTACGGGCGCTCGCCCCGGGCCATCCGCGCCTGCTCGGTCTCGACGTGCCGCTGCCACAGGGCGAGGAGTTCACCGGCCGCCGTGTCGTCGGCGGCGGGCGCGGCGGCGCGGATCTCCGCGCGCAGCCCGCCGGGTTCGTCGACGAGCGTGCCGAGGACGTCGAAGACGACGACCCGGGCGTCACGGATCTCGGGCATGTGTTTCTCCTGTTCGCGGCGGGGCTGTCGTGATCGGCAACAACGCAGCCGGCCGGCCCATGCCCGGAGGAGGGGAAGAGATGTCGGCACGCGGGCGCACATTCCGTTTACAGCCGCGAAATCCCGCGCTACCGTCAATGGGAGCGCTCCCATTGACCTGTTCACGACGAACGTGAGACCCCCCGCCAGGTCGGTCGCCGGCCCCGGCCCCGGGCCCGAGCCCCGGTTTGCTCCGGGACGGCCCGGCGGCCCGGCACGCGCACCGAGGTCGCGGGCTCTCGCGTCAGCGCTCAGGGAGAACCCGAAGGAGACCATGACCATGGCTGTCCAACGACTCGTCCGCGCCGCAAGATCACTCCGCCTCCGGCGCACGCTCGCACTCGCCGGGGTCGCCGGCGTCGCGACCGCCGCACTGGCGGTGCCCACACCCGCGTCGGCCCACGGCGTCGCGATGGTGCCCGGCTCGCGTACGTTCCTGTGCTACAAGGACCTGATCGCGAACAGCTCCACGCAGATGCCGCAGAACCCGGCGTGCAAGGCGGCGGTGCAGTCCGCCGGTACGACGCCGCTGTACAACTGGTTCGCCGTACTGGACTCCAACGCCGGCGGGCGCGCCCAGGGCTACGTACCGGACGGCAAGCTCTGCAGCGCCGGCGACCGCAGCCCGTACAGCTTCTCGCCGTACAACGCGGCCCGCACCGACTGGCCGCTCACGCACCTCACCTCCGGCTCGAACATCAACCTGCAGTACAGCAACTGGGCGCACCACCCGGGCCGGTTCGAGGTCTACATCACCAACAACGGCTGGACCCCGTCCAAGACGCTGGCCTGGGGCGACCTGACGCACCTGCAGACGGTCACCAACCCGCCGCAGGCGGGCGGCGCCGGCTCGGACGGCGGGCACTACTACTGGAACCTGCAACTGCCGCAGCGCAGCGGGCAGCACATGCTGTTCATCCAGTGGATCCGCTCGGACAGCCAGGAGAACTTCTTCTCCTGCTCGGACGTCGTCTTCGACGGCGGCAACGGCGAGGTCACCGGGCTGACGCCGGGCGCGATGTCGGCGGACGAGGTCGAGGCGCTGGGCGAGGGCCAGGAGAACACCAAGGCCGACCCGGTCAAGGGCGCGCACGGCGACCACGGCGCGGCGGCGCCGCAGGCGCAGGCGGTGGAGACGCTGAACGCGGGCGAGTCGAACCTGGCCGCCTCGTCGGACGACTCCTCGGCGGTGCTGCCGGCGGCGCTGGCGGGCGCGGGCGCGGTGATCTTCGCGGGCGGCGCGCTGGTGTACAACCAGCGCCGGAACGGCCCGGGGAGGCAGCAGGGCTGACGGCGGCGACGGGGGCGGCACGGACGGCGGCGCCGAGGGGCGCCGCGCGGGGCGGGGCGAGCACGGGGGCGCCCGGCCTTGCGAAGGGCCCCGCGGCCCGGGCCGCCGGGCCCGGGCCGCGGGTCGTATCCCCAACCTCACAGGGCAATACACCTAGTCCTCCGCCTCCGCCCCGTGCAGACGCAGCACCCCCACGCGCAGGGCTTCCGCCGCCGCGGCCGGGGTCATCCGGCCGGCGGCGACCTCCGCTCCCGCCGCGTGGCCGAGGGCGACGGTGGCGGCGGCCAGCCAGTGCGGCTCGGCGTCGCGCGCGAACTCCCCCGACTCCTGGCCGCGGCGGGCGATCCGCTCCAGCCGGTCGGTGATCGGCCGGTGCTGCTCGTCCTCCTGCCGGCGGTCCGCGGGGGGCGGCTCCGCGTGCCGGAGGCCGGGGTAGCGGTCGGCGATCTCCCAGCTCACGTCGAGCAGCCGCAGCAGACCCGTGGCGGCGGGGAGTTCGTCGAGGCGGGCGGCGTCGAGCGCGGCGTCTGTCTCCGCGGTGACGCGGTCGAAGACTGCGGTGAGCACCTCGTTGCGCGAGGGGTAGTGGGCGTAGACGGTCTGGCGGGTGACGCCCGCGGCGGCGGCGATGGCCTCCACGCTGACCTCCGGCCGCTCGCCGAGCAGCCGGACCGCGGCGTCGACGATGGCGGACCTGCTGCGCTCGGCGTCGGCGCGGCGGCGGCGCGGGGCGGGGCGGCGGCCGGCGGACTCGGCGGGTTCGCTGGATCCCTTGGACGACAAAATCTTACACCTTGTCAAAGTTAGGTCGGGCGCTATATCTTACGGAGTGTAAGAGATAGCGCCCTGCGGGTGCTACGTCGCCGTGCGCGCGGGCTCGCCCGCCATCGGGGGGAGCGAGATGACAGAGACAGCCCGCCAGTTCATGGCCGAGTTCTTCACCTCTTTCACGCGTGAGATCACGGCGGACGGCAGCGACCCGGGCCCGGTCGTCGACCGTTACTACACGCCCGACATCGTGCAGACGGCCGACGGGATCCGCATCGACCGCGAGCGGCTGGTGGCGCACATCCGCCCGGTCCGTAAGAACCTGGCGGACTTCGCCTTCGAGGTGCACGAAGCGCTGCGGGACGGAGAGCGGATCGCGGCCCGCTTCACCATCCACGCCACGGACCGCAGAGGCAGGCGCACGGCCACGGAGGTCCATCTCTTCGGCGAGCTGGCCCCGGACGGCCGGATACGGAGGACGCACCAGCTCAGCAGGACCATCAAGGACCCGGGGGCGGAGGGGAAGAGCCCGCGCGGGAAAGCGGCGAGCAAGGAGGGGGACGGCCTGTGATCGAGACCCGTCACACCGTGCTGGGCATGGTGTGCAGTCACTGCGCGGCCATGGTCGGCGAGGAGATCGGCCGGGTCCCGGGGGTCACGGACGTGCGCGTGGACGTAGCGGCCGAGACCGTGGTCGTGCGGGCGGACCGCCCGGTGCCGCGGGAGCACATCCACGCCGCCGTGGAGGAAGCCGGCTACACCCCGGGCCCACCCCTGCCCGAACCGCCCGACACCGGCGCGGGTGACACCGGACCACCTGACACGGGCCCGCCCTCCCCCGCACCCCCCGGCGCCGTACGGCCCCGCGCCGCACCACCCCCGCCGAATCACCCCTGACACCACAGAGTTAGCCCGTGCCGATCCGTATGCTCACCGCCGTCGTCCTGCTCTCCGCCGGGCCGCTCGCCGGCGCGTTCGGCTACGGCGCGGTGAACCTCGGCCCGACGTTCGACGCCGTGCCGCTGGAGACCCGCCTGTCGTTCCACGCCGAGCTGATGAAGATGAACTCGCCCGTGATGCAGACGGCGATGACGCTCACCGCGCTCAGCGCGCTCGTCCTCGCCCTGCTGCACCGCGGCCGCGAGCGGCTGCTCGCCGCCGGGGCCACGCTGCTGGCGCTGGCCTCGTTCCTCTTCACCCGGTTCGGCAACGTGCCGATCAACGCCGACATCAAGAGGTGGGCCGTCCCCTCGGCCCCCGCCGACCACGCGGAGATACTCCGGCGCTGGGACCTCTACAACAACCTGCGCCCGTTGGTTGATCCGGAAGTGGACAGCGGCGGCGCGGTCCCAGGAGTTGCCGTTGGTCAGGACGTCTTCGGTCTGCAGGCCGATGTCCTTGGGCTCCGATGCCGCCCAGCGCTGGAAGCGGGCGAAGATGTCGGGCAGATCGAGTCCGCGGCGTTCCAGCAGCGACTCCGCGACCAGAACGGCCATCTGCGTGTCGTCAGTTGCCTCGCCGGGGTCCCAGCCGCCACCACCGCACATCTCGCCACCGGCACCGGGCGCGGGAACCCGCACGGAAAACGCGCCCCCGGGACCGAACTCGAAGGGGCCGCCCAGGGCGTCACCCACCGCTGAGCCGACGATCACGCCGGCGGCCCGCTGCATCCGCTTCATTCGCGCAGGCTAGCCGTACCGCGCCGACGACCAAGGGGCCCTGTGCCCTTGTGACAGACCGGTGCCCTATCGGTGCCGCCGCGGGCCGGGCGATCCCGGCCAGTGGTCAGCGGTGGACGATCTGGCAGCCCGCCACACGAGACCTCCGCCCCCGTCAGGCCCCCGCCCCCGACGGGCCGTCGCCGCCGGGGCGGCCCGCGGCACCGGCCCCGCCCGGCACGCCTGCCTCGCCCGCCCCGTCCGCCCCGTCCGGCCTGTCCGCCCCGTCCACCCCGTCCGGCCCGTCCGGCCCGTCCGGCCTGTCCGGCCCGCCGTCGGCGATCCGTTCCACCTCCGCCGCCCACTCGTCGACGTGCGCGACGAAGTCGTCGACCATCCGGTGGAACAGCTCCGCCAGCGTCCGCAGATCCTCCGGCGACCACCCCGCCAGCGCCCCCTGCATCCCCCGGCACGCCACCTCGCGGATGCGCCCGATCGCCTCGCGCCCGGCGGCGGTGAGCTGGATGCGCTGCGCCCGGCGGTCGTCCGGATCCGGGACGCGGGAGACGTAGGCCGCCTTCTGCAACTGCTGCACCTGCCGCGTCACGTGCGACGCCTCGACCCCCAGCCGGTCCGCCAGCTCGCCCAGGCGCAGCGGCTCGGAGTCGTCGATCTGCCGCAGCAGCGCCACCGCCGCCCGGTCCAGCGGCACCTCGGCCAGCGCCATCAACCGGTCGTGCTGCCGCGCCCGGCTGCTCAGATACGCGATACGGCTGAGGGCGCGCTCGATCTCGGCCACGTCCGAGGAGACGTGGGTGGCTTGAGGCGGCCGGACAGACATGGGGATCACTTTAACCTTAATTTGCTTGACTCAACTAAGTATCACATGCTTGCGTAAGTCAAGTAATCCACTTCCCGTCGCAGGAGTCCACCCCGATGACAGACACCGCCACCACGGTGGCCGAGGACGGCCGCGCCGACCAGCCGGAACAGTCCTCAGGACCCGGCCTGACGCTGCTCGCGCTGGCGTCCGCCGGACTCGTCGTATCGCTGCAGCAGACGCTGGTGCTGCCCCTGCTCCCCCAGCTCATGCAGACGTTCGACATCTCGGTCGCCGCCGTCTCGTGGGTCTTCACCGCGACGCTGCTCGCCGGGGCGGTCGCCACGCCGCTGCTCGCCCGCTTCGGCGACATGTACGGCAAGAAGAAGATGATCTCGGTGACGATGGGCCTGCTCGTCGCCGGCTCCGTCATCTGCGCGATAGCCGACTCGCTCGCCCTGCTCATCGTCGGCCGCGCCCTCCAGGGCACCGCCGCGGCCGTCATCCCCCTGGCCATCGGGATGATCCGCGACTCCTACCCGCGCGAGCGGGTCACCACCGCCATCGGCGTCGTCAGCGCCACCCTCGGCGTCGGCGGTGCCGTGGGCATGCTCGTCACCGGTCTCATCGCCGACAACACCGACTCCCACCACCCGGTCTTCTGGATCGCCGCCGCCATGGCCGCCGTGGGACTGCTCTTCGTGCTGTTCTGCACCCGCGACTCCGGCCGCCGCGCCGGCGGCCGCCCCGACCTGATCGGCGCCGCCCTGCTCGGCGGCTGGCTGGTCAGCCTGCTGATCGGCATCAGCCAGGGCAACTCGTGGGGCTGGACGGACGCCCGCATCCTCGGCCTGTTCGCCGCCGCGGTCGTGCTGTGCGCAGTATGGGTGGCCGTCGAACTGAGGCTGCGCGAGCCGCTCGTACGGCTGCAGATCCTCGTCGGCCCCAAGTCGCTCTCGGCGAACCTCGCCTCGCTGCTCCTCGGCTTCTCGATGTTCGCCGCCTTCACCCTGATCTCGAACTTCATCCAGACCCCCGAGGCCGAGGTCGGCTACGGGCTCACCGGCTCGGTGCTGGACGTCGGCCTGTACATGCTGCCGAGCACCCTCACCATGCTGGTCTTCTCCGCGCTCTCCGGCCGGATCGAGGCCCGGATCGGCGCCGCCTGGACCCTCGCCACCGGCTCGGTCATCGCGGGCGTCGCGTACCTCTGGCTCGCGCTCATGCACGACTCCGCGCTCGACGTCATGATCTTCAGCGGCATCCAGGGCCTCGGCATCGGCATCGCCTACGCGGCCCTCGGCACGCTCGCCGTCCAGCACGTACCCATGGACCAGAGCGGCATCGCCAGCGGCATCAACTCCCTCGTGCGCACCGCCGGCGGCAGCATCGCCAGCGCCGCGACCGCGGCGGTGCTGGCGGCGCAGGTCATCGACGGCACCGAGGTGCCGACCGTCGACGCGTACGTCCTGTGCTTCGTCATCGCCGGGGTCGCGGCCGGCGCGGCGGCGGCCATCGCCGCGGTGCACGGGCTGCGGCACGGCCGCAAGTAGCGCGTACGGCCCCGGGCGCCCGTTCCGTACGGCACCCGGGGCCGGACCCGCCGCCAGGCGGTGGGAGGGGTTCCGCTTCGCGGTCTGCCTGGTGGGCGGCAGTAGACTCGCCGCTGTGGCGGACACCCAGTACGAAGACCTGTTGCGAACCGTGCTCACCTCCGGGACGGCCAAGGCCGACCGGACGGGCACCGGCACCCGGAGTGTCTTCGGGCACCAACTGCGCTACGACCTCGCGCAGGGCTTCCCGCTGATCACCACCAAGAGGGTCCATCTGAAGTCCATCGTGTACGAGCTGCTGTGGTTCCTGCGCGGCGACTCCAACGTCGGCTGGCTACAGGAGCACGGCGTCAGCATCTGGGACGAATGGGCGGCACCGGACGGCGAACTGGGCCCCGTCTACGGCGTCCAGTGGCGCTCCTGGCCCACCCCGGACGGCAGGCACGTCGACCAGATCAGCGACGTACTCGACACCCTCCGCAGCAACCCCGACTCGCGCCGCATGATCGTCTCCGCCTGGAACGTCGCCGAGCTGGAGAACATGGCGCTGCCGCCGTGCCACGCCTTCTTCCAGTTCTACGTCGCCGAGGGCAAGCTCTCCTGCCAGCTCTACCAGCGCAGCGCGGACCTCTTCCTGGGCGTCCCCTTCAACATCGCCAGCTACGCGCTGCTCACGCACATGGTGGCGCAGCAGACCGGCCTCGAACCCGGCGACTTCATCTGGACCGGCGGCGACTGCCATATCTACGACAACCACGTCGACCAGGTGACGGAGCAGCTTTCGCGCACGCCGTACGAGTTCCCTGAGCTGCGGCTGCGCCAGGCAGACTCGCTCTTCGACTACGCCTACGCGGACGTCGAGATGCTCGGCTACCGGCACCACCCGGCCATCAAGGCCCCGGTCGCGGTGTGAACGTAGGGCTCATCTGGGCGCAGGCGCGCGATGGCGTGATCGGCGCGGACAACGGCATTCCGTGGCGCCTTCCCGAGGACATGGCGCACTTCAAGGCGACCACCCTCGGCCACCCGGTGGTGATGGGGCGCAGGACCTGGGACTCGCTGCCACCGCGGTTCCGCCCGCTGCCGGGCAGGCGCAACGTCGTGGTGACGCGCGACCCGCGCTGGACCGCGGAGGGCGCGGTCGGCGCCGGGTCCGTCGACGGGGCGCTGGAAGTGGCCGAGGGTTCGCCGGCGGCCACGATGGTGTGGGTGATCGGCGGCGGGGAGGTCTACCGGGCCGCGCTGGCGCACGCGACGATGCTCTCGGTGACGGAGGTCGACACGGCGGTGGCGGGCGGCGACACGTACGCGCCGGTGCCGGGACCGGAGTGGCGGGTCGCCGAGGACGGCGGCTGGCAGCTCAGCAGGTCGGGCCTGCGGTACCGCATCCGTACGTTCACGAGGTAACACCGGAACGCGCTGCCGCAGCGCACCGGAAACCGCGCTATCAAACCCCGCACACCCGCCCAAGGGTAGGCGCCTCCTCTGACATCGCACGCAGCCCACGACCCTCCGGGCGCGACCCCGCCGCTCCGGCGGCGGTGTCCCCGGGGCGAGAGGCCGCAGGGCGAGGAGCGCTACGCCGCCGCGGGCCCCGGGGCAATGTCACAGGGCGCGGCTACCCTTTGAGCGGGAGTGCGGGGCCGGTACGGGATGGTGCGGGTCAGCCGGTCTTCTGCCAGGCGCCGACGCCGAGTTCGCCCGTCGTGCCGAGGTCCAGTTCCGGCGTCACCGTCACCGGTGCGGCGTCGGGCTTCGCCCACACCCGTACGTACGGGACATTGACCGCCTCGCCCGCCTCGACCGTGTTGCGCCACACCAGTTGGGTCGACGCCCGCTCCCCCGGCTGCAATGCCAGCGGCCGCGGCGGGGAGTCCGCCCCGGTGCCGGACGCGATGGCGGCGCCGCCGCGGCGGATGCGTACGCCGGTGACCTCCCGGTGCTCCTCGTCGAGGAGTTGCAGGCGCGGATAGCCCTCCAGCCGGTGCACCTCGGTGCCGCAGTTCTCCAGGTGCATCCCGACGACCCGCAGGCCCATCGCGGCGTCACCCTCGTCCGCGTACAGCCGCACCCCCGTCGGCGGGCACGGACCGCCCGTCGACGGCGCCTCGTCCGCCGGAACGCTCCGCACCTCGCCGATCTGGACCTGGGCCACGCGACCGGCCGGCACCGGGTCGGTGACGTCCGCCTGCTCAGGCACCGTACGTCCGGCCGGGACCGACTCCACGATCTTCTCCGGGTACGACAGCACCTCGCCGGAGGCGGTACGGACCTCGAAGGCGACGGTGTACGTCATCGCCTCCGACCCGCGGTTGGCGATCTCGAACTCCACCCGCACCGGCTCCGCGCTCTGCGGGTTCGTGTGGATGCGGGTGATGGTCACGCCGTCCACCTCCACCGGGGTCGGGTTGCCCGGCGCGGTCGGGGCCCCGGCGTCCACCGCCCCGTCCGCCGGCTCGGTGCCGCAGCCGGCGAGCAGCAGCACGGCGGCGAGACCGAGGGCGAGGGGGCCGACCTGACGGGTACGGAACGGCCGGGAGGCACGGGTCGCGGGGCGCATCCGCCCAGTCGACCAGGGCGGATGCGCCGCGGCCGTGACGGGGCTCACTCCTTCTGCCACAGCACGGTCACAGTTCAGCGCCCCGGTCCGGCCCCGCGGCTCGGAAGGGGACCCGGCCGTAGCCCATCCACAGCCCGGAGCCGAAGCTCGGCCAGGGACAGCCCGCGGCCCAGCCGCGGACCGGCCGCCCCCGCCGCCGCTCAGCCCCGCCGCCGCTCATCCCCTGGTCCCCTCAGCCCACCGGCACGCGCGCCAGCCGGAGTTCGTGCGCCCCGTCCGGGCGCGCGGCCTCGAAGTAGATGTGCCACGTGCCCTCCGCCACCACCGCGTCGACGTAGCGCACCGAGCCCGTGCCGTACGGGACGGTCGCCCACGGCCCCTCGGTGCTGAGCCGGTGCCAGGTGCGCAGGTCGTACGAGAGCGCGAGGCCGCAGTTCTCCTCGTAGTTCTGCTCGTGGGAGGCGATGCCGTCGTAGAAGCCGAGCCAGCCGGCGCCCGGGCCGAGCGGGACGGCGGAGTTGAGCCGGGTCTGGTACGCGTCCCAGCCGCTGCCCGTGGGCATGGCCTCACCCTGCCAGGCGAAGGTCGCGCCGCCGTCGAGGGAGAGGGCGAGACCCGTGGGGTGGGTGGTGACGCCGGTGTTGAAGACGTCGGCGGTGGCGTGCGCGCGGTCGGCGTCGGCGGCGGCGATCCCGGCGGCCGCGTAGCTCGCGAAGAGGTAGGTCACCGGGCCGTGCCGGAGGGTGTACGGGTCCTTGACGCCCTCGGTGCCGGTGCCGGCGGCGGTGAGCGCGGGGCGGGCACCGGCGAGGTCGAAGGCGTCGGGCGCGGCGGCGTCGACGACGTCGATGCGCCAGCGGGAGTCGGCGGGGTCGACGTAGCTGAGATAGAGCTGATAGCCGCCGGAGGTGGGGAGCAGGCTGAAGCGCTCCATCGAGTCGGTGCCCAACTGCCGGCTCTCCACGCTCCACACGTCGGTGAAGTCCACCCCGTCCTCGCTCACGGCGACGGCGCACCGCCAGCCGCGCTCGCCGCCGGGGTGCCCCCGCGGCCGCCGTCGCCGGTACGTCATCAGCCACCGCCCCTGCTCCGGCTCGTACAACACCCCGGGACAGCCGGTCCAGTACCCGGCCTCGGGGGCCTCGGGCAGCATGACGACCTCCGCCTGCGCGGGGTCGAAGGCGGGCAGGGGCGCGCTGATGCGGTGGGTCGGCATGCTGATCAGCCTAAGAGCCCGGCGGCCGGGGGCGTAGACCGCGCAACGTGACGAGCAGGTGAACTCGCACGTGAGCGAGGTGAGGCGAGGCAGGGTGGGGCGGGGCGCGGTGGGGCGGGGACTGCCGGGGCGGCGGCCGGTCAGGGCGCGTGCCAGGTGAGGCTGTAGCGGCGCAGGACGTGGCGGTGGTAGCGCACGCCGGGAAGTACGCGCCGGGCTTCGGCGCGGATCTCGCCGTAGCTCATGTGCGGGCTGATGAACGGCATGCCGGTCGGGAAGGAGGCGCGCCGCAGCACCTTCGCGGCGCGTACGACGGGCGCGGCGGCGACCATGACCGCCCAGTCGCCGACGCTCGCCTCGCGGGCGAGGCCGACGACCACGAGGACGCCGCCGGGGCGCAGCAGTTCGCGCATGCGGACGAGGGCGGGGGTGAAGTCCATCTGGTGCACGGCGGAGACCGAGCAGATGAAGTCGTAGCCGGCGGCGGGCAGGTCGGCGGTGAGGAAGTCGCCCGCGACGAAGTCGATCCCGGGCCGGCCCGCGGCCTGTTCGCGGGCGCTGGCGATCATCTCCGGGGAGTTGTCGACGCCGGTGACGCGCTCCGACCGCGCGGCGAGCTTGCGCGCGAGGAGGCCGTCGCCGCAGCCGACGTCGAGCGCGTCGCGGCAGCCTTCGGGGACGGCGCGGAGGATGCCCGGGTGGCGGGCGACGTTGGTGTTCCAGTACGGCGTGAGGTCGGAGTCCGGCATCGGTGCATGGTACGGACGGGGGGCGCAGGGGCGCGAGAGGAGGCGGACGGCGGCGTACGCGCGCGGGCGTACCCGGGCGCGCGCCCGTGGGACGTACGAGAAGTGCGGGAAACAGCGCGAAGTGCAGGGCGTAGGGCCCGTATCGGCGCGCCGCCGCCGGACCGCAGGCCACGGCCCCCGGACCGGTGCGCGCCCAACTACGGTCCCGGACCGACATTTGGCGCGTTCCCGCGTATCGGTGCACGCGTCCGTGCCGGCTCTCTTGACGGCCGTTCTCCGGAGCGTAACCATCCAGCCCAATGGGAGAGCGCTCTCCCGCTCTCCTCCCCCACCCCCAGGAGGCCCCCGATGAGGAGATCGCGGCTCTACGCCGTACTCCTGCCGGCCCTGGCCCTGGCGCTGTGCGTCACCGCACTCGGCGCCATCGCCGTCACCGGCGGGAAGGCCAGCGCCCGCACCACCGCAGCAGCCGGCGGCACCGACGACCCGGCCCACGCCGCCCACGTCGCCCACGTCCAGCCCCGCCCCGTCGCCTCCGGCGACGACCCCGACGGCGACGGCTACATCCCCGCGGAACCGCCCGTCACCGGCGTCGTACCGTCCGACAAGGAGCCGCCCCACCGCTACTTCCACGAGTTCCAGGCCAACTGCTCGGTCACCCACACCAAGCCGGACGACCCCATCGTCTACCCCGGCCAGCCCGGCAAGTCCCACGACCACACCTTCATGGGCAACGACACCACCGACGCCTACAGCAGCACCGCCTCGCTCGACGCCGGCGGCACCGAGTGCAAGGCGCCCGGCGACAAGTCCGGCTACTGGATGCCCACCGTCCTCAACGGCGGCCGGCCTGTGCTGCCCGTCGGCGAGCAGGTCATCTACTACAAGGCCGGTGTCACCGACTACACCAGCGTCCGCCCGTTCCCCAAGGGCCTGCGCTTCGTCGTCGGCAGCCCGCTGCAGAGCGCCGAGGAGTTCCGCAACCACCCGGGCTTCGTAGAGGGCTGGGAGTGCGGCGAGAGCTACTTCAACGTCGACTTCCCCGCCACCTGCCCCGGCACCCCGGACACCCAGCTCAACATCCGGATGCAGGCGCCCAGTTGCTGGGACGGCCGCTACCTGGACACCCCCGACCACAAGAGCCACATGGCGTATCCCGTGGTCAAGGCCGGTACGAACAACAACGTCTGCCCGCAGAGCCACCCGGTGGCGCTGCCGATGATCGAGTTCAAGATGGCGTTCCCGGTGAACGGAGACATGTCACGGGTCGCGCTCTCCAGCGGCCGCGGCTACTCCTTCCACTACGACTTCATCAACGTCTGGGACGACGCCACCCTCAAGGCGCTCGTCGACCACTGCGTCGTCGGCGCGCTCCAGTGCAACGCGCGCGGCTACGACGAGACCCACCCCGAAGCCGGCGCCGCCCTCAACGAGGACTACGAGCTTCCCTGACCCCCACCGCTGGAGGATCCCTTCCCATGCACCCTCGACCCCCCGCACCCCCCGGCACGGCGAGACCCCGGCGCGCCCGGGGCCTGCCCGCCGTACTGCCCGCCCTCCTGGCCGCCGGCGCGCTGCTGGCCGGCCTGACGACCGCGCTCCCGGCCGCCGCCGCGCAACCGGCGCCGGAGCCCGCCTCCGTGACCGCCCCCGCACCCCAAGCCGCCGCCGCGAGCGTCGTCAAGGTCACCGGCCCGCAAGGCGCGTGGCAGCTCACCGTCGACGGCCAGCCGTACACCGTCAAGGGCCTGACCTGGGGCCCGCCCGTCGCCGAGGCCGCCTCGTACATGCCGGACGTCGCGTCCCTGGGCGCCAACACGGTACGTACCTGGGGCACCGACGCCACCACCCTGCCGCTCCTCGACGCCGCCGCGGCCAACGGCGTCAAGGTCATCGCCGGCTTCTGGCTCCAGCCCGGCGGCGGCCCGGGCAGCGGCGGCTGCGTCGACTACGTCGCGGACACCGCGTACAAGAACGACATGCTCGCCGAGTTCCCCCGCTGGGTCGAGACGTACCGCGACCACCCCGGGGTGCTGATGTGGAACGTCGGCAACGAGTCGGTCCTCGGCCTGCAGAACTGCTACCAGGGCGCCGAACTGGAGCGCCAGCGCGACGCGTACACGAGCTTCGTGAACGAGGTCGCCGAGCGGATCCACCAGGTCGACCCGAACCACCCCGTGACCTCCACCGACGCCTGGGTCGGCGCCTGGCCGTACTACAAGCGCAACGCCCCCGACCTCGACCTGTACGCCGTCAACGCGTACGCCGCCGTCTGCGACGTGCGCGCCGCCTGGGAGGCCGGCGGCTACGACAAGCCGTACATCGTCACCGAGGGCGGCCCGCCGGGCGAGTGGGAGGTCGAGGACGACGCCAACGGCGTGCCCACGGAGCCGTCCGACGCCGCCAAGGCAGAGGGGTACGGGCGCGCGTGGGACTGCGTCACGGGCCACCGCGGCGTCGCGCTCGGCGCCACCCTGTTCCACTACGGCATCGAGAACGACTTCGGCGGCGTGTGGTTCAACCTCACCCCGGACAAGCAGCGGCGGCTGTCGTACTACGCGGTCAAGGAGGCGTACGGACGCGACACGGGCGGCGACAACACCCCGCCGGTGATCTCCGGCCTGCGCGTCGGGGACGCGGGCGCGGGCGCGGGCGCCGTGCCGGCGGGCCGGGAGTTCACGCTCTCCGCGAACATCGCCGATCCGGACGGGGACGCGCTGACGTACGGGGTGCTCGTCAACAGCAACTACATCGACCAGGACAAGGCGCTGCGGCCGGCGCAGTTCCGGCAGACGGGCGCGGGGACGTTCGCGGTGACGGCGCCGGACCGGCTCGGCGTGTGGAAGGTGTACCTGCGCGCGACGGACGGCAAGGGCAACGTCGGCATCGAGACGCTGTCGGTGAAGGTCGTCCCGCCGCCGGTCGACGGCACCAACGTCGCCCGGGGCAAGCCGTCCACGGCGTCCACCGAGCAGACCGACGCCTACGGCGGCTGCCCCTGCGAGGCCGGCGACGCGACCGACGGCAGTTACACGACCCGCTGGGCCAGCTCGTGGGCCGACCCGCAGTGGCTGCGCGTCGACCTCGGCGAGCGGACGACGTTCACGCACGTCCAGCTCGCATGGGAGGCCGCCTTCGCCAGGTCGTACGCGATCCAGGTCTCTGACGACGGGCAGAACTGGCAGACGGTGTACGAGACCACCGCGGGCAACGGCGGCATCGACGACCTGGAGGTGTCCGGCACCGGCCGCTACGTGCGGATGAACGGCACCGCGCGGGGCAGCGGATACGGGTACTCGCTCTACGAGTTCGGCGTGTACCGCTGATCGATCAGGCGTTGGAGAGCGATTTCCCGCGCGTGCTATAAAGGCGCGTATGGGCCGACCGCCGACGCTGGAGGACGTGGCCCGGGTCGCCGGAGTGTCCCGGGCCACGGTCTCGCGCGTGATCAACGGCACCCGGAACGTCGACCCGGCGCTCCAGGAGACCGTCCGCGCCGCCGTCCGCACCACGGGCTACGCACCCAACAGCGCGGCCCGCTCCCTCGTCACCCGGCGCACCGGGGCGGTGGGCCTGGTGATCTCCGGCGCGGGCGAGGGCGGCGACGAGGCCGCGTACCGGCGCTATGTCTTCTCCGACCCTTTCTTCGGCCGCATCGTCGACGGCGTGATGGGCGCGCTGCGCCCGCGGGGGATGCACCCGATGCTGATGCTCGCGGAGACGGCGGACGCGCGCGAACAGGTCGTCGCCCACCTGCGCCAGGGCATCGCGGACGGCGCGCTGCTGGTCTCCACCCACGGCGAGGACCGGCTGCCGGGGATGCTGACGGCCGCGGGCGTCCCGACGGTGCTGTTCGCGCGCCCGGCCCGCCCGGTCCCCGCCGGATACGTGGACCTGGCCCACCGCGACGGCGCACGTCTGGCCGCGGAACACCTCCTCGCCCGCGGCTGCCGCAGACCGGTGACGATATGCGGCCCGCTGGACGTACTGGCGGGACAGGAGCGGCTCGACGGCTTCAGCCAGGCGATGGCCCGCCACGGCCACGCGTACGTCCCGTGCGCGGAGGGCAACTTCACGGCGGCGAGCGGCGAGCAGTCCATGACCCGCCTGCTCCGCGAACACCCGGACCTGGACGGCGTCTTCGCGGCGAACGACCTGATGGCGCGAGCGGCGGTGCAGGTCCTGCGCGAGCAGGGCACGCGGGTCCCGGAGGACGTGGCGGTGATCGGCTTCGACGACAGCAGCGCGGCGACGTCGACGCGCCCGGAGCTGACGACGGTGCGGCAGCCGGTGGAGGAGATGGCGGGGGAGATGGTGAGCCTGCTGCTGACGGCGTTGGAGTCGCCGGGGTCGAGCCCGAGATCGGTGATCTTCGAACCGGAACTGGTGGTACGGGAGTCGGCGTAGGGGGTCTGTACCCGGCGGGAGGGGGCCAGAGGTCCGTACCGGACGGGAGGGGGCTGGGGGTCCGTACCGGAGGGGAGGGGGCCAGAGGTCCGTACCGGAGGGGACAGGGCTCCGTACCGGAGGGGAGGGGGCTCCGTACCGGAGGGGAGGGGGCCGGACGGCGCGGTCGGCCCGGGGCGTCGAGCCGGGAATCGAGGGGTGTCGGACGACCCAGCGCAGGGTGGGCGCGCAGCACCGGGGAGCGAGGCCGGCGCACGGGGTACCCGGCTGGCAGGGGGCCGAGCCCCGGGGGTACGGCGTCGGGGTGGGCGGTCTCGTAGATGAACGGGTCGACGTGGGTTTTGGAGCATTGGGGCCCCCGGCTAGGGGCCCAGCCGCGTCCCTGAGGGAACGGGCTCCGGCCGCAGCGGCGATGATCGGGGCCACCCGTGCCCGCCGGTATCCGGAACCTGTCTGCCCGGGGAAGCAGTGCCCGACTCCCCGCCGCACGACGTGCATCCGCCCGGTGACGGGGCGCGCCGGGGGGGCTGTCCGTATCGCGGCAGCGGAGGAATTGGGTCGTAACTCGCGGTAACACCCCCGGATGCGGCCCGAATCGGCCTCGAAGGGCCGACTTTTGCCCACCCGGACGCACCCACCCGGCCACTCGCCTTTCAGGCGGTTCGGAACGGACGCGGCTGGGATGAACTCCCGGCGACCCGGCCAGAGAATTCAGCCCAAATCGCCTACTGGGCCCGGCTTTTGCCGACCTGGGCGGGCCAGCGCCGCCCAGGCTGCCTGGAGTGAGTGCCACTGCGGCAAACTCGCGGCAGTCAGTCGGCGGAACTAACCCGAATCGCCCGCCCGGCCTGGCTTTCGCCCACTCGCGTGCACTCGCCGGACTTCAGGCGGGCCAGCTCGCCCCGAGGTCACTCGGTATGAAGGGAATCGGGCCGAACTCGCAGTTACCCTCCCCGTGGACTGGGCATATCGCCCGCGTGGGGCGACTTTTGCCCATCGGCGTGCGCGCGGCCGGTTCTGGGGTTGGTGACCGGCGTTTGTGGCGGCTGGGCGGAGGAAATGGGTCGTAACTCGCGGTAACACCCCGGGATCCGGGCCGAATCGGACCCCGGAGCCCGACTTTCGCCCAGTGGCACGCACGCGCCGGGGCCCCGGTCTTGTTTCGGCGGGGGAGCCCGCGACCGGTTCTGCCCCGGCACGGCCCGGGCCCCCGCCTGCCGGGGTCGCCCGCGATCGGTGCAGCCCCGGCACGGTCTTCGCCCCCCGCCTGCCGGGGGTGTCGGCGACGGGGGGTAAGCCCGGAACTGCTGGTTCGCCCCCAGGGAGGCGGGGGGTATCCGTGATCGGGCCTGGCCCCTTTCCGGGCTTTGCCCCACGTCTGCCGGGGGTTTGGGCGAGGGGGGTGAGCCCGGATCCGTTGGTTCGACCCCCGGGCTCGGGGGCATCCGTGATCGCGTCTGGCCCGTCTCCGGGCTCCGCCCCCGCCCGGTGGCGGCATCGGCGACCGGGCTGAGCTCGGATCCGTGGGCCACCCCCGTCCCCCCGGGGGAGCCGCGGGCGAGGGGGGTGAGCCCGGATTCGTTGGTTCGACCCCCGGGCGGCGGTGCATCCGTGATCGGGTCCGGCCCGTCTTCGGGCTTCGGCCCCGGCAGTCGGAGGGATGGGTGATCGGACTGAGCCCTGATCCGTGGGGTCCGCCCCTGCCTGCCGGGGCAACTGCGATGTGGCGCAGCCGTCTCCGGCTTCCGCCCCGCCGGACGGGGACAGCGGCGATCGGGCCCGGCCCGCCTCCGGCTTCCGCCCCCTCCGTCGCCCGGGGCATCGGCGATCGGGCCCGGCCCGCCTCGGGCCTCCGCCCCACGTCCGCCGGGGTCATCGGCGATCGGGGAGGGCCCGGCGCCCGGCAGCCCGGCCACCCCGTCCGCAGGCTCGGCATCCGTAGTCCTGTTCGAGGGTGCCCGCTCCCTCCGGGCCACCCATAGCCGCCGGTCTTTCGGGCCGGAGTCCGGTGTCAAGGGTGGGGCGAAGCCCCATCGCGAAGCGACGTTCCCGCAGCGAAGCGGAGGGGACGCCCTTGACACCGGACGGAGGACCGCACACTCAGGAGTGGGGTGGCCCGGGGGGAGCCCCAGCGACGCCCTACTCCCTTCGCCGCACCCCCCGTACACCGGCACCCCCCACGAAGCACCGCCATCCCGGCGCCGTACCCCCCGTACGCGGGTACCCCCCACGCAGCACCGCCACCCCGGCGCCGCACCCCCCCCGTACGCCGGCACCCCCCACGCAGCACCGCCACCCCGGCGCCGTACCCCCGCACCCGCCCCGCACAAACACGACGTACCAGCTCAGCGCCCTGCAGCCCCCCGCATTGTCAGACCAGCCGCATACCCTTGGGCGGGCGTGAGGGCACGTACGGACGCGAACGGACGCACCAGACCCGGCACATACCTTGGGCGGGCGCGAGGGGAAGACCGGGGGCAAGCGGACGCACCAGACCCGGCGCATACCTGGGGCGGGCCCGGGGGGAAGACCGGGGGCAAGCGGACGTAGCAGGCCCCGCGCATACCTTGGGCGGGCGCAAGGGGACGTACGAGAGCGAATGCATCAGACCCAGCGCATACCTAGGGCGAGCGTGAGAGGACGTACCGGAGGGAACCATCAGACCCGGCGCATACCTTCGGCGGGCGCGAGGGGACGCACGGGTACGCCGTGATCATCGGCCTGCTCGTCGCCGGCGCCCTTGCCCTGCGCGACGTGGCCCGGCAGGCGCGGCTCGACCAGGTCTCCTTCAAGGCCCACCTCCCCGGCGACCACACCGACGAGGAGCACTCGCTGCTCGCCGAGCACATCGTCAAGTACCGCCTCGAAGGGCCCCTGTTCTTCGCCGGCGCGCACCGCTTCCTGCTGGAGCTGACCGGCATCGCGGACGTACGCGTCGTGATCCTGCGGATGTCCCGGGTCTCGACGATCGACGCCACCGGCGCGCTCGTCCTCAAGGACGCGGTGGAGACCCTCGACCGCCGCGGCATCGTCGTCATGACCTCCGGCATCCGCCCCGAGCACCGCCGGGCGCTCGACTCCGTGGGCGCGCTGGATCTGCTACGGGCCGAGGGCCGCGAGTACGCCACCACCCCCGACGCCGTCGCCGCCGCCCGCCGCCACCTCCACGGCGCCGGCATCCTCCCCGCACCGCGCCCCGCCCCCCGCACCGCCACGCTCGTCGAGGAGCCGAACCGCTAGCGCGGAGTATCCCCGCGGAGCAGAGCGGCGGCGCCCGCGTACTCCCCCCGCACGCCCGCCGGTTACTCCCCGGGTGCGATGTCCTCCGCCGCGAATACGGTCACGCTGATACGCCGCCGTCGCCTTCGCGACGCGCGCGCGAACCGACCGAGGGCCGACCGACGACCGGCCGAGGCGAACCGCCCGCCGAAGTCGGCCCGGCCGATGACCAACGGGGGACCCATGTTGCAGGTGCACTTCACGGCAGACGATCTCGCGCGGGTACGCGTCGCACCGGCGCCCGACCACTTATGGGAGATCACCAACAGTTTCCAGCTCCTCATGGCGCGCCGGATCCCCCCGGCGTTACGCGAGTGGCACGGCCGCGTCCGCCCGCTGCTGCCCGCGAGCAGCCGCCTGCTGGTGCCGCTGCTGCCGCCCCGCGGCTACTCCCCCGACTTCCTCACCCCGGAACTCGGCGGCCCGGTCGACCTCGACCGGGCCCTCGCCGCCGTCCTCGGTACGCCCCGGACCGTGCTCCGCCGCGACCTCGCCCGGCTCGCCGTCACACGGGCCAACGCCGCGTGGGGCAGCGGCTCGTGGGGCCGGGCCCCGCGGGGCGGGCTGCGGCCGCTGCCCGCCGAGGTCCGCGCTCTGGCGGCGGGCGAGCCCGCGGCGCTCCGCCGGCTGGCCGCCGCGCTGCGGGCGTACCACGGCTGGGCGCTGGCGCCCTTCTGGCCGGGGATCCGCGCGCAGGTGGACGCCGACCGGGCCGTACGCGCCCGGGCGGTGCTCCAGGGCGGCACCGCCGGGCTGTTCGCCGGCTTCCGGCCCGCGCTGCGCTGGGAGCCGCCGCTGCTGCGGGTGGACTACCCGGTCGTACGGGACGTGCGGCTCGACGGCCGCGGCCTGCTGCTCCAGCCGGGGTTCTTCTGCTTACGCACGCCCGTCATGCTCGCCTCGCCAGGCGCCCGGCCGGTCCTCGTCTACCCGATCCAGCACACCCCCGACTGGCTCCCGCCCCGCACCGCACCGCCCGGCACCGCCCTCGACGCGCTCATCGGCCGCACCCGCGCCGCCATCCTGGAGGACGTCGCCTCCGGCCGTACGACCGGCGAACTCGCCCGCCGCCTCGGCGTCACCGAAGCCGCCGCGAGCTACCACACCGCCGTCCTGCGCCGCGCCGGCCTGCTGCTGAGCATCCGCCGCGGCAGGCACGTACTGCACACCCTCACGCACCCCGGCGCCGTCCTCCTGGAGAGTCCGGCCGGCAATCCGGCCGACGCTTAAAGCAGCTTTTCAGTGTGTGGCCCGGCGGTGCCCGCCGCGGCCAGGCTGAAGGCAGCACACGGGGAACAACCGGGGACAACACGGGGAACAACACGGGGGATTCATGCGACGACGCACCAGCGCCATCGCCGGCCTGCTCGCCACCGCAACGGCGTCGCTCGCGCTGCTGACCGGCTGCACGGCGGACGGCACGTCGACGGGAGCCGCGGGCCCGGAGAGCGGCCGCGACCGCGAACTCACGCGAGCCGAGCAAGCCCGCCTCGACGAGGCCGAACAGCGCCTCGTCCAGCGCTGCATGGCGCGCCAGGACTTCCCGTACTGGATCTTTCCGCGGGTGAGCGCCGACACCGAACGGGCCTTCTCCGACGACTTCGTCCAGGACGATGTCGCCTGGGCCCGCGAGCACGGCTACGGCGGCCGGCTCAAGAAGGCGTTCTTCGCCGAGAAGAAGCGCGACCGCAACCTCGCCTACCGCCAAAGCCTCTCCCCCGGCGCACGCGAGCGCTACACCACCGCGCTGTCGGGTGGCCCGGACACACCGGTCCGGTCGGTGAAGCTCCCAGGCGGAGGCACCGTCGGCACCATGCTCGGCGGTTGCGAATTCACCGCCCGGAAGGAGCTCTACGGGGACGTGGACGCATTCTTCCGCGCCGACAAGATCGCCACGAACCTCAGCGGCCTCTACTCGCCCCGGCTGATGCGCGACAGGCGCTACACCGCCGGCGTGAGCGCGTGGTCGTCGTGCATGAAGAAGGCCACCGGACGCGCCTACGCGACCCCGGCCGCGACCCGCGCCGACGCGGCGGAACGGACCGGCGGGCTGAGCGGCAAGCGGGCGCACGCCGTCGAGGCCGGCCTCGCGGTCGCGGAGGCCACCTGCTCCCGGCAGACCTCCCTGGCCGCCACCCTGGCCGCCCTGGACCGCGAGTACGGCGACCCGGTGCGCAAGCGGTACGGCGAGGAGATCGCCACCGCCGACAGCATGAGGCTGGCCGCCCTGGAACGGGCCGACCGCGCCTCGTAGGACCCCATCGCAAAGACCCCATCTCTCATCGAGTACGGAGACAGAAAGGGAACGACGCCATGCGTAAAATCCATGCCGCCCTGGTGGGGGCAGTCATGACCGTGACGGCGAGCACGATGCTCACCGGCCTCGCCGAGGCGGCCCCGGCGGCACCTCTGGGGCCCAACTGCGCCAGCCAGTACTACCAGTACAAGGGCGACGGATACGTGCGTATCTATGACGGTGTGGACTGCACGGAGTACCTCGACAGGGCCGCCACCAGCGACAACAACTGGGGAGACAGCGTGGCCCCGGTCGAGAGCCACGCCAACGACAGGGCTACGTCGCTGCTGAACACCGGCACCTACGCCGGGGGCATCAACAACGTCCAGTTCTGGGAGCACAAGGGCCGTGTCGGCGGCACCGGCTGCCTGGCCTGGGAAGAGCTGTACATCAGCGACCTGCGGGACGACAGGTTCGCAGGCGTCAGCACCGCGATCGCCAACAACAAGATCAGCTCGCACGACTGGCGGTCCGGCTGCACCAACCCCTGGAAGTAGGGGTCCGACAGCGCGCCGCCCGGGCCGACCGCCCGGGCGGCGCGTTTCCCTGCCCCCCTCAGCGCCCCCGCAGCCGCGGATCCACCACCCCCGCACCCCCCTCGGCGATCTCCGCCCAGAACGCCACCGCCAACTCCTCGAACCGCAGCCCGGACGCCAGCGCCGCGGCCTGCGGAACGCCGAACCGCGCGCCGGACGGGTCGGAGGCGGACGACGGCTCGGGGACCTCCGCCAGGATCGCCTCGTACTCCGCCAGCTTGCGCCGGTGCGCCGCCATTTGCGCCTCCGCCAGCCGTCGCACCCCGGCCACCTCCGACCCGCCGAGCTCGCCGCCCGGCTCAGACCCCTCGGCCCCCTCAGCCCCGCCGGATCCCCCCTCCCGCTGGAAGTACAGCCGCAGCAGGCCCTCGTCGCGGACGTCCGTCGCGCCCTGCGGCGGGGCCGTCAGCCACGCGGCGAGCGTGTCCCGCCCCTCCCGGGTCAGCGCCAGCGTCCGCCGCCTGCGCCCGGTCTCCTCGCGTTCCTCCGTCACCAGCCCGCGGCGTACGAGCCGGGCGGCCTCCGCGTAGATCTGCGAGCGCGGGAAGTCCCAGAAGTGCCCGACGCTCTGCTGGATCTCGCGGTCGAGCGCGTACGGCGTGGCGGGGCCCGCCTGGTCGAGGAGGCCGAGCACGACGTAGGCGCTGGCGGAGAGCGACGGCATGACATCTCCCGGTCTGGACGGTCTGAACCTCGGCGTTGCACACCGGACTTCGGCACCGGAGCATCGAAACAGTACAGGCTGCACGTTTCCATGTGACGATCGGAGCCCGAGATGGCCACCGCAACCCGCCGCGCCGACCCTCATGACAACCCGTACCTGGAGGGCAACTTCGCCCCCGTCTCGGACGAGCTGAGCGTCACCGGCCTCCCCGTCACCGGCACCCTGCCGCCCGAGCTGAACGGCCGCTTCCTGCGGACAGGACCCAATCCCGCCGCGTACGAAACCGGCGTGGGCCACCACTGGTTCATCGGCCGGGGCATGGTGCACGGCGTCCGGCTGCGCGACGGGCGAGCCGAGTGGTACCGCAACCGGTTCGTACGGGGCGACGCCCCCGAGGACTCGCCCAACACCAACGTCCTCGCCCAGGGCGGCCGGCTCCTCGCCCTCGTCGAGGGCGGCGGCGCGCCCGTGGCGATCGCCCCGGACCTGGACCGGATGCGGACCTGGGACTCCGGCGGCGCGCTGCGCCGGGGCTTCACCGCCCACCCGAAGATCGACCCGGCCACCGGCGAGATGCACGCCGTCACCTACCTGCTCGACCCCGCGTCGGAACACCTGCGCTACGTCGTCGTCGACGCCACCGGCACCACGACGCACACCGCCGACCTGCCCGTACCCGGCGTGCCGATGGTCCACGACATGGCCATGACCGCCGCCCGCGTCGTCGTGCTCGACCTCCCGGTGACCCTCTCGGCCGCCGCCGCGGGCCGCCTCGCCGCGGGCACGCCGCAGAGCGGCGACGCGCTCCCGATGCGCTGGAACGACGAGCACCCTTCCCGGGTGGGCGTGCTGCCGCGCGGCGGTACGGCGGCGGAGATCAGGTGGTTCGACGCGCCGCGCTGCTACGTCTTCCACGTCCTCAACGCGTACGACGCCCCCGACGGCTCGATCGTGATGGACGTCGTCCGCTACGACACGGTGTTCCGCGACAGGTTCCGCGGCCCTGCCGACGCGCTGCCCGCGCTGGCCCGCTGGACCGTCCCGCCGCACCGGGGCGCCGTCGCCGAGCAGATCATGTCGGACCGGAGCATCGAATGGCCCCGGATCAACCGCGAACTGACCGGGCGCGCCCACCGCTTCGGCTGGTTCGGCGGCATCGGCCCGGAGAGCCTGCGGCTGTCCGACGACGTCGGCCGCGACCGGGGCGGCAGCTTCGAGCCCGGGCCGCTGGTCAGGTTCGACACCGCCACCGGCGAGTCCGCGGCCCACCACTTCGGCGCCGGGCGGGTGACGCAGGAGCCGGTGTTCGTGGCCCGGCCGGGGGCCGCGGCGGAGGACGACGGGTGGATCCTGTCGGTCGTCTACGACGGCGGCACCGACCGCAGCGAGCTGGTCGTACTCGACGCCGCCGACGTCGCGGCCGCGCCCCTCGCGCGCGTACACCTGCCGCGGCGCGTCCCCTTCGGCTTCCACGGCAACTGGGTCGCCGACGACGAGATCGGCGCGCAGCCGCCCGCCGCCCCGCCGGCGTAGCGGGAAGGCCGGCCCGCGGTCCAGGGACATCACCGGCCCCGCGGTCCCACGACCGCCGACGGCCCGCGGCCCGCGGTCCACGAGCCTCGACCGCCCGCGGTCCCACGGCCCCGGACCGCAGCCGGGCCGGTCCGCCGCCCGCGGACCGGACCGGTGTGCGAAGCCCCCGGTCAGGAGCTCCAGTCCTGCGGCACCTGCTTGGTGGTCGCGTTGAGCCGGTTGAACAGGTTGGTCACGGCGATCGTCAGCACGATGGCCGCGAGGCCCTTTTCGTCGTAGTGCTTGGCGGCCTCGTCCCAGAGGGCGTCGGGCACCGGGTCGCTGCGGTCGGCCATCCGCGTCGTGGCCTCCGTCAGCGCCAGCGCGGCGCGCTCCTCGTCGGTGAAATACGGCGCGTCCCGCCAGGCGGCGACGCTGGCGAGCCGCTCGTCGGTCTCGCCGCTCTTGCGGGCGTTACGGGCGCCGGAGTCGACACACGAGCTGCACCCGTTGATCTGGCTGGCGCGCAGGTGCACCAGGTCGAGCGTGGTTTTCGGTACCCCGCCGGAAAAGGCGGCCTTGTAAATGTCCCCGACGGACTGCATGGCATCGAGAATCATGGCCGGATTCTGCATTCGCGGTTGCATGGAATATCACTCCTCATGGGAATTGCGTGCCGCCGGATTCCGGCGCGCACACTGCTACGACGTCTGCCGGCGGGCGGGTGTGACACCTGCCCGCCGCGCGGCCGCACCGGCAAGGTGGATGATGGTGGCCATGTACGAGAGCGAACTGCTGGCCGGCCGGTTCGAGGAGAAGCGCCCGCGGCTCCAGGCCGTGGCCCACCGCATGCTCGGCTCCGCGGAGGAGGCCGAGGACGCGGTGCAGGAGGCGTGGATCAGGCTCCAGCGCGCCGACGTGGCGGCCGTCGAGAACCTCGACGCCTGGCTCACCACCGTCGTCGGCCGCGTCTGCCTGGACATCCTGCGGGCCCGTACCCGGCGCGAGGAACTGTTCGAGGAGCTTCTCGACCAGCACGCCGACCCCCCGCCCGCCGCCCCGGCCGACGAGGCCGCCGACCCGGAGCAGGCGGCGATGCTGGCCGACTCGGTGGGCAAGGCGCTGCTGGTCGTGCTGGACACGCTGGAGCCGGACGAGCGGCTGGCCTTCGTGCTGCACGACATGTTCGCCGTGCCGTTCTCCGACATCGCCGCGGTCATCGAGCGCAGCCCGGCGGCTACGCGGCAGCTTGCCAGCCGGGCCCGCCGCCGCGTCCAGGGCGCGTCGCCGCTGCCGGACCTGCGGCGTCAGCACAAGGTCGTGAGCGCGTTCCTCACCGCAGCCCGCAGCGGCGAGTTCGACCGGCTGCTGGCGCTGCTGGCGCCGGACGTCGCGATGCGGGCCGACGCCACCGCGGTGGGCATCGGCGCGGCGCAGGCCACGCACGGGGCGCAGGGCGTGGCGAGGATCTTCTCCGGCGGCGCGCAGGGGGCGCGGCTCGCGCTGGTCGACGGGGCCGTGGGCGCCGTGTGGCAGGCGAAGTCGCGCACGATCGTGGCGTTCGGCTTCACCCTGGAGGACGGCAGGATCACGGCGATCGAGCTGGTGGGCGAGCCGGGTCGGCTGGAGGAACTGGACATCGTGGTGCTGGAGTAGCCGGGTCCGGCACCGGGCGGGCCGGGAGGTCGCGCAGGGCCATCCCGGGGGCCGCCGGGGACACCGCCGGGCGGGGGAACCGCCCGGCGGCGCTTACGGCTATGCGTCTTCCGTTGCGCCTACTCGGCTCCGCCCGCGACGTAGTCGATGCGGTAGATCCCGGCGTCCGTGTTGGTGCTCCCGCGGCCGACGCCGCTGCCCGCTCCGAAGTCGATGACGTAGAGCGAGCCGTCCGGGCCGAACTCGGCGTCGAAGGGCTGGATCCAGCTCATGCCCTCGAACACCGGGTCGATCGACTGCAGCTTGCCGTCCGCGTACGAGAACGTCTTGAACCACTTGCGGGTCAGCTCGTAGTTGAACCACTTGCCGTCGTACGCCTCGGGGAACTTCGTCGCGCTGTCGAGGTCCGGGTCGAAGTCGTACGCGGGACCGCCCATCGGGCCGCCGCCGCCGGAGCCGAGCTGCGGGAACTCGGCGGAGGCCGCGTACGAGTACCAGACCTGCGCGGCGGTGGCCGGCGGCAACTGCGTCTTGCCCGTGTTGTTCGGCGAGTTGTTCACGGGCGCGGCGCAGTCGAACTTCCCGCCTGAGGTGCCGGCGGCGAAGTCGTAGTCGTTGAACGGGATGTTGTTGCCGACGCAGTACGGCCAGCCCATGTTGCCGGCCTTGGAGATCAGGTTGTACTCGACGATGCCCGCCGGGCCGCGGTTCTCGTTCGCCGTACGGGCGTCGGGGCCGTAGTCGCCGACCATCAGCGCGTCGGACGCGGGGTCGACGGAGATGCGGAACGGGTTGCGGAAGCCCATCGCGTAGATCTCCGGGCGGGTCTTCTTCTCGCCCTTGCGGAAGAGGTTGCCCTTGGGCACGGTGTACGTGCCGCCCTCGGTGGGCTTGATGCGGAGCACCTTGCCGCGCAGGTCGTTGGTGTTGGCGGCGGTGGACTGGGCGTCCCAGGCGTGCCGGCCGGCGCGCTCGTCGGTCGGGGTGAAGCCGTCCGACTCGAAGGGGTCGGTGTTGTCGCCGGTGGCGGCGTACAGGTTGCCCTTGCTGTCGAAGGCCAGGGAGCCGCCCATGTGCACGTTGGCACGGCCCTCGCCGCGCCAGGTGGGGACGGACAGCAGCACCTTCTGGGAGGCGGGGTCGAGCCGGTCGCCCTTGAGGGTGAACCGGGAGATGTTGACCTTCTTCTCGGCCTTGTCGGAGTGCATGACGTACAGCCGGTGGTTCTGCGCGAACGCGGGGTCGAGCGCGAGCCCGATCAGCCCGTCGGACTGGGTGGTGAACTCCAGCGGATAGTCGAAGTCGTACGCGGTGGTGACCTCCCGCGTCTCCTGGTCGACGATCTGCAGCTCACCGGTGCGCTGCGCGTACAGCACCCGCCCGTCGGGCGTGACGGCCAGCTCGAACGGGTCGGCGAGGTCGGAGTCGACCAGCGCGGTGCGGGTGAACCCGGCCGCGTTCGGTGCGCTCGTGCCGGTGGGCTCGGGCGCGGCCACGGCGGAGGGGGTCGCCACCAGTAAGGCGGGCAGGACGGTGAGCGCGGCGACGAGGGACAGGGGTTTGATCGTGCGGCTCATGGGGCTCCCAACGGTGGAGGCGGTGCGGCGGGACGACGGTCCCCGCCTGCGCGTCACTTGCCATAGACCTCGATCACGATGTTCCGGAACGAGACCTCGTCCCCGGTCCCGTGGTTCTGCAACCCGATGTGGCCGGGCCCGAGCCGGCGTTCGGGGACGGTGTCGGTGTAGTCGTTGATCTGCACGCCGTTGAGCTCCACGGTGAGCCGGTCGCCGTCGACGCGCAGGTCGTAGGTGTTCCACTCACCGGGCGGCTTGAGCGCGGCGTCGCGGGCGGCGATGTCGGGCAACTGGAACCCGTACACCGCGCCGGTGGTGCGGTCGGGGGAGTCGGTGGCGTCGATCTGGACCTCGAAGCCGGCGTTGCGGATGGCGGGGTCGTCACCGGCGGGAAAGCCGAGGTGGACACCGGAGTTGTCGTCGCCGGCCATGCGCCAGTCGAGGGTCAGGTGGTAGTTCGTGCCGAACTCCCGGCCGGAGTACCAGATGAGGCCGAGCCCGCCGTACGAGGTGAGCGCACCGTCGGCGAGCGTGAACCCGCCGGGCCCGGCCTGGCTCCAGCCTTCGGTGCCGGTGCCGTCGAAGAGGACGAGGCGTTCGGCGGCGGGGGCGGCTTTCGCGGCGGGGGCTGTGCCGGGCGCTGTGGCGGCGGGTACGGGGGCGGGGGCGGCGGCGAGGAGGCAGCCGGCGGCGGCTGCGACGAGGGCGGCCCGGAGGGGGATGCGGCGGTGGGGGGTGGGCACAGTGGTTCTCCTGAGATCGCGAAGAAAGCGCTTTCTGACTGTGCTCTGTCAACGTAAGCCTCCTGCCGCCCGGGGTCAACGCCCCGGTACGTACGGGAAATCGCGCCCCGCGACGACGCAGCCCGGCCGCCCGCCGCTCCGGCCCCGCGGTCAGCCCGCCAGCAGCGCGGACAGGTCGCGCATGTCGTCGAACACGGCCGTGCCCGGCCCCGCCAGCCGCGCGGCCGGCGTGAGCCCGCCGCAGTAGCCGAAGGCCCGCATCCCCGCGGCCCGGGCCGCCTGCACCCCGTAGGCGCTGTCCTCGACCACCGCGCAGCGGTCGGGCGGCACGCCCATGGCGCGGGCGGCATGCCGGAAGAGGTCGGGAGCGGGCTTGCCGCGCGGGACGTCGGCCGCGCTGAATATGCGGTCCTCGAAATGGCGGAGGAGACCGGTGCTCGTCAGGCTGCGCCGGATGGCGGCGTGGTCACCGTTCGACGCGACGCAGAATCCCGTGGTGAGTCCGTCGAGAACTTCCGGAATGCCGTCGACCGCGGTCAGTTGTTCTGCGAGCGCCGCCTGGTAAAGGTGGTCGTATTGCCGGTGCCAGCCCTTTTCCAGCCGCCGTCCGAGCCGTTCCTCGACCACGGCCGTGTAGACCTCGATGGACGAGCCCACGAACAGCTCGACCATTTCGGCTTCCGTGAAGGTGCATCCCAGCTCGGCCATGACGACCGCGTCGACCTTGACGCATATCCGCTCGCTGTCCACGAGCACGCCGTCGCAGTCGAAGATCACCAGTTCCACAGGGCTTTGCGTCATGCACAGCAGCGTAGAGCGGTCACACACGGGGCAGAATTACCCATAAGCTCGGAATATCCCGTATGTTGCTGTTCACACTGCCGGGCTTCGCGCGGGTCACTACCATGACGCGCGCCGGGAGGGACATGTGACAGTGAACGCTCAGCAGTTGCAGGCGGACTTGTTCGAGACCCGCAGACCGCGCCTGCAGGCGATCGCCTATCGCATGCTCGGCTCGTCCGGCGACGCCGAGGACGCGGTCCAGGAAGCCTGGATACGGCTCCGCCGCGCGGACACCGACCAGGTGCGCAACCTCGACGCCTGGCTGACCACCGTGGTGACCCGGGTCTGCCTCAGCATGCTGCGCGCCCGTCAGTCCCGGCGCGAGGACCTCACCGACGAGCAGGTCCACGAGCCCGAACGGGACCGCCAGGAGGCACCGGATCCCGAACGGGAAGCCCTCCTCACCGACTCGGTAGGACTGGCCCTGATCGTCCTCCTGGACACGCTCAGCCCCGCGGAGCGGCTCTCCTTCGTCCTGCACGACCTCTTCGACGTACCGTTCGACGAGATCGGCCGGATCATCGAGCGCTCGCCGGCGGCGGCCCGCCAGCTCGCCAGCCGCGCGCGCCGCCGCATCCAGGGCGCGGCGACGCCGCCCGCGGCCGACGCCAAGCGCAGCCGCGAGGTCGTCTCCGCCTTCCTCCTGGCCTCCCGCGGCGGCGACTTCGAAGCCCTCCTCGGCATGCTCGACCCCGACGTCGTCCTGCGCGCCGACACCCCCGCGGTACGGCTCGGCGCCCCCGAGGAGGCGTTCGGCTCGGTGGCCGCGGGCCGGTTCCTGTTCGGCCGCGCGGGCGGCGCGAAGGTCGCGCTGGTCGACGGCGCGGTGGGCGCGGTCTGGATCCGCGACGAACGCCCGGTGGTGGTGTTCAGGTTCGGCATCGTGGGCGGCCTGATCACGAGCATCGGCCTCACCGCCGAGAGGAGCCGGATCGACGGGCTGAAGCTGGAAGTCCTCACCTGAACCCGTGCCGGGTCACAGGGCGTCGCGCAGCACCCCGGCCAGATGGTCCCGGGCGATACGCCCGGACTCGGGATAGCCGACGATCCAGTCGACGGTCACGGTGATGACGCCGTCGGCGTTCGCCACGACGACGTCCCCGCTGCGCCGAAACCCCGCGACCCGCTCCCGAATCCGCTCCCGCTGCCGCGCATCCAGTGCGGCGCACGCGGTGGTGTCGACGGTGAGGACGGTGTAGAAGCCGCCCAGGGTGGGATCGGCCCGGCCGACCCCGGGATCGGCGGGAAGCTCCCAGCGCAAGTCGTCCTCGGGAATGAGGATCGACGCATCGACACGAAGTCCGGCCGTCATCCGCCCATGCTGACACACCCCGCCGACGGGGCTTCACCGACCGCAGGAGGGAAGGCGCCGATGCAGATGTCGGCTCTCACCGGAGGTTCCCGATGCACACCGCGCGTGTCAGGACTGCCGTCTACGTGATCCGCAGGCGCCCGGGTGGGCGGGAGTTGCTTGTGTTCGATCACCGGGACTTCCCCGAGGCGGGGACTCAGGTGCCGGCCGGGGGTGTGGAGGGCGGGGAGTTGCTCGCCGAGGCCGCGTTGCGGGAGATCGCCGAGGAGACCGGGGTGGCGGGGGTGACGTTGGGGGCTGCGCTGGCCGTGCAGCAGAGTCCGCCTCCCCATACCGGGCAGCCGCAGGTCACCGTCTACTTCCAGGCCGAGACCGCCGAGACCCGGGACGACTGGATGCACACCGTCGTCAGCGGCGACGAGGACCAGGGGATGGTCTTCCGGTGCTTCTTCGTCCCCCTGGCGCGGGCAGGCGGGCTGCTGGCCGGGGATCAGGGGGAGTTCGTCGGGCTCGTTCGGCAGGCGGCAGGCGGCAGGCCGTACGCGGTAGGCGGCGTCTTCCGTTCGCCTCGCTGACGCCCGCCTCGCCCCTCCGGAGACGTCGGCGACGTACTGTATGAGCCCCCCGCCACGAAGGGAGCGCCCCATGCCCCAGGACGTACGAGCCGTCGTCGCGCGCGCGAAGAACGAGCCGGTGGAGATCGCCACCGTCGTCGTGCCCGACCCCGGGCCCGGGGAGGCGGTGGTGGCGGTGCAGGCGTGCGGGGTGTGCCATACCGATCTGCACTATCGCGAGGGGGGCATCAACGACGACTTCCCCTTCCTCCTCGGCCACGAGGCCGCCGGCGTCGTGGAGTCCGTCGGCGACGGCGTCACCGACGTGGCGCCCGGCGACTTCGTGATCCTCAACTGGCGTGCCGTGTGCGGCCGGTGCCGGGCGTGTGAGCGGGGGCGGCCCTGGTACTGCTTCGACACCCACAACGCCACGCAGAAGATGACCCTCCAGGACGGCACCGAGCTGTCGCCCGCGCTGGGCATCGGCGCGTTCGCGGAGAAGACCCTCGTCGCCGCAGGACAGTGCACGAAGGTCGACCCCGAGGCGTCCCCCGCCGCGGCCGGGCTGCTCGGCTGCGGCGTGATGGCCGGTCTCGGCGCCGCGCTCAACACCGGCAACGTCGGCCGCGGCGACTCCGTCGCCGTCATCGGCTGCGGCGGCGTCGGCGGGGCCGCCGTCATGGGGGCGCGGCTCGCGGGCGCCGGGAAGATCATCGCGATCGACGTGGACCAGCGGAAGCTGACCACCGCGACCCGCCTCGGCGCCACCCACACCGTCGACGCCCGCGCCGCCGATCCCGTCGAGGCGGTACGGGACCTCACCGGCGGCCACGGCGCCGACGTCGTCATCGAGGCGGTCGGCCGCCCGGAGACGTACAAGCAGGCGTTCTACGCCCGCGACCTCGCCGGCACCGTCGTCCTCGTCGGCGTACCCACGCCCGAGATGAAGCTGGAGCTGCCGCTGCTCGACGTCTTCGGCCGCGGCGGCGCGCTGAAGTCCTCCTGGTACGGCGACTGCCTGCCGGCCCGCGACTTCCCCATGCTCATCGACCTCTACCGGCAGGGCCGCCTCGACCTCGACGCCTTCGTCTCCGAGACCATCGGACTCGACGGCGTGGAGGCCGCCTTCGCCCGGATGCAGGCCGGCGACGTGCTGCGCTCGGTGGTGATCCTGTGAGCCGCGCCCGCATCGACCACCTGGTCACCTCCGGCACCTTCTCGCTCGACGGCGGCACCTGGGACGTCGACAACAACGTGTGGATCGTCGGCGACGGCACCGAGGCCCTCGTCATCGACGCCGCGCACGACTCCGACGCCATCGCCGCCGCCGTCGGCGACCGCCGCGTCACCGCGATCGTCTGCACCCACGCGCACGACGACCACATCGACGCCGCCCCCGCCCTCGCCGCCAAGACAGGCGCACCGGTGCTGCTCCACCCCGACGACCGGGTGCTGTGGGACATGACCCACCCCGACCGCGCCCCCGACGCCGCCCTCGCCGACGGCCAGACGCTGCCGGTCGCGGGCACGGAGCTGACGGTCCTGCACACCCCGGGGCACGCGCCGGGCGCCGTCTGCCTCTACGCCCCTGAGCTGGGCACCGTGTTCACCGGCGACACCCTCTTCCACGGCGGCCCGGGCGCCACCGGACGCTCGTACTCCGACCGCCCGACGATCGAGGCGTCGATCCGCGCGCGGCTGCTGACGCTGCCGCCGGAGACGGTCGTACGGACCGGGCACGGCGAGACGACCACGATCGCGGCGGAGGCGGCGGGCGCCGAGGGCTGGTGATCCCCCGGGGGCGGTGAAGGGGTACGGAACGGGCGGCCCTCGGCGGGGTGTCCACCGGCTCCGTGCCTCGGCCCAACCGGCCCCGGCGCCGTTGACCCGCCCCGGGGGTCCCGGCATGCTCATGGCCGGGACATGCCACCCCACGTCACTCCATCCCCCACTGGAGGTCTCCCATGCCGTCCCGCCCCACACGCCGCGCCGTCCTCATGGGCGCCGCAGGCATAGGCGCACTCGGCACCACAGGCACCGGCACCGCCCACGCCGGCCCGCCGCAGACCGCCCGCCCCCTCGCCCGGCGCTCCCTCTACCTCGGCACCTACGGCCAGGGCATCCTCGCCTGCACCTACGACACCGCCACCGGCGCCCTCGCCGCCGCCGACGGCGGCTTCGGCAACGTCACCAACCCCGACTTCCTCGCCCTCTCCCCCGCCGGCGGCGTCCTCTACTCCACCGTCGGCGGCGGCGCCGAAGGCGGCGTACGGGGGTACGCCATCGGCGCGGACGGCGCGCTCAGCGCGCTCGGCGGCGTGCAGTCCACCGGCGGCACCGGCGTTACGCACCTGTCGGTGCACCCCGGCGGCGGGCATCTGCTCAGCGCCAACTACAGCAGCGGCAGCGTCGCCGCGCACGCCATCGAGGCGGACGGCAGCGTCGGCGAGCGCACCGGCTTCGTCCAGCACTCCGGTTCGGGACCCGACCCGGACCGCCAGGAGGGCCCGCACGCGCACCAGATCGTCACCGACCCCGCCGGCGGCTTCGTCTACGCCGTGGACCTGGGCACCGACTCCGTCTACACCTACGCGCTCGACCCCGGCAGCGGCGCCCTCTCGCCGGTCTCCGAGGCGAAGGCAGTGCCGGGCGCCGGGCCGCGGCACCTGGTCTTCCATCCGCGGGGCGCGTACGCCTATGTGGCCAACGAGCTGGACAGCACCGTCACCGCGTACGCCCACGACGCGGAGACCGGCGAGCTGACCCGGCTGGCGAGCCTGCCGACCCTCCCCGGCGACGTGGACCCCGGCGGCAACTACCCCGCGGAGATCACCGTTTCGGCGGACGGCCGCTTCGTCTACCTCTCCAACCGGGGCCACGACAGCGTCGCCCGCCTCGCCGTCGAGGACGACGGCGCCGCGCTGCGCCTCGTGGACACCGTGCCCTGCGGCGGCAACTGGCCGCGACACATCACGCTCTCGCCAGACGGCGCGCTGCTCTACTCGGCCAACGAACGGGGCCGCACCATCGGCGTGTTCACGGTGGACGCCGACACCGGTGCGCTCACCGCGTCGGGCGAGCCGTTCGCGACGGCGTCCACCGGTTGCGTCCTGCCCACCTGAGCGCGGCGGGCCGGCCCCCGGGCCCGTCACGTTGTGTCACCTCGTGGCGGGCCGGGGGGGTCCGGAGCGGCCACCGGAGCCCGCGGGCACCGGACTTCACGATTCGAACGTCTAATCAAACACGACCTCACACCCCGAATCCGACGCCCGAGAGGTCGGGCGTGTCTTGTATGTCGCCTTTCCCGTGACGAATCCTCAAGTAGACGCCAAGTCGCCCCCTGTTGGCGGCCAAGCCGGCCGCCCCACACTGTCGGCGCGCGACCCCGGGCGGCCCGCCGCCCCCGCGTAACCGAACGTGACGCCGGTCTGGGTGGAGGGCCTCATGAGCCAGATTCCGAACCACAAGCGCGGCCTCTATCTGGGTACGGTGCCGGAGCGGGCCGCGGCGAAGCACGGCGCCACCCTGCTGACCCTCGACCACGACCTCGACGCCCTGCCCGAGGCCGGCCGCCGGCTGACGGTCGCCGAGGTGGCGCTCTTCGCGGCGGACCTGGCGAACCGGCTGGCGGCGGCGGGCGTACGGGCCGGGGAGCACGTCGTCGTCTACAAGCGGGCCAACTTCGACGCCTGGCTGCTCGCCACCGCCGCCGCCCGGCTCGGCGCGATCCCCGTCCTGCTCTCCCCCGCCCTGCCCGCGCCCACGGTCGCCGCCCTCCTCAGGCGGCTGCACGGCCCGCACCGCCCCCACCTGCTCACCGACGGCCCGAAGCTCGCCGAGCTGGCCGGCCTGCCCCTCGACGAGCTGGCCACCTCCGTGATCGGCGTGGCGGGCGCAGGCCGCGGCGTGGCGTCGCTGGCCCGGCTCGCCGGCTCCCCGCCCGTACCGCCGGCGTACCAGGGGCTGGACGAGCCCGCGATGATCACGCACACCTCGGGCACCACGGGCGTACCGAAGCTGGTCGTCCACACCCCGCGCACCATGCGCGCCCGGCTGCGCCCGCAGCTCGTCATGCTCGCGCTGCTGCGCCGCCGCGAGACGGTCGCGGTCAGCGTGCCGTTCGTGCACTCGCGGCTGTTCGCGGCGATGTCGCTGGTGCTGATGAAGGGCATGCCGACGCTGCTGCTCAACAACCACGAGCCCGCGGACGTCGCGAAGTTCTTCCTGAAGAACCGGCCCGGGCTCATCGAGGCGCTGCCCAACTCGTTCCTCGCCTGGGAGGGCCTGGCCGACGACCCGCGCGAGCCCCTCGCGTCCGTGAAGTACTTCTCCTCCACCTTCGACGCCATCCACCCGCGCACCGTACGCCGCCTTCTCGACGCCTCCCGCCGCCGAGCGCCGCAGTTCTTCCAGATCTACGGCCAGTCCGAGGTCGGCCCCGCCGTGGGCCGCCCCTACTTCCGCCGCGACGCCCACGGCATGGACGGCCGCTGCGTCGGCTTCCCGCTGCCGGGCAGCGCCCGGGTCCGCGTCGTCCCCCGGAACGACCGGAGGGTCTCCGCGACGAACCCCGGGTTCATCGAGGTCCGCTGGGACGGCATCGCCAAGACGTACCACGGTGAGCAGGAGCGCTACGACGAGAACGTCCACAACGGCTGGTGGCGCACCGGCGACGTCGGCTACCGCACCCGCGCCGGGTGCCTGCACATGCTCGACCGCGAGATCGACACCATCCCCGGCGTCGGCTCCAGCCTGGAGATCGAGGACGCCGTCCTGGACCGCCTCGACGAACTCGTCGAACTCGTCGTCGTCCAGGGCCCCGACGCGGAACCGGTCCCCGTGCTGTGCACCCGCGACGACAAGCCCCTGGCCCCCGCCCGCTGGCAGGCGGCCACCGCCGACTACCCCCAGCTCGGCGCGCCCGTCCACCTCCCGCTCGCCGAACTCCCCCGCACCGCGACCCTCAAGACCCGCCGCGTGGAGCTGTCCCGCCTCCTCCACGACCGCCTCTGACCCCGAAAGCCGTCCGCAGACTCAGTCCTCCGGCAGCGTCCACTCCGGCCCGCCCCGCGGCGGCGCCTCGCGGACGTCCCAGCCGGCGGGATCCGCGTCCGGCTCCCGGTACGGCACGTCCCCCGCGCAGCAGAGGCCGTAGGCCCAGAATTCGGGCAGCTCGTGACACATGAGGCCGGGGTACGGCCCGATTTCCATGCCGCCGTACGCCCGGTTGATACGGGCCACAGCCTCGGCCCGGGAAATGCCGATGCGCCGCACCATGACATCGGCGATGTCCCGGAAATACCTCAGCATTCCCTCGTCGAGGTCCGTCGTGAATTCCTCCGTCATGATCCGGCCGGACCATCGTCTCCCGCCGCCGGCCTCACTGCGCGAAGCTCTCGCGCAGGTCGCGGAGAACGGTCCCGGAGAAGGGGTCGGTGGCCGGGTCGTCCGGGGTGAGGAGGCTGACCACGAAGAAGCCGCTCAGCATGAGGCCGATGGACTCGACGGACTCGGCGACCTGCTCCGGTACGCCCGAGACACCGGTGACCGCGCCGGCCGTCAGCGGCCGGCCGTAGCGCGAGTAGAACAGGGCGAACGGCCCCTCGCCGGTGCCGTCCAGCGCGTACCCCTCGTCCTCCCAGTGCTGCTCCATCGCGGCGTCACGGGCGAAGCCGAGGATGTTCGACTCGGACGCGTCCGGCTCCTCCGGCAGTTGCCAACTCCCCAGCGCCGTACCGTCCAGACGTACCCCGTTCAGGAAAAGCCCCGGCCAGTGCCGCGCCCGCCGCTCCAGGAATCTCCGCGCGGCCTCGGGAAAGCCGAGGTCCGCGACGAAGTCGGTGGGGTATCCGGTCAGGTCCACGGTTGCTCCTGTTGCGGTGGTGTCCTAGGGGGTCCAGCCAGAGGTGGGTCCGTGAGAGGAGATCGCGCTCTTGGGGATATTGAGATCACCTGGGCTGTACCATACGTGCTTGCCCCGATCACCCCTGATCGCCTTGAAGAGGGCCTTGTCCATCTCGAACTCGATCAGGTACTCGGACTTTTCCTTGGTGAGGCCGAGGAACGACTTGAAGCCGCCCGGCTTCTTCAGGATGTCCGCCGGGCTCATCGGGGTCACGTAGACACCGGTCGGGTGTCCCTTCGCCGGGGCACTGGCCTTGAGAAGGATGGCATCCTTCCCGCCGCCGCTCATGATCCGCTGGTAGCTGTCCTTCGTGGTGAAGTGGCGGACGACCACCTTGCACGGCGTGAGGCCGAGCGGATCGATCTCGGTGAGCGGGTTGGCGACGTACCCGTGGTGGTTCGGGGCCGGGTCGAGACCGAGCGGGTCGGGGCTGAGATAGCGCGAGGTCTCGGGGTCGTAGTAGCGCTGGTTGTTGTAGTGGAGCCCGGACTCCGCGTCGCGGTACTGCCCGGGGAAGTCGAGCGGGCAGTTCACTGCCGGCGCCGGCCCGCCGTCGGAGCCGCCCGCCAGGGGCCGGCCCCACAGCGTGGCCCGCCGCTCCCACGCGACCGCGCCCTCGCGGTCCAGCAGCGAGGTGGGGGTGCCGGCGAGGTCGGTGACGATGGCGTAGAAGCGCCGGTCCACCTCCTCCTGCCCGAGTTCCTTCCCGAGTTGCGGGCCGGGCTCCGGGCCGGGTGCCGCAGGCCCTTCCACCTGGGTGAGCGGCCGGTCGGATCCGGGTTCCCAGTCCCAGGTCGTCACCCGGCCGTCCGAGGTCTCCTCGGCCAGGCGCGAGCCGTCCCAGGCGAAGACGGTCTCCTGGGTCGTCGCCGAGCCGTCCCGGCGGCGCTTGCCGATCCGGCGGCCGAGCGGGTCGTACGTGTACTCCCACAGGGCCCCGTCGGGACAGGTGAGCGCGAGGAGCCGGTCCTCGGCGTCCCACTCGTACGCCCACTCCCTGAGCTTGCCCGACAGCGTGCGCACGCTCTTGCGGACCAGCCGTCCCTGGCCGTCGTGCTCGTACCTGCGGCGTCCCGCGGTGCGCAGCAGCGTGCCGGAGTACGTGAGAGAGGTGTCGTCGTCCGCGGATTCGGCGAACCGGTCGCCGGCGCGGATCTCGGCCGCGGTGAGGTTGCCCAGCGGGTCGTACGCGTAGCGCTCGCTGTGCTCCGCCGAGGTGAGCGCGGTGACCCGGCCGAGGCCGTCCAGCGTCATCTCGGCGGCACCCGCACCGGTCATCCGGCCCGCGCCCCGGTAGCGGAAGTCCCACTGCCGGGTGCCGCCGCCCTGGACGAGCGTCTGCGACACGAGCCGCCTGCCCTGGTCCCAGACCTGCCGGAGCACGGCCGCCGGGCCGACGCGCCGCTCGATCTCGTTGCCGGGGGCGTCGCGGCGGAACGCGACGGTCATCCCGGCGGTGGTGAGCGCGGCCACCCGGCCCTCGGGGGTCCACGACCAGTCGGAGGCGGCGCCCGAGGGGGTCACCCGGCGCAGCCTCCGGCCCAGCGCGTCGTAAGTGCTGGTCACCGCCCGGCCGTTGCACTCCTCCGCCAGCAGACGGCCGCACGGGTCGGAGACGCAGGAGAACCGGCACGTGCCGGCTGCCGCCCTTGCCCCGGCCCCTACGACCAGCGGCGCAGCACCGCCCGCGCCGGGAGCGTGACCGCGAGCAGTGCCAGACCGCCCGCGCCGGCCACGAAGGACCCGTACACCAGGGGCGGCACGTACGGCGCCGCACCGGTCAGGCCGCTCATCATCGGGATCAGCGTGGCCGCGGCGATCGCCGAGCCGACGACCACGCCCACCGCCGAGACCAGGGCGCCCTCCCAGCGGAGCATCGCCAGCACCTGGCGCCGGGTGGAGCCGACGAGGCGCAGCGTGCCCAGCTCACGGCGGCGGTCGAGGACCGTCATCACCAGGGTGTTGACGGCGGCGACGGCGGCGAAGCCGCCGAGGACCGCGGCCATGGTCTTGTTGGACCAGGAGCCCAGCTTCGCGTCCAGGCTCTTCTCGGTTGCGTAGCCGGCCGCGTCGGTGACCTCGCCCAGGTCGCCGAGCGCCCGCGCGTCCCCGCCGCGGACCAGCAGCGTCGTGTCGAAGCCCGAGGTGACGTGCCCGTCCAGGGCGGCCCGGTCCATCGTCACCGTGCCCAGGCCGAGGCCCCGGCCGTAGACCGAGACGACCTCCGGGTCGGCCTTCGTGCCGTCCGGCAGGTAGAGCGGCAGCCGGTCGCCGACGGAGACGCCCGCGGAGGACGCCAGGGTCTTGTCGATGGCGATCCGGTCCTTGTCGAGCCGGTCCAGGCTGCCTTCGCGTACGTCCAGGTCCTGCACCTTCGCCAGCTTGCCGGCGGAGGTGACCCCCTGGGTGGCCGCGCCCAGCAGCGACTTGAACTCGCCGGAGCCGACCGGCACCAGCACCTGGGTGTTGAGCACCCCGACCGCCGTGTCCACGCCCGGTGCGCGGGCGGCCTCGGCCGCCGCGTCCGCCGGCAGCCCGGCCGGGTCGGTCACCACGTGGTCCGCGGTGACGCCCGCACGCAACTGCTCGTCGGCGGCGTGGTTCTCGCTCGTGTTCATGAAGACGAGCGTCGAGGCGAACGCCATCGCGAGCGCGATCGGAGTGATCGCGGACGCGAGCCGGCGGGCGTTGGTGCGGGAGTTGGCGGCGGCCAGGTGCGCGGCCGCGCCCGCGGCGCGCAGCGGCAGGCCGAAGAGGCGTGCGCACAGCCGCGCCAGCAGCGGGCCGAGCAGCCCGACGGCGAGCATGAAGCTCATGACGACGCCGAGGGAGGCGCCGGCCGCGTCGTCCCCGGAGGAGTTGGCCGCGACGCCGGTGAGGGTCGCGCCGCCGGCGAGGGCGACGACGCCGAGGGCGGTACGGACCACGCCCGGCCGGGTCCGTTCCATCGACGCCTCGGTGAGCGCCTGGCCCGGCTTCAACTTCGCGGGCCGCCGCCCCGCCGCCCAGCCGGCGCCGAGCGCGGTGAGCAGCCCGGCCCCGACCGCGGCGAGCAGCGGCAGCCCCGAGACGTGCAGGCCGACCGCCTCCGGGACCGCGCCGCGGTCCTGGAGCTGCCGGAACCACCAGTGCGCGAGCCCGATGCCGGGCAGGGTGCCGAGCATCCCGGCGAGCGGCGCGACGACCAGCGCCTCGGCGGAGACCGCGCGGCGGATCTGCCGCGGGGTGGCGCCGACGGCGCGCAGGAGCGCGAACTCCCGGGCCCGCTGCGAGACGGACAGCGCCACGGTCCCGGCCGCGGTGAAGACCGCGACGATGGCGGCGACGCCGCCGAAGGGGCCGCCGATGCCGAAGAGCGTGTCCTTGCCGTAGGCCAGGCCCGGGTCCTCGACGGCACCGCGGTCGTCGCCGACGTGCACCTGCGCGTCCGACCCGGCGAGGGCCTTCTTCACGGAGCCGGCGAGGGAGCCGGCGTCGGTGCCGTCCTCGGCCAGTACGGCGACGGCGTCCGCCTTGCCGGGGTGCCCGGCGAGCACGGGTGCCTGGCTGTCGGCGAACCAGGCGAGGGAGCCCGGCTCCCGGGCGGTGTCCCCGGCGCCGGCTTCGGCGAGCCCGGCGACGCGGAAGTCCTGCTTCCCGGCGGCGGTCTCCAGCGCGACGGTGTCGCCGACGCCGGCGTGCGCGGCGCGGGCCGCGGCGGCGTCGAGCACCACTTCGCCGGTACGGGGCGCGCCGCCGGCCGTCAGTTCCGTACCGGTGAAGGCGTGCGAGCCCCAGCCGTGCGCGGTGAGCGGGCCGTCCCCGGTCCGTACCGGGAAGGTGAAGTCCGCGACCGCCTCCGCGACGCCCGGCGCCCCGGCGGCCTTCGCCGCCAGTCCGGCGTCGAGGCGTGCGGTGTCCGGCAGCGGGACGGCCTCCTTCTCCAGGTCCTCGCCGCTGCCGGTGACGACGTACTCGTACTGGTCGGCCGCCGCGACGACCGGCGCCTTCTCGTACCGCTCGGCGGGCACCGAGGCGCGCAGGCCGGTTTCGAGCAGGATCCCGCAGGCCGTGACGATCAGCGCCGACATCATCAGCACCACGAAGGTCCCGGCGAACGACGCGGGCTTGAAGCGGACGGCGGCGCGGGCGAGTCCGTTGGGGCGCATCATGCCGGCACCCCCGCCAGGGTCTCGTCCCGCACGGGGCCGGCGGCGGTACGGGCGCCGAGGCCCGCCATCCGCCCGGCGATCTGCGCCGCGGAGCCGCCCGCGAGCCGGTCGGCGAAGGCGCCGTCCGCGAGGAACAGCACCTGGTCCGCCCAGGCGGCGGCGGCCGGGTCGTGGGTGACCATCACGACGGTGGCACCGAGGCTGTCGACGGCGTGCCGCAGCAGGCCGAGTACCTCGGCGGCGGTGGCGCAACATCCGCTCCGAGGCGGCTCCGTGCACGAACCATGCTGCGGATCGCGCCGCTGGCAGTGGCACAGCGGACAGGTGGTCAGGTGGCCTTCGGGCCGGCAGCGGGCCGGCGAACGGTCTCTGCCTCCGCCCGGCCCGCGGAGGCAGACGAGGAATCAGCAAGAATCCCCTGGTAGAAACGATCCTTCGCAGGGAGTGGAGAGTGGGGCGGGTGGGACTCGAACCCACGGCCGACGGATTATGAGTCCGTTGCTCTAACCGGCTGAGCTACCGCCCCGTACGGCGCGTCACGTACAGATGTGCGCGCCGTCTGCCGCAGCATAGCCGCTCATACGATCTGTCGCCCGGAGACCCCGTCGCCGGGGTGGGGCCGGGCCGCTGCGCATGTCCGGAAGGACGCGGGTGGACCGCGTCCGGTTCCGGGGGGCGGCGGTGGGCCGACAGGGTCGTACGGGCAGAAAGGAGCGAAGGCCCCGTTCAGGGCCTTCGCGTACCTGCTCCCCCGACTGGACTCGAACCAGTAACCTGCCGGTTAACAGCCGGCTGCTCTGCCGATTGAGCTACGGAGGACTGCTCCGCACGGAGGCCCTTCCGGCTCCCGGGGGGCGCTCCCGTGCTGCTCGCCATACATTAGCGCATGGCTGGGTCCGCTCCGAAATCGGTATTCACCCCTCCCCTCCTCCGGGTACCCGTACCGGTGACAGCAGGGTGGAACAGCCCAGTCGAGGAAGTCCGAGGGAAGGTGGAGACCATGCGGTACCGGGTGAGCTTCGTTGCGGGGATCGCCGTCGGGTACGTCCTGGGCAGTCGGGCCGGACGCGAGCGCTACGAGCAGTTGCGGAAGGCGGCGCAGCAGTTCAGCGAGTCCCCCGCGGTGCGCAACGCCGCCGAGGCCGCCGCGCTGACCAGCCGGGACGCCGTGACCAAGGCGGCGAGCACGCTCTCCACGAAGTTCGCGGACGTGGTGCCGGAGAACGTCGCCTCGCGCGTGCACTTCCTCGGGAACGGGCACGCGAACGGCAGCCGCGGCCGGCGCGAGGAGTCCGACGACTGGGGTACGACGAACACCTGACCCCGGGCCCGCCCGCCGGGCGCGCACCGGTCCGAGCCGGTGCCGCGCCCGGCGGGCCGGATCCCGTCCGTCCCGCCGGCCGAATCCCCGCCGGTGCCCGAGCGGCCCCCCGGATAGGGCATCATCTGCGGCATGGGGATAGTCGCCGGTCTGGACAGCTCGCCTGAAGGCACCAACATCGTCGTCTGCGACGCCGACACCGGCGCGGTACTCAAGCAGGGCTACGCACCGCACCCGGTGTCCGATTCCGTGGACGAGGCGGCGGCTGCGTACGAGGCCGACCCGCAGACGTGGCTCCTCTCGCTCGGCGAGGCCGCGGACGGCGGCGTGCTGGAGGGCGTGCAGGCCATCGGCGTCGCCGCCCAGCAGCACGCGGTCATCCCGCTGGACGCCGCGGGCGCGCCCGTACGCCACGCGCTCACCGGCAACGACAAGCGGGCCCAGGGCGCCGCCGCCGACCTCGCCGGCGAGCTGGGCGGCCGGGCGGCGTGGGCGGAGGCCGTCGGCGCCGTGCCGGACGCGAAGCTGCCCGTCACCAAGCTTCGCCGGTTCGCCGCCACCGAGCCCGACCACGCCAAGCGCACCGCGCAGCTCATGACCCCGCACGACTGGCTGGTCTGGCAGTTGCTCGGCAAGCCCGCCCGCCGCACCACCGACCGCGGCTCCGCCTCCACCACCGGCTACTGGTCCGCGCACGCCGGCGAGTGGCGCCGCGACCTTGTCGAGCTGGCGCTCGGCCACGAGGCCGGGCTGCCGGAAGTGCTCGGCCCCGCCGAGGCCGCCGGGCGCACCCCCGAGGGGCTGCTGATCTCCGCCGGCACCGGCGAGACCATGGCCGCCGTCTTCGGCCTCGGCCTCGGCACCGGCGACGCGGTCGTCACCCTCGGCGCCTCCGGTGCGGTCTACGCCGTCCACGACGCGGCGCTGCCCGACGCCGACGGCACCCTCACCGCGCTCGCCGACGCCACCGGCATGCACCTGCCGGTCGTCCACACCCTCAACGCCGTCCGCGCCCTGCGCGGCGCCGCCGAGCTGCTGGGTCTGGCGCCGACCGACCTGGAGCGGCTCTCCGAGCTGGCGCTGACCTCCACGCCCGGCGCCCACGGGCTCGTACTCCTGCCGTACCTCGACGGCGAGCGGACCCCGAGCCTGCCGCAGACCGCAGGATCCCTGCACGGCCTGCGCCGCGAGAGCATGCGCCCCGAGCACCTGGCGCGCGCGGCCTTCGAGGGCATGCTGTGCGGCCTCGCGGACGCGCTGGAGGTGCTGCGCGCCAGGGGCGTGGCCGTGCGCCGGGTCTTCCTCCTCGGCGCCGCGGCGGGCCTCCCGGCGGTGCAGGCGCTGGCGCCGGCGATCTTCCAGGCGCAGGTCGTGGTCCCGGCGTCCGCGGACTACGCGGCCCTCGGCGCGGCCCGGCAGGCGGCGTGGGCGCTGGGGGTGGCGGAGGGCCGGCTCGGCGCGGACGCGCCTCCGGTGTGGGAGACGGGGCCGCACGAGACGTTCGAGGCGGCCGAGGACCTGGCCCTGGGCCAGGCGGTACGGCAGCAGTACGCGGCGGTACGGGAGTCGGTGCACCCCGGTGCGCTGGGGCTTGCCGCCGGCACGGCGGGGGCGGCGGCGGCCGGGGACACGGCCGGTGAGGCGCCGGGGGCCGGGCAGCCCGGACCGGAGGAGCAGGGGCAGCGCGAGGGGCAGGAAGTGGCCCAGAGCTGAGCCGGGTTGCCTGCGCCCACGCGGACGTACGGCCAGGACGCGTGCCGTACGGGGCCGGGCGGGCTCCTACGGCGCAGGACGCCCCGGCGGCTCCCCCGCGCGGGCGCGTGCCGGGTCAGGCCGGGTCGCCGCACAGGAATGTCAGGGGCGTCTCGTCCGGGGCGCCCGGGGTGAAGCCGACGGTGGGGCTCGGGGTCCAGGTGCCGGCCTCGTAGCGGACCGTGCGGAGCGCCAGCGCGTGGTCGCCGCCCTCGCGGGCGACGAACACCTCGTTGTACCCGTTGCGCTCGTCCGACTCGCGGCTGCCCAGCGCCGGGGCGCCCGCGATGCGGGTGGTCCAGGGGCGGGCGGTGCCCAGCAGGCGTTCCGCCGCGGTGAAGCCCAGGTGGGTGTGGCCGTGCAGCACCAGGGACGTGGCCGCCTCCGCCATGGTCCACTTCGCCTGGCCCGCGTTGACCACCCCCGAGTACGGGGCGATCTCCACCGCCGGCACCGGCGACAGCGGGTGGTGCAGGGCCGCCAGGCTGACGTAGCCCGGTTCGCGCGTCAGCCGGTCGAGTACGCCCCGGGCGATGACGCCGGGGTCGTGGCGCTCGAATTCCAGCACGATCCGGCGTACGGCGTCCTCGTCCGCCGCGTCCGCCGCCGCCACGTACGTCTCGCGGAACCGCTCCAGCCGCGTGCGGTCCCGGTCGTGCGCCGGCTCGCCGCCGGACTCGGCGGTGCCGAGGAGCGCCACCCGCAGTCCGGCGTCCGGATAGGTGACGTAGACCCGGCGGGCCGCGGTGTCGGGCTCGTGCAGGTCGGGGTGCGGGTAGCCGGCGAAGACCCGGGCGAACCAGCGGTGCCGCGCCTGCGGGTCCTCGTCCAGGCACAGCTCCCAGGACACGTCGTGGTTGCCGCCGGTGAGGAGCACCCGCGGGTCGCCGGGGCGCAGGTCGGCGTGGCCGGCGAGCAGCTCCTCCAGCGCGCGCAGCCAGGCGAGGGCCGTCTCGCCGTCGGCGTCGACGGGGCGGTTGACGAGGTCGCCGGTGGCGATGATCAGGTGCGGCGCCCGGCCCTGGTCGGCGAGCTGGCGCACGTGGTCCAGGTACGCGTCCAGCGGCGAGCCCGCGCCCGCCAGTTCGGCGAGCCGCTGCCCGGCCTGCGAGGTGTCCTTGGCGTCGACGTTGGCGCGCAGTCCGCCGCCGTGGTGGAGGTCGGTGACGTGGTGGATGCGCAGCACGTCGGGCAGGTGGCGGACGAGCACGGGGTCGTCGGCGGGCGGCGTGTGCGCGGCCCGTACGGCGATCTCCACGCCCGCGTCGTGCCACCGCCGCGCCCGCAGCGCCGCGCGGTGCTCGGGGGCGAGGCCGTCGTGGAACCACTGCGGCACGTACTGGTGCCGGCCGCACGCCTCCTCGTACGCGGCCGTCGCCAGCCGCGCCGCGTCGGCGCGCAGCGCGGGGTGCTCCTCGGCGGTCTGCAGGGCGAGTTCGAGCAGGAACGGGGTCTGCAGCCACGCCGGTTCCGCCGCCCGCAGCAGCTCGACGACCGCGGGCGCCCACTCCGGGACGCGGGCGGCCATGCGCGCGCACTCGCCCTCCGCGAGCCGCGGCGGGCGCAGCACGTCCTTGGGGGCGTCGGCGCCGAGGTGCGGGGCGAGCAGCAACTGCTCGGCGGGGGTGGCGAAGACGACGGGCACGGCGCCCGCGTCCCGTACCTGCTCAAGCCCCGCGGCCAGCGCCGCGGGGTCGACGCCGCCCAGGGCGGGGCGGGCGGGCGCACCCGGTGCGGCCGGGGTGTTCCGCGTACGGGCCCGGGCGCCCGTCTCCGCGCCTCGCGCCACCGCCGGTTCGTCGACGAGCACCACGCACCCCGGCGCCACCCGCGGCGCCTGCTTGCCGCCCGTCAGGCACCCGAGCCCGCTGCGCCGCACCGCCTCAGCGGTCGAGCGCAGGTCGACCCGGTGCGACGGCCGCTCCGCCCGGGCCCGTTCGACGGCGTGCGCCAGCCACGTCTTGCCCGCCCGCCGGGGCAGCTCCACCAGCCACGCGGCGGAGTTGGGCAGTTGGCCCTCGACCAGGGGCCGCGCCCAGCCGGGCACGTGGTCGCCGGGGAACCGGACGTCCAGCTCGGGCTCGTAGGCCCGGCTCGGCCGGAAGCGGCTCATGTGGCTTGCTCCTCATCGGTTCTGGGGCCCTCGGCCCGCGGCTCGTCTCCCGGCGGCTCGCGCCGTCCCCCGCCCCGTAACGACTCGTCCCGCAACGACACCTGGCTCAGCGCGATCCAGTCGAAGAACGGCCGGTCCGCCAGCCACACGTCGCCCGGCCGCAGCAGCCCCACGTCGCGCAGCTCCATCCGCTGCGCCGGCGCCGGCTCCGGCGGCGGCGCGCCGGGCGTGTGCAGCAGCGCGGCGCGGCCCGCGGGGCCGATCTCCGCCCAGCGGGACTGGAACTGCTCGCTGCGCCCGATCAACAGCTCCTGCCGGCACAGCTCTTCGAGCGCGGGACCGCTCGTCAGCGGCCGGCGGTCGTCCGCCTGCACGGCCCGTACGACCGCGTCGCCCATCACCTGGAGGTAGAACGGCCAGGTGCCGACCAGCGCGAGGATCCGCGCGCCCGCACGGTCGGGGGCGATGTCGACGCCGAGGTTCGCGGCGGTGCCGGTGAGGAACGCCAGCGCGTGCGGCTCGCCGAGGGGGCCGAGGATGCGCTTGTCGACGTCGTTGCCGAAGCTGGAGCCGGGGGCGGTGAGAGCGGAGCGGACGACGCTCTGCCAGTCCTTCTCGGTGCCGGTGTAGACGAGCCACGCGCCGGCCTGGCCGAGGTCGCGCAGCCAGGAGACGGCCGCGGGGTGGTACTCGGCGAGCCGGCCGACCTCGTCGAGCAGGAACGCCTCCCGGTCGGCGCGCGCCGCGCGGTCGGCGGCCCGGGTGAGCAGCGCCTCCGCCGGGCTGGTGGCGCCGCGTACGGCGGGGTCGAGGAGGGCGGCGAGCTGGTCGGGGCTGTCGACGGGGCTGGCGCGGTGCGGGACGGTGAGCTTGCGGACCTGTCCTGCGCCGTCCGCGACGAGACGCCGCTCCAGCTCGCCGAGCACCCACGTCTTGCCCGCCCGGCGCGGGCCGAGCAGCGCGACGGAGGTGCCGGTGGCGTACCGGTCGCGCAGCCAGTACAGCTCCGCGTCGCGGCCCACCGGGCGGCCCGTACCGCCGCCGACGTGGAACCGGTCGGCGGCCAGGTCCAGCGCGTCGACCCGGAACGGCCGCCGCGTGGACGGCACTCCGGCGTCCCGCTGCCGCGCCGCGGCGCCGATCCTGGCCAGCGCCTCGGCCTGGCCGCGGGCGGTCTCTGCGCCCCCGGGCAGGAGCGCGATCTGCACGACGGTACGGTCCCTGCCCTCGGCGTACAGCGCGCGCCCCGGCGGCATGCGGCCGGGCACGAAGCTGGGGCGGATGCCCGCCTCCAGGTAGTCCGTCTCGTCGGCCTGCCGCAGCACGAGCACGTCCGCCGCCGCCGCCCTGATCCGGCCGTGGAGCACCTGCGGCCCGCCCACGACGACCGGGCAGACCCCCACCCGCGGCCCCTCCCGGCAGAGCCGCAGGAAGTCCCCGACGGGCCTGCCGTAGTCGACGTCTTCCATCGCGTCGACGAAGCCCTCCCAGCCGTCCACGAACACCAGCAGGTACGGCAGCCGCCGGTGCGCCGCCACCGCCTGCCGCTGCGCGGCGGCGTCGGCGAACGCCTCGGTGGCCAGCTCCGACTGCCGGATCCGCACGGTGGTGGTGAGCCGGTCGAGCAGCCGGGTCAGCCGGTCGCGTTCGTTGCGGGACACGACGGCGCCGCAGTGCGGCAGTTCGGTGAGCGCCTGGAGGGCGCCGGTGCCGCAGTCGATGCCGTAGATGTGCACGTCGGCGCTGCTGTGCTGGCGGGCGACGGAGCCGGCGACGGTGCGCAGGAGCTGCGAGCGCCCGCTGCGCGGGCCGCCCGCGGCGAGCAGCGGCAGCTTGTCGGCGAGGTCGAGCACGGCGACGGTACGGAACTGGTCCTCCGGCACGTCCGCGAGGCCGATCGGGACGGGCACGAGGTCGCGGCCGCGCTCGGGCAGGTCCGTCTCGGCCAGCGGCGCGTCGAGCTGGATCACGTCGGCGAGCGGGGGCGGCAGGAAGGCGGGCGGCCGGGGGATGCCGAGGACGGTGGCGGCGACGTCGAGTTGGTAGACCAGGCGGGTGAGGTCCGTCCTGCCGGTGGGCTCGGCCTCCACCCGCAGCGAGCCGCTGTCCTCCGGGTCGCCGAGCGCGTCCCGTACCCGCACCTCCGACCAGTGCTCGGGGTTGGGCGCGAGGCGGAGGCCGACGCGCGCCGTGCGCAGGCGCACGAGGGTCTCCGCCCCGGTGCGTACGTACGCGGCCCCGGGCTCCGACCTGCTGAGCCAGGCGGCGTCCGGCTCGTCGATCACGTCCGTGCTGTCGCTCTCGTCCACGAGGCGCAGCGCGATCCGCAGATTGGTGCTGGCCCGGATGGCGCGGGTCACCACGCCGCCCGGCCGCTGGGTGGCGAGCACGAGGTGCACGCCGAGGGAGCGGCCGCGCGGGGCGATGTCCAGGAGTCCGCTGATGAAGTCGGGGAACTCCCGGGTGAGTGAGGCGATCTCGTCCACGACGAGCACCATCCGCGGCAGCGGCTCCACGGCCCGCACGTCGCCGGCGCGGAACAGGTCGGCGTAGGCGCCGATGTCGCGCACCCCGGTCCGGAACAACAGTTCCTCGCGCCTGCGCAGTTCGGCGTCGAGTCCGGTGAGCGTGCGTTCGACGAGGTACGCGTCGAAGTCGACGATGACGTCGACGGTGTGCGGCAGCCGGGCGCATTCGGCGAACGCGCTGCCCCCCTTGTAGTCCACCAGCACGAAGGACACGGCGTCGGGCGGATGGCTGGCGGCCATGGAGGCGATCCAGGTACGCAGGAACTCCGTCTTGCCGGAGCCGGTGGTGCCCGCGACGAGAGCGTGCGGGCCGTCGCGTACGAGGTCGATGGCGACGGGAACGCCCCGGGACTCGCCGATCGGGGCGGACAGCCCGTGGGAGGGGCGTGCCCAGCGCCGACGCGGTGCCTCGGTGTCGCGCGCCGGCAGGTCGAGCAGGTCGAGCAGCCGGGGGCTGTCCAGCTCCGCGAAGGCGGCCGGGTCGCGCAGCGGTGCAAGAATGCGGGCGATGCGTTCGGTGTCGGCGGGCCGGGCCCGGTGCGCGCGGAAGCCGTCGTGGACGGGGCGGCGCTCCCGCGGCAGCTTGGACGGGTCGTCCAGCTCGACCACCTCGCCGCACTCGGGGGGCAGGAGCCGCGGCTCGGACGCCAGGCAGATCGCGTACACCCCGTACCCGGGCCCGTTCTGGAGCAGTTCCGCGACCCCGGGCAGCGGGCGCAGCCTGCGGGCATCGTCGAGGACGAGCACGGCCGCGGCCGGCCGGGGGCTCCCCTGCGGGGCCGAGCCGCGGCCGAGCAGGTCGGCGATGTGCCGGGCGGACGCGCCGGCGTCGTAGGCGATGCGGGGCCCCGCGGAGGTGTGGGGGAGCAGGCGGAGGAAGTGCCAGACGGAACGGTCGCGGTCGGCGGCCAGAACGCGTACGTCGACGTCGGCGGGGCTGTGCATGGCCAGGATCTGGGCGACGAGCCATGCGCCGGCTTCGCTCGCCGCGTACCGCCCGGCCAGACCCAGGACCCCGGCGGCGGGCAGGTCCGACGCGATCGGCACGTGCAGGATCTGGTGGGGGTTGAGGTGGTAGCCCAACTCGAGGCGAAGGAACTCCGCGCTGCCCGGAGCACGGTGCCACAGCTCGGACGAGTTCGTCAGCAGCCGGTTCGGTTCCACGATCCGCGGGGTGTCGCCCGGCCCGATACCCGCCCGGTGCCAGATGCCCGCCACGAGCCGCCACCAGCCCCGGCGTAAGGGCTCGTCGGGGTACGCGCCGCCGCGGCGGCCGGAGACGAGCAGCGTGCCGCCTTCGCGCGGTTTCGCAAGGCCCCTCTTGAGCAGGGTGCGGTGGATGGCCTCGGGCGTCAGTTGGCTCAGTGCCGGTGCCGCGGGCGGTTCGCCGAGCCAGAGCCGGGTGCCCGGGCGTACGGGGACGTCCGCGAGGGTGGCGTCGGGGGGCAGTAATGCGGCGTCGGCGAGGAACAGCGGCTCCGGGCCCGGGGGCTGGCGGCACCAGTGGCCGAGCGCCTGCGCCACCGCCGACACCCGCGCGCTGTCCGGCGCCCCCAGCACCACGTCCCGCTCCGTACCGCCCGGCAGGACGACCGTCACCATCCGCTCCGTCGTCACCCCCGCCTCACGCCCCCGCGCCGGGCGGCGGTGCCGCGTTGTCCTGCAACTGCTGTGCGGTCGCGCGGAATTCGCTCAGCCACTCCGCCGTCTCCGACTCCACCTGCCGTCGTACGGCCTCCACCAGCGACGTCAGCAGCGCGAGCCGGCGTTCCAGCGCCGCCGGGTCGAGCGGGCCGCCCGCGGCTGGCGCGGTGCCGTCGGCTGCGCGGAGCTGTTCCGCCGCCCAGGCCATCCGGAAGTCGTTCAGCTCCGCGCGCAACGCCTGCGCCGCGGTGATGTCACGCATCCAGCCGGACGACAGCCCGAAGAAGTGGTCGAACCCCTTGCACCCCGCGGCCAGCGCCAGCAGCACGTATCCCCAGCCCTGCGGCGGGCCGCCGGAGATGACGCTCGCCAGCGGGATCAGCGTGCCGGCGACGGCGAGGAGGATCGTCAGCGCGCTGATGGCGCGGGAGCCGCGGCGCTTGAGGCGCTTGTCGTTCAGGTACCACTCGATGGCGTCCTCGGCCTCGTGCTCGGCCCAGGTGCGCAGTTCCCGCAGGATCTCGGCCTGCCCGCCCGCCTGCTCCAGCGCTACGCCGGGGAAGGGGCGGCTCCGCAGGTCGCGGCGTCTCCCCCGGCCGCCCCCGGCATCCGGCCTCCCCGTCTCCCGACCCGGCATCAACTGCCTCCGCCCTCGCCCCAGTCCGGCTCACCGAGGCTATCGGCAACCGGCGGCCCGGGGCGCGGCGGAGGGGAGGAACCCGCCACTCGAAGGGGGTGCACCCGGGGCGTGCGGCACGGGCGTTCCCCCGCTCCGTACGCCCCGGGTGCACCCCCGGTCCGTACCGCTCAGACCCCCTCGGCCGACCACCACACCGTCGTGTCCGCCGGCAGCTCCACCTCGCCGCCGCCCGCGCCGACCGGCTCCCCGCCCGTCGCCTCCGCGCTCGCCAGCAGCAGCCGCCCCGCCGGGACCGTGATCCGCACCGCCGCGCCCGTGGTGTTCGCCGCGCAGACGAACGCCGCGCCTCCCGACTCCCGCCGGAACAGCAGCACTCCGTCCGGTGCCGGCAGCCACTCCACGGCGTCCCCCGCGCCCAGCGCCGCGTGCGCCCGGCGTACCGCCAGCGCCGTGCGGTACAGCTCCAGCGTCGAGCCCGGCGTGCCCGTCTGCGCCTCGACGCTCAGCTCGCCCCACCCGGCCGGCTGCGGCAGCCAACTGCCGCCGTCCCCGAAGCCGTACGAACTCCCCGCCACCGTCCACGGGATCGGCACCCGGCAGCCGTCGCGGAACCCGTCCTGCCCCGCCCCGCGCGCGAACGCCGGGTCCTGGCGCACCTCGTCGGGCAGGTCGGTGACGTCCGGCAGGCCCAGCTCCTCGCCCTGGTAGAGGTACGCGGAGCCGGGCAGCGCGAGCATCAGCAGCGTCGCGGCGCGGGCGCGGCGCAGGCCGTGGACGGGGTCGCCGGCGGAGCGCAACTGGGTGCCCAGGCCCGCCGGGTTGGCGAAGCGGGTGGTGTGCCGGGTGACGTCGTGGTTGGACAGCACCCAGGTCGCGGGCGCGCCGACGGGGCGCATGGCGGCCAGCGAGGCGTCGATGACGGGGCGCAGCTCGGCCGCGTCCCAGTAGGTGCCGAGGTACTGGAAGTTGAACGCCTGGTGCAGCTCGTCGGGGCGGACGTAGTGGGCCGTGCGCTCCACGGTCGGCGTCCACGCCTCGGCCACCGCGATGCGCCGGCCGGGGTACTCCTCCAGGACGCGCCGCCAGCTCCGGTAGATGTCGTGCACGCCGTCCTGGTCGAAGAACGGCATGGCGGCGTTGCCGAGCAGCCCGAGCTGGCCGGATCCGCCGATGTCGGGCAGCCCGGCGGCCTTGACCAGGCCGTGGGCGACGTCGACGCGGAAGCCGTCGACGCCCATGTCGAGCCAGAAGCGCAGGATGGAGCGGAACTCGTCGGCGACCGCCGGGTGCTCCCAGTCGAAGTCCGGCTGCTCGGGGGCGAAGAGGTGCAGGTACCACTCGCCGTCCGGGACGCGGGTCCAGGCGGGTCCGCCGAAGATGGACTCCCAGTCGTTGGGCGGCAGTTCGCCGTTCGCGCCCTTTCCCGGGCGGAAGTGGTAGCGGGCGCGCAGCGGGGATCCGGGGCCCTCGCGCAGGGCGCGGCGGAACCACTCGTGGCGGTCGGAGGAGTGGTTGGGTACGACGTCCACGATGATCCGCAGCCCCAGCTCGTGGGCGTCGCGGATGAGGGCGTCGGCGTCGTGGAGGGTGCCGTAGACGGGGTCGATGGCGCGGTAGTCGGCGACGTCGTAGCCGCCGTCCGCCTGCGGGGAGGCGTAGAACGGGCTGAGCCACACCGCGTCGACGCCGAGCTTCGCGAGGTACGGCAGCCGGGCGCGGATGCCGGGCAGGTCGCCGGTGCCGTCGCCGTCGCCGTCGGCGAAGCTGCGCGGGTAGACCTGGTAGATCACGGCGTCGCGCCACCAGTCGAGGGCGTCGGCGGAGTCGGCGGCCGTACGGGCGGCAAGGTGCTGGGTCATGTCATCCCCGGGTCGTCGGTGGGCGGGCGGCGCGGGGGCCGCGTCCAGTGGCTTGCGGGAGGAGGGGCGGAGCGCCTACGACTTGGCGGCGCCGGCCGTCAGGCCGGTCACCAGGTGGCGCTGGACGAGGTAGAAGAACGCCGCCGCCGGGAGCCCGATGAGCACGCCGGTGGCGGCCATCAGGTTCCACTGCTGGTCGTGTTCGCTGACGAAGGTCGCCAGGCCGATCGGCAGCGTGTACTTGTCGGAGCTGAGCAGGAACACCGACGCGAAGGCGAACTCCGCCCACGCGGTGATGAAGGTGTAGAACGCCGCGACCGCCATGCCCGGCCGGGCGAGCGGCAGCACCAGCCGCCAGAACGTGCCGAAGGGCGTGAGCCCGTCGACCCGGCCCGCCTCGTCGATCTCGTGCGGGATGGTGTCGAAGTAGCCCTTGAGCAGCCAGGCGCAGTACGGCACGGCCTGGGTGAGGTTGACCGCGATCAGCGCCCAGTACGTGTCCAGCAGGTCGAGCCCGGCGAGGATGTTGTACAGCGGCACGATGAGGATCGCGAACGGGAACATCTGCGTGATCAGGAACGTCCACATGAGCTGCCGGTGGCCGGGGAAGCGCATGCGCGAGACGGCGTATGCGGCGCTGGCGGAGACGAAGACGCCGATCACGCACGTGCCGAGGCTGACGATCAGCGAGTTGCCGACCCAGTGCAGGAAGTCGGTGTCGGACAGCACCGTGGTGTAGTTCGACAGGCTGGCCTTCCCGGCTATCTCGCCGGCGTGCAGGAAGTCGGTCTTGTCGGGGCCGAGCGAGATCCACGCGAGCCAGGCGACCGGGAACAGCGCGACGAAGCTCGCCAGGAGCAGCGTGCCGTGCAGCGCGACGGAGGCGGCCGTGCTGCGCTCGCCGCGGCGGCGCGGGCGGGGGGCGGCAGGGCGGCGCGGGCGGGAGGCAGCGGAGCGGGTCGGGCGGGAGGTGGTTGCTTGGCTCATCGGAGGGCCGCCTCCTCGTTGCGGTTCAGCCAGCGGCGGTAGACCGACACCAGCACGACGAGCATGGACAGGATGATCACGCCGTACGCGGCGGAGCCGGCGTAGTCCCGCGGCGTCTGGCCGAAGCCGAGCCGGTACGCCCAGGTGACCAGGATCTCGGTGTCGGGCGCGGTGGAGCCGAACAGCAGGAAGATGACGATGAACTGGTTGAACGTCCAGATGACGCCCAGCATGATCACCGTGCTGCTCACGGCGCGCAGCCCGGGCAGGGTCACGTAGCGGAAGCGCTGCCAGGGCGTGGCGCCGTCCGTCTCGGCCGCCTCGTACAGCTCGTTCGGGATCGACTGCAGCCCGCCGAGCAGCGAGACCATCATGAACGGCACGCCGCACCAGGTGTTGACGACGATCGCCGCCGTCCGCTGCCAGAACGGCTCGCTGAGCCAGGCCGGTTCCGGCATGCCGACGGAGGCGAACACGGAGTTCAGCACGCCTCCGTCGGCGAGGATCATCCGCCAGGAGAAGACGGTGACGAACGTCGGCACCGCCCACGGCAGGATCAGCGCGAGCCGGTAGAGGGTGCGCCCGCGCATCCTGCGGTTGAGCAGCACGGCGAGGCCCAGGCCGATGCCGTAGTGCAGGGCGACGCAGGCGGCGGTCCAGAAGAGCGTCCAGGCGAACTGCTTCCAGAAGGTGTCGGCGGCGCTGCCGGTGAGGATCTCGACGTAGTGGTCGAAGCCGACGAAGGAGAAGCTGTCCGGGATCTTGTTGACCCCGATGGTGCGCCCGACGTTGTCGCTCGTGGCGTCGGTGAGCGACAGGTAGACGCCGCGGCCCAGCGGGTAGGCCACGAGCACGCCGAGGACGGCGGCGACCGGGGCCACCATGGCGTAGGCGTACCAGTGGCGGCTGTACGACTGCTTCAGGCTGCTGATCATTCGGTGCCCTTCAGGACCGCTGCCGCGCTACGAGAAGTCGGGGACCAGCTCGCCGAACTTCTCGGCGGTGGCGTCGAGCCCGTCCTTGACGCCGGTGTCGCCCTTGAGGACGGCGGCGAGGTTCTGCGCGAAGTCGTCGCCGAGCAGCGTGCTGTACTCGGGCAGCGCGGGGCGCGGCTGGGCGGTGTCGGCCAGCACCTGCTGGTAGTCGGCGACGCCGGGGGCGGCCTTGACCTCGTCGGTGTAGGCGGAGGCGCGGGTGGGCAGGGTGCCGTTCTTCACGGCGATCTTCGCCTGGGTGTCGGCGGAGGTCAGCCAGCCGACGAACTCGATCGCGGCTTCCTGGTGGGCCTCGTCGGAGCCGTTGTAGACGGAGAGGTTGTGGCCGCCGGTGGGGGCGCCTGCCTTGCCGGTGGAGCCGGCCGGGACGGGGGCGATGCCGAGGTCGGCCTTGTCCTTGAAGGCGGAACCGGCGTAGACGTTCGTCAGCTCCCACGGACCCTGGATGATCATGGCGACCTTGCCGTTGACGAAGGCGTCCTGCATGTGGGCGTAGGCGTCGGCGGTGACGTCGAGGTCGGCGGTGCCGGGAGCGTCGACGATGTCCTTGGCCTTCTCCACGCCGGTGACGGCCCCGGGCGAGTTGACGGTGATCTTCTGCGCCTCGGCGTCGACCATGTCGGTGCCCTCGCCGAAGAGGAACGGCAGTGTGTAGTACGGGTCCTTGTTGAGCCAGAAGCCGTCGGCGCCGGTCTTGTCCTCGACGTCGGCGGCGACGTCCATGAGCTGGTCCCAGTCGGCGGGCGGCGCGTCGTGGCCGGCCTTCTTCAGCAGGTCCTTGTTCCACATCAGCGCGAGCGTGTCGGTGACGATCGGGGCGCCGTAGGTCGTGCCCTCGTACTGCGCCTGCTTCAGCAGCGACGGCGTGAAGTCGTCCTGCTTCGCCAGCGCCGCGGTGCCGTCGAGCGGGGCGAGGAACTGCGACTTGGCCCAGGAGGCGGTCCAGCCGACCTCGGTGCGGATGACGTCGGGGGCGCCCTTGGTGCCGGCGGCGGTGGTGAACTTGTTCTGCGCCTGGTCGAAGGGGACGTTGACGTACTCGACCTTGATGTCCGGGTGCGCCTTCTCGAACTCCTTGATCAACGCCTTGTACGTCGGCGCCTCGTTGGTGGCGTTGGAGGTGTCCCACCAGGTGATCGTCACCTGCCCGCCGGCGCTCCCGCCGTCGCCGCCGTCCCCGTCGTCACCGCAGGCCGTCGCCACCAGCGCAAGTGAGGCGGCCAGGGCGGTGGCGGCTATGCCACGTCGCATAGTGAACTCTCCTTCAGGCAGGGAACCGCGACCGCACAGCGCGGCGCCGGACGCCGAGGAAGCTAACAGGATTGACATGCGACCGAAAGACCTTGCAAGTAATTTCTGCAAGGAGTTACGGTCTCAGCGAGAACAAGGGAGGCACGACGTGCGCCAGGAACAGTCAGGTCCCGCGACCGCGCGGCTCGCCGACATCGCGGCCCAGGCCGGGGTGAGCGAGGCGACGGTCAGCCGGGTGCTGAACGGCAAGCCGGGCGTGGCGGACACCACCCGGCAGGCCGTGCTGGCCGCGCTCGACGTGCTCGGCTACGAGCGGCCGGTCAAGCTGCGCCGGCGCAGCGCGGGCCTGATCGGGCTGCTCATCCCGGAGCTGGACAACCCGATCTTCCCCGGCTTCGCCCAGGTCATCGGCCAGGCCCTGACCCGGCAGGGCTACACCCCGGTGCTGGCCGCGCAGACGCCCGGCGGCTCGACGGAGGACGAGCTGACCGAGATGCTGGTGGAGCGCGGCGTGGACGGCATCGTCTTCGTCTCCGGGCTGCACGCCGACACCACCGCGGACATGGAGCGCTACACGCGACTGCGCGGCAAGGGCGTGCCGTTCGTGATGATCAACGGCTACTCGGAGAAGTTCCAGGGCACGTTCATCTCCCCCGACGACCGGGACGCGATGCGGCTGTCGGTGACCCACCTGGCCTCCCTGGGCCACCGCCGCATCGGGCTCGCGCTCGGGCCCGGCCGCTTCGTGCCCGTACAGCGGAAGGTCGAGGGGTTCCTCGACTCGATGCGCGACGTGCTGTCCGTACCGGAGGCGGACGCGCGGGCGGACATCGAGCACTCGCTGTACTCCCTGGAGGGCGGGCAGGCCGCGGCGGCGGCGCTGCTGGACCGCGGCTGCACGGCGATCGTGTGCGCGAGCGACATGATGGCGCTGGGCGCGATCCGCGCGGCCCGGCAGCGCGGCCTCGCGGTGCCGCGGCAGGTGTCGGTCGTCGGCTACGACGACTCCCCGCTGATCGCCTTCACCGACCCGCCGCTGACGACGGTCCGCCAGCCGGTGACGGCGATGGGCCAGGCCGCGGTACGGGCCCTGCTGGAGGAGATCGGCGGCACCCCGGCACCGCACGCCGAGTTCGTCTTCCACCCGGAGCTGGTGGTGCGCGGCTCGACGGCCTCGGCGCCCGCGTCGGAGTCGTGACCGCGGGCGCCGGTGCCGGTGCCGGTGCCGGTGGTGTAGTTCCTGGTCCTACGGGTGGAAGGCGACCGCGCCCTTGGCGGGCAGGTCGAGCGCGACCCGGCCGGCCGCGACGGTGACCTTGGTGGCGCAGCCGTCGAGGACGTTGCAGTACGTGCCGTCCGCGACCGCCGTGCCGAACTCCTGACGCACCTGGAACGCGGCCTTCACCCGGTCACCGAAGAAGAAGTCCGGCACCCGGCCGCTGCCGGTAGTACTCGCCGGGCGCGGGAGTGCCACCGGGGAAGACCTCGTGGAAGACGAACGGCCGCGCGCCGTCCGCGGTGTCGTCCAGCCGGCCGGCGATCGCCTCCAGGTCGGCGGCGGGGATGTGCTTGGCGGCGTCCACGCGGAAGCCGGAGACGCCGCGCGCGAGCTGGGAGTTCAGACACCGAATGAGCCATGTGTACCCTCCTGGTCTCGGAGAGCTGACGCGCCACAGCCACATCGGTGTGCGGAATCGAGGATCGCAAGATTTTGCAGAACGATCCGGGATCCGCGTTCCCGGATGACGGCAGAGGGCGCACCAGAGCACGGGCAACCCGTCGGAAAGACGCTTGCAAAGTCTTTCAACACCGCCCCGGCGATGCTCACTTCACCCAGGCTTCCCCCGACCCCGGTCCGGCCGGGCGGGGGTCCTTCGCAGGCCCCACGCGCCCGTCCGGCCGGACCGGTTCCACCCATGCCGAAGCGGGCTCCGGCACTCGACGGCCGGAGCCCGTGGTCGGTGTCGTGTGAACCGTGCGGGTCAGTCCAGGTAGCCGCGGAGCTGGTCGGCGAAGGCGTGGTCGCGCAGCTTGTTGAGGGTCTTGGACTCGATCTGCCGGATCCGCTCGCGGGTGACGCCGAAGATGCGGCCTATCTCCTCCAGCGTCCGCGGCCGGCCGTCGATCAGCCCGTACCGCAACTGCACGACCTTGCGCTCCCGTTCGCCGAGCGTGGACAGCACGGCCTCCAGGTGCTCGCGCAGCAGCAGGAACGCCGCCGACTCCACGGGGGAGGCGGCGTCGCCGTCCTCGATGAGGTCGCCGAGCGCGACGTCCTCCTCCTCGCCGACCGGCGCGTGCAGCGACACGGGCTCCTGCGCCAGCCGCAGCACCTCGCTCACCCGCTCCTCGGGCAGCCCGAGATGGGTGCCGACCTCCTCGGGCGTCGGCTCGTAGCCGCGCTCCTGGAGCATGCGGCGCTGGACGCGCACGACCCGGTTGATCAGCTCGACGACGTGCACCGGGACGCGGATGGTCCGGGCCTGGTCGGCGAGGGCGCGGGACATGGCCTGGCGGATCCACCAGGTCGCGTACGTGGAGAACTTGTAGCCGCGGGCGTAGTCGAACTTCTCCACCGCGCGGATCAGCCCGAGGTTGCCCTCCTGTACCAGGTCGAGCATCGTCAGGCCGCGGCCCACGTACCGCTTGGCGACGGAGACGACGAGCCGCAGGTTCGCCTCGATCAGCCGGCGCTTGGCCATCCGGCCCAGCACGACGAGCTTGTCCAGGTCCAGCGCGAGCGGCGTGATCAGGTCAGGCTCGGCGGCCAGCTTCTCCTCGGCGAAGAGCCCCGCCTCGACGCGGCGCGCGAGCTCCACCTCTTCGGCGGCACTGAGGAGCGGAATCCGGCCGATCTCGCGCAGATACTGCCGGAACAGGTCGGACGTGGGCCCGCCGCGATCGGGCCGCACGGCGGACGCGGGCGGCGGCGGGGCGGGCGCGGCGCCGGGCTCGTCGAGCCCCGCCGGAGCCCCGTTCGGCAGGGTCAGGACGTCGGGCGCGCCCTCACGCCCTGCCCGTACGGAAGTCTTGAGGGTCTGGGTCTGCACGGGGGCGACCTCCAGGGTGGTCACTGCCGGTTCGGGGACGTGGGGCAGCGGAACGGCAGCGGCGAACTCGCCGCCTTCCGTCCCGATCGTGGATAGCGGATCCCTGGCGGCTTGTCGCCCGTTCCGGGCAACCCCGCCACGCTCCGAGGACTCAGGCACCGCCCCCAGTGTGGGGTACGACACACGCCCGGCAGTAGGGTCGTGCGACCACATTTTGTGTCCGGCTCGTGACCGGACGGTTACGCAACGGACGAATGTGCACGCTTGGGGCAGCGCAGCTCCTCGCACAGCGTGACCCTATGGTCACACTGGTGAGGTGACCGCCATGCGTCCGCCGGTCAGACGACGACCGACGGCGACTGACCCGGCGCCTCCCGTCCGCGTCAGAGCGCGGCCGCGCCGCGGGCGCGGAGGGATTCGCGGTACTGCTGGAGTGTCCACAACTCGCGCTGGGCCGACTCGAACCGGTCCGGGGGGCCCTGGGCGCCCAGACGGTGGACCGTGCTGCGGACGTCGTCGATGCGGCGGTCGACCGCGGCCAGGCGGACGCCCGCGAGTTGTTCGCCCGCGTAGATCGCGTCCGGGTCGCGGCGGCTGCGCGGGGGCTCCACCGCCAGCTCCGTGATCAGGGAGCGGACGCCGTCGTCCGGCGCGGCGTCGCGGACCCGGGCCAGGTAGGCGGCGCTGTCGTCGGCGCTGGCGACGCCGCCGGCCGCCTCGATGGCGGCGCGGACCGTCGCGTACGGGGCGGCCGTGAACTCGTCGGCGAGGTAGGCGTCGAAGGCCGGGGCGACCAGCTTGGGGTGCTGGAGCGCCAGCTTCAGCAGCTCGCGCTCGCGGTGCAGCGCCGGGGTCCGCATGTACAGGGCCGGGCCCCCGCCGGTGCCCGTACCGGGGGCAGGGCCGGGCTGTCCCGGGACCGTGCGCCCGGGGCCGCCCGCCTGCGGCGGGCCACCGCCGCGGACCTGCGGCTGACCCTGACCGCCCCGGCCCCGGCCACCCCCGCCCTGTGCCGCGTACCGTGCGAGCTGGCGTACGCGGTCCACCACGAACCGTTCGTCCAGGATCCCCAGCATCCCCGCCAACTGCACCGCGTACTCGTGCCGGATCGCCACGTCCTTGATCCGCGCCACCACCGGCGCCGCCTGCTCCAGCGCCGCGGACCGGCCCTCCGCCGTGTCCAGGTTGTGCTGCGTGACGAACGAGCGGATCGCGAAGCCGAACAGCGGCGAGCGCTCCTCGATGAGCTGCCGCACCGCCTCGTCGCCCTTCGCCAGCCGCAGGTCGCAGGGGTCCATGCCGCCCGGGCTCACCGCGATCGACGTACGGGCCGCGAACTTCTGGTCGTCCTCGAACGCGCGCAGCGCCGCCTTCTGCCCCGCCGCGTCGCCGTCGAAGGTGAACACCACCTCCGAGCGGGAGTTGTCCGTCAGCACCCGGCGCAGGATCTTGACGTGCTCGCCGCCGAACGCCGTGCCGCATGTCGCGATGGCCGTCGTCACCCCGGACAGGTGGCAGGCCATCACGTCGGTGTAGCCCTCGACGACGACCGCCCGGCCCTGCTTGCCGATGTCCCGCTTGGCCAGGTCGATCCCGTACAGCACCTGGGACTTGCGGTAGATCGGGGTCTCCGGCGTGTTCAGGTACTTCGGCCCGTTGTCGTCCTCGCGCAGCCGCCGGGCGCCGAAGCCGACGACCTCGCCCGTGATGTCCCGGATCGGCCACATCAGCCGCCCCCGGAACCGGTCGATGGGCCCCCGGCGGCCGTCCTGGGAGAGGCCGGAGAGCGTCAGCTCCTTGTCGGTGAAGCCCCGGCCGCGCAGGAAGCGGGTGAGGTGGTCCCAGCCCGCCGGCGCGTACCCCACGCCGAAGCGCTCCGCCGCCGCCTGGTCGAAGCCGCGGTCGGCGAGGAACCCGCGGCCGATCTCCGCCTCCGCGGAGCCGAGCTGCTCGGCGTAGTACTGCGCGGCGACCTTGTGCGCCTCCAGCAGCCGGGTGCGCTCGCCCTGCTGGCGGCCGGGGGTGTAGCCGCCCTCCTCGTACCGCAGGGTGATGCCGGCCTGGGCGGCGAGGCGCTCGATGGTCTCGGAGAAGGACAGGTGCTCGACCTTCATCACGAAGTCGACCGTGTCCCCGCCCTCCTGGCAGCCGAAGCAGTGGTACAGGCCCTTGGCCGGACTCACATGAAAGGAAGGGGACTTCTCATCATGAAAGGGGCAGATCCCCTTGAGGTTGCCACCGCCGCCGGGGCGGAGCTGCAGGTACTCGGAGACGACGGCGTCGATCGGAACCGCGTTCCTGACCGTACGCACGTCGTCGTCGTTGATCCTGCCTGCCACGAGTGCAGTCTACGGCCGGGCGCCGACAGCCCGGCGCCCCGCCGCCGCGGGGCTTCGGGAAGCGGCCGCCTCAGGAGGAGGTGCCGTCGTACGCGCTGAGGAAGAAGTCGACGACGGACTCCACGAACCCGCCGTCGAAGGTCCGCTCGGCCACCAGCCGGCGGAACATCAGCGGGCCGGAGAGCTGGTCGACGGCCAGGTCGGTGTCGAGCCCCGCGGGCAGTTCGCCGCGCTCCCTGGCGGTGTCGACGATGGCGCGCAGCCCCTCGGAGGCCGCGGTGTGCAGGGAGGTCTTCAGCTTGCCGTACGCCGGGTCGACGCTGACCCGCTCGATGACGGCCCGCAGCGCGCGCTCCGCGGTGGGATCGTGCAGCCAGCGGCGGACCACGTTCAGCTCGCCCAGCAGGTCGCGCCGCAGCTCGCCGGTGCGGCGGACGTGCGCGATCGTCAGGCCCTCGGTGATGGCGTCGCGGATCATCTCCGCGGGGTCGGGCCAGTGGCGGTACAGAGTGGTGCGGCCGACGCCGCTGCGGGCGGCCACCGACACGTGCGTGACGGCGGCCCAGCCCTGCTCGACGAGCAGGGCGCGCGCGGCGTCGAGGGCGGCGGCCCGGCTGCGTACGGCTCTCGGATCGGGTCCTCGCTCCAGGCCCGAAGATCTCGTGTCGGTTTGAGGCGACAACAGGACTCCATCCCGCGTGTCCCCGAGGGCCGGGGCTGGCTGACGGTCACGTACGGCCTCACTCGGAGGTCTCCGTACACCTTGTCCCGCATTCGGCGGCGTATCGCCGATCGGGATTGCTGAAGGGCCCCGCCGCGGGCCGTCGGACATCAGACGGCGACGGCGTCGAGGGGTGCGAGGGTCGCCGCGAGCCGGCGCTCCGCGGCGCGTGTGAGAGGGATCCCCGACGCCCCGTCGGCCAGGCCCTGTTCGGCCAGCAACCGGCCCGTGCGGGCGGCGACGAGGGCGAAGCGGAAGCCGGCGAACACCTCGTGCCAGGGCAACTGTCCGGCGATCGGCCGGCCCAGCCACTCCTCGTAGCGCTCGATCGTAGCCTGCCTCCCCGGCAGGCCCGCGAGCCGGGGCCGGTCGCCCGCGAGGTGGCGGTCGACGTGGAGGAACCACGCGAGGTCGGCCTCCGGGGGGCCGAGGAAGGCCGTCTCCCAGCCGAGTACGGCCGCGGGGCGGGCGCCGCGGAAGACGATGTTGCCGAGCCGGGCGTCGCCCCAGAGCAGCCGGGGCGGCCCCGCCGGCTGCGGGAGGTTCTCGCGCAGCCAGTCGAGCGCCGCGAGGACGACGCCGGAGCGGTCGGCGGCGAAGTGGTCCAAGTGCCGCTCGTAGAAGTCGAGCTGGCCGCCGAGGCCGCTCGGGGCGCCGGTGGCGTGCTCCAGGAAGGCGACGTTCAGCCGGTCCGCGTCCAGGCCGTGCAGCGTCCGGAGTACGCCGAGGCCCGCCCACCACAGCTCCGCCCGGCCCGCCTCGTCGCGGTCGGCGAGCGCGCCGGCCGAGTGGTACGGGGGCCGCTCCGCGGGCGTCCAGCCGTCGACGCGCTCGGTGACGTAGAACGGCGCCCCGAGCACGGCGGGGTCGGCCTCGTAGCCCAGCACGGCGGGCACCGGCACCGGCGTGGGCGCCAGCGCGCGCAGCACCCGGTACTCGTCGACGAGCCGGGGCTCGGGCAGCACCTGATACCGCGTGGAGGCCACCCGTACGGCGAAGTCCCGGCGCGTACCTGCCCGCTGCCACTCGGCGACGGCCCGCAGGGTCTCGGGACCCAGGCCCCGTCCGCGCGGCGCCTCCACTGCGACCTCGGGGGCCTCGGCCTCCGGCAGCCGGTCGGCGAGCCAGCGCGCGAGGCGGCGGCGGGTGGTCTCGATGTCTCGTTGCGGCGGTTCGGGCACGTGACCTCCTGCGGACGACGGACGTACGCGTCCCCGATGGTCCCTCCCCGGCCTGGTGCCGCGATGGTGAGTGGAGGCAGCCTCCGTCGAGCCACCAGCAAGAGACGATCGAATCCTCACTGCCCCTCTTCACGATCGAAGCCACGGCACGTCCGGCAGAGAAGGGGACGATCCACCATGGCGCACTCCCACCATGTCAGGCACACCTGCACCGTCGCGGCGCCCGCGATCGTCGTGTACGGACTCCTCGCCGACGCGCCGGGCTGGTCCCGGCTGTTCCCCTCCGTCGTGCACGCGGAACCGGACCCGGCGGAGGGCGGCGAGGACGTGCTGCGGCTCTGGACGGCCGCGGACGGCGGGGTCGACGACGTGCGCGTACGCCTCACGCCCGACCCGGACGCGCTGACTCTCGGCTTCCGGTACGACGACCCGCGCTCCCCGGCCGCCGCCCGCAGCGGCACCTGGCGGATCCGCCCGGCGGGCGGCGGCTGCGAGGTGGTGTTCGACCAGGCGTACGCGGCGGCAGGCGACGACCCGGAGCGACTGGCCTGGCTCCGCGCGGCGGCGGAGGCGGCCGCCGAGTCGGGGCTGGAGAGCCTGAAGCAGGGCGCGGAACGCGCCGGCCGCATCGGCGACGTACTGCTCACCTTCGCCGACGAACTGGAGATCGCGGCCGGGCCGGCGGCCGTCCACGACTTCCTCTGGCGCGCCGGCGGCTGGGCGGAGCGGGTACCGCACGTCGCCCGCGCGGCGCTCACCGAGGTCTCGCCGCGGGCGCAGCTCCTGGAGCTGGACACGGTGCTCCCCGACGGGAGCACGCACACCACCGAGTCGGTACGGGTACGCCCCGGCCCCGGGCGCATCGTCTCCAAGCGGCTGCGGCTGCCGGCGCTGCTGGCCGCGCACCTCACCGAGTGGTCGCTGACCGAAACGGCCGGCGGCGTACGGGCCGTGCACCGGCACACCGCCGTGCTGCGGCCGGAGGCGGTGCCGGACTTCCTGGGGGCGGGCGCGACGCTCGCCGAGGCCCGCGCGCACGTCCGCAAGGCGCTGGGGACGACCAGCCGGGAGACGCTGCGCTGCGCGCGGGCGGCCGTGACGGGGGCCAAGGAGGGCCTGTCCGCGGGGCGTTGACGAGGGTCCCCCGCGAAGCGGGCATGCACGGGCGCAGGTACCGGGTCCGCCCGCGGCCCCGGTACCTGCCCCGGGGACTGCCACCCCGGGTGCGTCGCGTGCAGGCAACAACTTGTCCGTGGCCGCCCCCGGAATCGCTCCCTACGCTGACCCGTATGGCGCTCACCCACTCCGAAGCTGCGGCCCCACCTGTGCCGTTCTTCTCCCAGGCACGGAGTTTCACCGAGCTGTGGCCGCAGATCAGCGACCACATCAACGCCGTCTTCGACCGGGGGAAATACTCCCACGGCCGCCAGGTCGGGCAGTTGGAGCGCGCCGTCGCCGAGTACACCGGCGCCCGGCACGCACTCGGCGTGAACAGCGGCACCGACGCCCTCGTCCTGCTGCTCCGGGCCGCCGGCATCGGCCCCGGGGACGAGGTGATCGTGCCCGCGTTCACCTTCTTCGCCACCGCGTCCTCCGTCACGATGGCCGGCGCCCGTCCCGTCTTCGCCGACATCACGGCGGACGGCGACTACGCGCTGGACGCGGAGTCCGCCGAGGCGCTCGTCACCGAGCGCACCCGGGCCGTGATGCCCGTGCACCTCTTCCACCAGCTCGCCGCGATGGACAAGCTCACGGAGCTGGCGCGGCGCCACGACCTCAAGCTGCTGGAGGACAGTGCCGAGGGCATCGGCATGCGCTGGGACGGTGTGCACGCCGGGCTGCTCGGCGCCGGCGGCGTGCTCAGCTTCTTCCCCACCAAGACCCTCGGCGCCCTGGGCGACGCCGGGATGATCCTGACGGATGACGACGACATCGCCCAGCAGGCCGCGATCCTGCGCCACCACGGGCGGATGGGCAAGACGCTGGACCACATCGCCGGCATCTCCAACCTCTCCGGCGTCTCCGGCACCAACAGCAAGATGGACGACGTCCAGGCCGCGGTGCTGCTGGCCAAGCTGACCCGGCTGGACGCCGACATCGCCCGGCGCCGGGAGCTGGCGGCCGCGTACGACGAGCGGCTGCGCGGGCAGGAGGGCATCCACTCCCTGCCCCGGCTGGTGCCCCGTCCGGCGCAGGCGGACCCGGTGTTCTACGTCTACCTCATCGAGGTCGAGAAGCGGGACGAGCTGGTCGAGTTCCTCGCGGCCCGCGGCATCGGCACCGAGACGTACTACCCCCGCCCGCTCCACCTGCAGCCCTGCTACGCCGGGCCCGAGCACCCCGAGGGCTCGCTGCCGGTCGCGGAGCGGACCTGCAAGCGCACGCTGGCCCTGCCCTTCTACCCGGACCTCACCGAGGACCAGGTGGACATCGTCTGCCGGGCCGTCGCCGACTTCTATGCCGGAGGTGCCGACCGGTGACCATCCCGTTCTTCCCCGACGACCTCTTCGAGCAGGACCGGCAGGCGTTCCTCGACCTGCTCTACGAGGTCGGCACGGACGACGAGCAGAAGTTCATCCTCGGCCGGCGCACCGCGGAGCTGGAACGCGCGACCGCCGCCGCGACGGGCGTCGAGCACGCCGTGGCCTGCTCCAGCGGGACCGGCGGGCTCAACCTCGCCGTCCAGGCGGTGGGCGTGGGCCCCGGCGACGAGGTGATCGTCCCGGCGTTCTGCTGCCAGCCGGTGGCCAGTTCGGTGGCGAACCTCGGCGCGACCCCGGTCTTCGCCGACGTCGACCCGCACACCATGGTGATGGACCCGGCGAGCACCGAGGAGCTGATCACCGAGCGCACCCGGGCCCTGATGCCCGCCCACGTCTTCTCGATCATGGCCGACATGCCGGCCATGAACAAGATCGGCCGGGCGCACGGGCTGAAGGTGATCGAGGACGCCGCGGTCGCCCAGGGCGCGGTGCTCGACGGCACCCCGTCCGGCGCCTGGGGCGACCTCGGGGTGTTCTCCTACTTCCAGGTCAAGGCGTTCGGCACGGCCGGCGAGGGCGGCATGGTCGTCACGGACGACGAGGACCTGGCCCGTACGGTACGGATGCTCCGCAACCACGGCCAGGACGGCATCACGCGGTTCCTGCACCACTCCATCGGCCAGAACAGCCGCTTCGACGAGATCCTGGCCGCCTTCCAGTTGCACCGGATCGGCGGCTTCGCGGACCGGCTGGAGCGCCGGGCCCGGATCGCCGACTACTACACGGAGCGCTTCGCCCCGCTCGCCGACCGCGGCCTCGTCGCGCCGCCCGCCGGCCGCAACGGCCGCTGCTACTACGTGTACTCGCTGCTGGTCGAGCGGCGCGAGGACCTGCGCGCCTGGCTCACCGAGAAGCAGATCGGCACCCACATCTACTACCCGGTGCCGCTGCCGCTCCAGCCCGCGTTCGCGAAGTACGCCCCCGAGGGGGCGGACTGGCCGCGGGCCCGGCAGGTCAGCGCGCGCAACCTGGCCATCCCGATCTGGCCCCACCTCACGGACTTCCAGGTGGAGTTCATCGCGGACTCAGTGTGCGAATTCTTCGATTAGGGGGTACGGGCATGGGCGAGAAGGTCGTCGTCATGGGGCAGGGCTACGTGGGCCTGCCGCTGGCCGTCGCCGCCGCGGAGCGCGGGTACGAGGTCGTCGGCTTCGAGGTCGACGAGGACCGGGTCAAGAAGCTCGCGGTGGGCGAGTCGTACGTCGGCGACGTGGACTCGGCGCGGCTGGCGGCGCTGCTGGACAGCGGGGCGTACCGGCCGACGATGGAGCCGGACGACCTCGCGGGCTTCGACCTCGCCGTGATCACCGTGCCCACCCCGATGCGCGACGGCCTGCCCGACCTGTCGTACATCGAGTCCGCCGGCACCACCCTCGCCCGCTGGCTGCGGCCGGGGGCGGCGGTCTCGCTGGAGTCGACCAGCTACCCCGGCACCACGGGCGACGTCCTCGCCCCGCTGCTGGAGCGGCTGTCCGGGCTGGCCGCGGGCACGGACTTCCACCTCGGCTACAGCCCGGAGCGCATCGACCCGGGCAACACCCGGTGGACGTTCACCACCACGCCGAAGGTCGTGGCCGGGGTCGACGAGCGCTCCCGCCGCCGGCTGGCGGACTTCTACGGCTCGATCGTCGACCAGGTCGTGCCCGCCCCCACGATCCGGGTGGCCGAGATGGCGAAGGTGCTGGAGAACACCTTCAGGCACGTCAACATCGCCCTGGTGAACGAGCTGGCCATGCACGCGGAGGCGCTCGGCGTCGACGTGTGGGACGCGCTGGACATCGCCGCCACCAAGCCGTTCGGCTTCATGCGCTTCACCCCGGGCCCCGGGGTCGGCGGCCACTGCCTCCCGGTGGACCCGCTGTATCTGTCGTGGAAGGTCAAGCAGGATCTCAGCAGGCCGTTCCGGATGGTCGCGCTGGCCGACGAGCTGAACACCCAGATGCCCGAGTACGTGGTCCGCCGGGTCACCCGGGGCCTCGGCAGGCGCGGCCAGACGCTCCACGGCGCCCGGGTGCTGATGCTGGGGCTGGCGTACAAGCCCAACACCGGCGACGTACGGGAGTCGCCCGCGGTCCGGCTCGCGGAGCAACTGCTCGCGGAGGGCGCGCAGGTGCGGGTCGCGGACCCGGTGGTCTCGGAGGACCCGGGGGTCGCGGGGCTGGTGCGGGTGGAGCTGTCGGACGAGGAGGTCGAGGCGGCGCACGTGGTGCTGGTCGCCACGGACCACGACGCCTTCGACTACGCGCATCTCGTCGCGACGGCCGGCTATATCTTCGACTGCCGGCACCGGGTGCCGGCCGCGGACCATGTGGAATCCCTCTGAGCCGCGGGGCGAATTTCAGGACATGTATACCGCAGTTCCGAAATACGTCCCGCGGAGTTCATATGGACATGGAAAAGCACCTTCGGCGCGAACGCCGAAGGTGCTTTTCCGGAAGTCGCGGAATCCGGGCTCCGTTATGCGCCCCTGCCGAAAGCGGCGGACGCCAGCGCGTGTTGCTCCACCCGGCCGGGCGGCACGAGGTCTAATTGGCTTACGGGGACGGTTTTCGTCAGATCGGGACCGCGCATGAGATCGTCCAATTCAGGATCGCAGGTCAGCACCGCCTGTTGCAGATTCCGGATCATCGGTGAGGGCTCCAGGCCCAGTTCCTCGCGGAGCGTCGTACGCAGCCGGTGGACGACCTCCAGGGCCTGGCTGCGCCGTCCTGACCGGTACATCGCCAGGATGAGCCGGGCGTGCAGGCTCTCCCGGGTGGGCAGCTTGGTGGTGAGCGAACTCAGCTCGCCGAGCACCTCGCGGTGCCGGCCGAGCCGCAGGTCGGCGTCGATGCGCTGTTCCTGGACGCTCATGCGGTCCTCTTCGAGACCGACCGCGTACGCCCTGACCACCGGCCCGACCTGGACGTCCGCCAGCACCGAACCCTGCCATAACGCCAGTGCCCGGCCCAGCAGTTCGGCCGCCGCGACGTCGTCGGCGTACAGCTTGGACCGGCCGCTGGCGACGAGCGTGGCGAACGTGTTCGTGTCCAGCTCGTCCCCGCGCACCGTGAGCAGATAGCCGCCGTCGCGTGTCTCCAGTATCCGCCGGGCCGCCTCCAGACTGCCCACCCGCGGCACCCGGCGCAGGATGCGCCGCAACTGCAGGATGTAGGACTGGACCGTCGAGAGCGCGGTGTTGGGCGGAGTGTTCTCCCAGAGTTCCTCTATGCATGTACGCGTGGAAACAACCTGGTTGGCGTTGAGCAGGAGCAACGAGAGAAGCTGTCGTTGTTTGGGCGCCGTCGGAGTATAGGAACACCCCTGTTCGTGCATGCGCAGTGGACCGAGTAGGGAAAATTCCATCGCGCTCTCGAACCCTTCCGATAACTCGTGCACGTAAGCGGAGGCTCGATCGATGATCACTCCCCCGTGATATCCCCCTGAGACCTCACGGGAGCGTAACCGAACGCATGGTTCGGCACAAGCAGTTTCACAGGCGGCCGGGTTACCGGGGCCCGCTGACCAGCGGTGGCGGGTCCCGGCAGCAACTCGGCGCCAAGTCGGCCGCAATTGGTTCCCAAGCACCGCGCAAGCGGTACTTCAGCGCGCGGATCTCTCCGGGCGGCCACCGCCGCGCGGCGGCGAATGGAAGGGCACTGCGTGATCACGGCTGCGGGCCGATGAGCACCTTCATGTCCGGCGTCAGGCCGAGTTCCCGGCCGGTGACGGTCGCGTCGACCGCGATGAGGATGTTGTAGTGGTTCGGGAAGTGGCAGGAGTCGAAGCCGAGTACGGAGCCGACCCGCTTGCCGTCGATCACCACCGGGTCGCCGCGGTCGACGACGCCGGCCTCGGAGATCTCCACGAAGCCGAGGAACCCGACCCGGTCGACCCGCGCGCCCGTCGTGGTGTCGTGCTGGTCCGTGGTGACGAGTTCGTGCACCTCGCCGCTGCGGACGCAGCGGCTGCCCCACTCGTCCACGGACATCCCGCGGTCCTCGCGGCGGTGGATGAGGATCTTCACCAGCCGGCCGGAGACCGTCAGCTTGTCGCCGTCCTCCTGCGGGTTCACCGCGCTGCTCCCGTCGTCGTCGGCTCGCCGGCCGTGCTCTCCCTGCGGTAGATCTCCGCCACCAGTTCCAGCGCCGCGAGCCCGCCCTCGGCGCGGTCCTCCCCGGCGCGTACGGCCTGGGCGAAGTCGGTCACGATGCCGCGGTACTCGTGCCACAGCGACTGCTTGAACTCCGGGTAGCCGTCGAGCATGTCGGCGCTGTGCAGCGTGCCGTCGGTGAGCCGGACCGTGACGTCCTTGCGCTCGCCCTCGTACGACCAGTCCAGCTCCACCCGGCCGCGGGCGCCGGAGGAGGCGGCCAGCGACACCTTCGCCTGCCGGTCGGTACCGGCCTCGTCGCGTACCACCTCGGCCGACTCCAGCTCGACCGGGCCGAGGAACTGGCGCACGGTGTCGAAGGCGTTGGGCCCGTTGTCCGCCACACAGCCGCCGCCGCAGCGGTCGGCGTCCAGGTACCAGGCGTCGGCGCCGGCGTGCTCCTCGATCTTCTCCAGGTAGCGCACGACCATCCACTCGATGCCGACCCCCGGCGGGATGGCCTCCAGCAGCGCGAGCGCGTTGCCGTTGTAGCGCCGGTGGAAGGCGGTGAACAGCACGACGTCGCGGTCGCGGGCCGCGCGCACCAGCGCGCGGCCGTCCGACAGCCTGGTGGCCAGCGGCTTCTCCACGCACACCGGCAGCCCGGCGGCGATCAGGTCGCCGCACACCGCCGCGTGCGCGTCGTTGGGCACGTTGACGACGGCCGCGTCCAGGCCGCCGGCCGCGAGCAGGTCCGCGTGGCTCGTGAAGCAGGGGACGCGGTCGCGGTACGGGGCCAGTGCCTCGTCGCGGAGGTCGCACACCGCGGCGAGTTCGACCCCCGGCACCTCCTCCAGCGCGGCGGCGTAGAAGCGGGAGATGACGCCCAGGCCGATCAGCCCGATGCGCAGCGGGCGGGTGGTGTCGTCACCGGTCATTGCGGTCTCCCTCCGGGAGCTTCAGCCCCAGGTCGTCGGCGACGGAGCGCAGTTCGCCGAGGAGCGCGTCCGCCACGGGCACGCCTTCGGCCAGCGCCGCGGCCTTCAGGTCCGCCTCCCGGCAGCCGGGGTAGACGACCTTGTCGGTCCCCGGCAGCGTCGGGCTGCCGGTGAGGGCGGCGAAGAGCCCGGCCGCCTGGCGGGTGAAGTCCTCCTCGGGACGCAGCGTGCCGGGCGCGACGGCCAGGACGAAGAACCCGATGTCGTCGTCGCGGCCGCTCGGGCCGCCGGTGCCGGAGTACGCCTCGGGGTCGGGGCCGAGCCCGGCACCGGGCACCAGCGCGGCCAGCACCTCGACCAGCAGCGCGAGGCCGTAGCCCTTGTAGCCGCCCGTCTCCGGGTGGCCACCGAGGAACAGCGGGAAGCCCTCGCCGCGGTCGAGCGCGTGCGGGTCCGTCACCCAGCGGCCCTCGGTGTCCTGCAACCAGCCCTCGGGTATGGACCGGCCGGCCCGCGCCGCCTCGCGCACCTTGCCGGTGGGGGCGACGGTGGTGCTCATGTCGAGCACGAACGGCGCCTGCCCGGGGCCCGCCGGGGCGGCGGCGGCAAGGGGGTTGGTGCCGAGCATGGCGACCCGGCCGCCCGGCGGGCGGGCGATGCGCTGCCGGCCGCAGTTGGAGGCGATCAGCCCGATCATGCCGTTCTCGACGGCGCGGGCGGCGTGGAAGCCGGCGCAGCCGAGGTGCGTCGCGTCGCGTACGGACACCATGCCGATGCCGTACTGCCCGGCCCGCTCGGCGGCGAGGTCCATGGCCTCCGCGGCGGCCCACAGGCCCAGGCCCTTGCGGGAGTCGAGCAGCACGGTGGCGCCGCGGTCGGCGAGCACCTCGGGCTCGGCGGCGGGCGCGACCCGGCCGGAGGCGAAGAGCGGCAGGTAGAGGCGGGTGAGGTTGGCGAGACCGTGGGAGCGCATGCCCACGAGGTCGCCGTAGACGAGGGCTTCCGCGGCCGTACGCGCCCGGTCCTCGGGCACGCCCTGGGCCTGGAACACCTCGGTGGTGAAGTCGGTGAGCTGGTGGTACGGCAGCAGGGTCATGACGATCCGTTCGTAGCGGAGGCGAAGGCGGCCACCATGGAGGCGATGCCGTCGGCGTAGCGCTCCAGGTCGGAGGCGTCGACGTACTCGTCCGCGGCGTGCGCGCCGTTGGCGTCGAGGTCTCCGGGGCCGTAGACGACCGTGTGCGCGTGCGGCAGGGCGTGGGCCCAGATGGCGTCGCAGGTGCAGGCGGGGGCGTCCGGCGGGGCGTACTCGAGACCGGCCCCGGTCAGCACCTGCTCCGCCCAGGCGTCGCGGCTGTCGAGCGCGGGCAGCCCGCGCTTGAGCCACGCCAGCCGGGTGATCCGGCGGGCGTCCCTTGCGGTGCGGGCAAAGTCCGGCAGCCCGCCGAAGACGGCGGCGAACTCGTCGATGCCCGCGGTCAGTTCGCGCTCCAGCGCCTCCTCCTGCGCCCGGCCGGCCGCGGCGGTGCGGTACGCCAGGTTCAGCAGCAGGGCGCCGGTGCCGTAGACCTTGTTGTGCGCGGCGCCGGTGTGCAGCCCGGCGATGCAGACCCGGCCCTCGGCCACCGCTCCCGGCAGCGTGCGGGCCAGCCGCTGGGCGAGGAAGCCGAGGAGTACGGAGGCGTTGTGGCCGGCCTCGGGGTGGTCGTCGATGGAGTCGGCGCCGGCGACGGCGATCCGGGCGGTGGCCGCCGCGGTGGCGCGGGGCACGAGCAGGCCGCGGGTCGGCTCGCAGAACACGTTGATACGTCCTGTCCAGCCCTGCTCGACCAGCGGCCGGGTACCGAAGACGCCCATGGCGCCGCCCTCTTCGCCTGACACCGCCTGGATGAGCACGCCCACGTCGGTGCCGAGCGCCGGCACCCGGGTGATCGCGGCCCGCAGCCCGGCGAGCAGCGCGACCGCGGGCCCCTTGGCGTCGACGGCGCCGCGGCCGTGGAAGCGGTCGCCGGCCAGGTGCGGCGGCTTGCCGCCGGCGACCGTGTCAAGGTGCACGTTGAACATCAGGGTGCGCGCCCGCGGCAGCGCGCCGCCGAGCCGCAGCACCAGGCTCGGCTGGCTGTCGAGGAACCCGTCGACCCGCCGCGCCATGTCGCGCACCTGCGCGGGCACGTCGGGCCGGTCAAGCCACTCGGGTCCCGGCGCGGCGTGGTACGCCACCTCGAAGCCCAGCTCGGCCGCGGCCCTGGCGTAGCGCATCTGCGCCTCGCGCAGCCGCGGCGGCTCCGCGTCCGGGCCGGTCTCCATCGGCCCGGCGGTCGGTAACCCGACCAGGTCGAGCAGCAGGTCGCGGTCCGCCCGCGACAGCCGTGTCTGCGCCGTGGTCATACGGTCACCTTGCCGATCCGGGCGAGCAGTTCCTCCAGCGCCCGGCCGCAGGCGACGAAGGCCGCGCGGGTCTCGTCGTCGCTCGCGGTCGCGGACTCGTGCGGGCGCACCTTGACGTGCGGCTCGATGGACAGCGCGCCGGTGTAGCCGCGGTCGATCAGGTGCCGCAGGCAGTCCAGGACGCGGCACTCGCCGTGTCCCGGCAGCGTGTAGCGGATCTCGTCGCCCTCGACGACCGCGTCCTTGATCTGGACGTGCTCGATCCAGGGCGTGAGCTGGGGCAGCAGGTCGTAGGCCCGGTAGCCGTACGCGGGCCCGTTGCCGGTGTCGAAGACCAGGCGCAGCGCGGGGCTGTCGACGTACCGCAGGAGCTGGAGCATGCGGTCGGCGCTGGCGCCGGCCCAGCCGGCGCAGTTCTCGTGCAGCAGCACGAGCCCGGCGCGCTCGGCGCGCTCGGCGAGGATCGCCATGCGCCGCAGGACGACGGCGCGCCAGGCGCCGGGACTCAGCCCGTCGTTGGGGTACGACATGACGCGGACGTACCGGGTGCCGAGCGTGGCGCAGCGCCCGGCGAGGATGTCCAGCTCGCGCAGGTCCTCGTCGAAGTCGCCGGTGACGGGGCGGGCCCAGTTGGCGATCCGGGAGTCCACGCAGTGCACGCCGAGCCCGGCGGCGCGCACCGATCCGGCCAGCTCGTCGAAGGCGGCGTCGTCGAGGTCCGCGAGGGCGACGCCGTCGACGGACCGCAGTTCGATCAGCGGCCAGCCCAGTTCGTTCAGGGCGCCGGTCTGGACCGCCGCCGGGGCGCCCGCCTCGTCGCCGATCCCGCAGAGCGGGAGGGTGTCAGCCGGCATCACGTGCCTCCGTCCTGGAGCCGGACATGTGCTTGGCCGCGTCGAGCAGCCGGACGACCTGCATCTGGCGCCGCACCTGCGCATCCAGCACGGCGTCGTCGGGGTCGTCGCCGGCGAGGTGCCGGTAGGTGTCGAGCAGGCAGGCGTCGAGGGCGAGGTCCGGGAACACGGACTCCGCCGGGGGGCCGTCCACGGGGCCCGCGCTCAGGTGCGCGTAGTGGTCCTCGCTGCCGACCGGGTAGTGGCCGACGGCCCGGCCGGACGCGAAGTCCAGCTCGATGCGGCGCTCCCGGAGCGGCGAGGTCAGGTCGCACTCCAGCCGGCTCACCACCCCCGAGTGGTGCCGCAGCGTCAGCTCGGCCCCGCCCATGCCCGGCACCCGCCGGCCGCCGACGTCCACGTCGGTGAGCGCGGCGCCGGTGACGTCGGCGTCGCCGGCCAGCCGCAGCGCGACGCCGACCGCGTGCGGCGGCTCCACGTCGAAGGCCGTCTGGTGCCCGGCGCTGTTGAGGGTGCGGTGGATACGGGGCTTGTGCTGGCGTATCCCGATGTGCCGCAGCGGGCCGAACCGCCCGCTCTCGACGAGGTCCGCGAGCCGGTCGGTGAGCGTGCTGTGCAGCCACGGCGCGACCACGGCCATCCGCAGCCCGTACTTCTCCCGGACCGCCGCCAGTTCGGCCAGCGCCTCGGCGGTCTCCGCGAGCGGCTTCTCCACCAGGACGTTGACGAACCCCAGCTCGCCCAGGGCGGCCAGCACGCCGGCCCGCTCACCGGGCGGGGTGCACACGTGCACCAGGGTCGCCGCCGGGTCGAGCCGCAGCCGGGCCGCGGCCAGCGAGCCGACGGTCTCGATCTCCGGGCCGTCGTCCTGACCGCCGGCCGGCCCCGTGTCGTACCCGAGCGGCGGCGAGGCGGAGAAGAGATCGGGGAAGCGGCGCCGCAGCCGCAGCAGCACCGGCAGATGGAGCTCCCGGCCGGAGCGTCCCAAACCGACGATGAAAGTACGCAACACCGCATTCCTTACGGTCGTCCGTCCGGTACGAAAGCGTGGTACCCCAGCAGGCTACGGCGGGAGGCGGAGCCGGGGCGGTGGCAGATATCTGCCGTCCCGTTCGGCCCGGGGACACGGAATTGCCATGGCCGCCCGGCAATTCCGGCTCCTACGCTCCCAACGCGAAAGCCGGATTATCTCTGGGGGCGCGTGTGTCCAACTCAGAACAGGCCGCCAAGCGTTATGTCTTCGACCCGCTGTGGGACCAGGAGACCGAACGGCTGCTGACCAACGAGGCGATCTGGGATCCCGGAACGAGCGAGCGGCTGGACCGGCTCGGCGTCGCCGCCGGCTGGTCCGTGCTGGAGGTGGGCGCCGGCCACGGCGGCACCGCGGAGCGGCTCGCCGAACTCGTGGGCCCCACCGGCCGGGTCACGGCCGCCGACCTGGAGACGGGCCGGCTGGCGCGGCTGAAGGACAAGGGCATCGAGGTGCTCCAGGCCGACATCACCACCGACGAACTGCCCGCCGGGCAGTTCGACCTGGTGCACTCCCGCATGCTCGTCCAGCACCTGCCCGACCGCCCCGCCGCGGTCCGCAAGATGGTCGCCGCGCTCAAGCCGGGCGGCTGGCTGTTCCTGGAGGACACCGACTCGCTGCCGCTCTTCCGCAGCGTGGTCTCCGAGGACTTCCTCCAGGACATCCGCACGGCCGGCTACGGGCTGATGCGCGAGTCCGGGCACGAGCCCCGCGGCGGCCACTTCGACCTCCAGGCGGCGCTGGAGTGCGGCCTGGAGGACGTGTCCGCGGAGGGCCGGACGGTGATGATGCAGGGCGGCTCGGCGCAGGCGCGGCACTACCAGCTCTGGCTGGAGTTCATGCGCCCGCGGATCACCGGCGCCGGGCTCCTCGACGACGCGCGGATCGACGCCGCGCTGGAGGAGATGGCCGACCCGGCGAACCGCTGGCTGAGCCAGATCCTGATCTCCACGTACGGCCGCCGGCCGCGCTGAGGGGCGGCTACCGTGGCCGTGGCCGAGTGGCCGCGCCCGGAGCCGCCGGGGGCGTGCCGGTGCTGACCGGCCCGTCCCGCTCGCCGCACCCGCCTGACCGGAGCGCCCCTTGACCCCTGACGCGGCACCCGCGGCCAAGCGTCGGCCGGCCCTCACCGTCTCGACGGTGGTGGCCGGCGTCGTCGTGGTGGTGGTCTCGTACACCGGCCCGGTCGCCGTGGTGCTCCAGGCCGCGCGCGCCGGGGACCTCACCGCCGGCCAACTGGAGTCGTGGCTGTGGGCGCTGTCGCTGGGCAGCGGCGTGACGTGCGTGCTGCTGAGCCTGGCGTACCGCGCCCCGGTGCTGACCGCCTGGTCGACGCCGGGTGCGGCCCTGCTGGTCACGGCGCTGGCCACGCACTCCTTCGCCGAGGCGATCGGCGCGTACGTGATCGCCGCGGTGCTCACCGTGCTGCTCGGCCTCAGCCGGCTCTTCGGCGCGCTGATGCGGCTGCTGCCGCCGGAGGTCGCGGCGGCCACGCTCGCCGGCATCCTGCTGGAGTTCGGGCTGCGGCTGTTCCGTACCGCGGACGGCGACCTGGCGCTGGTCGTCCTCATGCTCGGCGCGTATCTCGCCGGGCGCCGCTTCGCCGCCTCCTGGGCGACCGCCTGCGCGCTGCTCACCGGCTGCGCCTGGACCACCGCCACCGGCGGCTTCGGCACCTGGTCGGGCGAGGTGGGCGTGGCCGTGCCGGCGTTCACCGCACCGGAGTTCACCCTGGACGCCGCGGTGGGCATCGCGCTGCCGCTGTTCCTGGTCACCATGGCGTCGCAGAACGCCCCCGGGCTCGCCGTGCTCAACGCCGCGGGCTACCACCCGGACGCGGACCGCCTGGTCACCTCGACCGGCGCCGCCTGGCTGGTGCTGGCGCCGTTCGGGGCGCACGGGCTCAACCTCGCCGCGATCACCGCGGCCATCTGCAGCGGCCCTTCGGCCCATCAGGACCCGGAGCGGCGGTACGGGGCCGGGGTGGCGGCCGGCGTCGGCTACCTCGTCGTCGGGGTCTTCGGCTCGGCGTTCCTCGGCCTCTTCGCGGTCCTCCCGGCCGCGCTGGTGGCGGCCATCGCCGGCATCGCGCTGCTGGGCGCGACCGGCGGCGCGCTGGCCGCGGCGACGCGCGACGCGAGCCGGCTCGACAGCGCGCTCGTCGCGTTCCTCGTCACCGCCTCGGGCCTCGAACTCCTCGGCGTCGGGGCGGCGTTCTGGGGGCTGCTGGCCGGGGTGCTGACGCACCTGGCGCTGCACCGGCGGCCGACGGACTGACCGCGCGCTCTTTCCGCCGGAGGCGGCCGGCGGCGGAATTCGTACGGGAGTGGCCGGGGAGTGGCCGGTGATTTCCGTGTGGCACCGCGCACGTGCCGGCTTCCGGGTGCCGGGCAGCGTACGACCGCGGCCCTTCCGGCGACATGGCAATGGCCCCGGCATTCGGCCCCGCGGGCTAGCAAGAATCAGCCGCTGTCCCGGGCCCGCCCGCGCGTTCAGGATGGCTGGGGCCCGACCAGCGACGCTCCGACCCCGCGCACCGGGGGTGAACTCCCCGGAGAGGGAGATCCTTTGATGAGCGAGAAGTCACTCGTGGTGGGAGTCGTCGGCGCCGGGCCGCGCGGCCTTTCCGTGGTCGAGCGGCTCGCCGCGCACGCCCGGCGGCTCGCCGCAGGGCGCGCGGTGACCGTCCATCTCATCGACCCGCGGCCGCCGGGTGCGGGCCGGGAGTGGCGCACCGGGCAGGACCGCTCGCTGCTGCTGGACACGGTGGCGGGCCGGGTGACGGCGTTCGCCGGCGAGGGCGTGACGCCAGCGGGCGCACCGCAGCGCCGCGGGCCCGGCCTGTACGAGTGGGCGCGGGCGCTGGCCCGTTCCGGAGCCGGCGGCGCGGACGCCGCCGAGGCGCGCCGGCTCGGCCCGGACTCGTACCCGACCCGGGCGCTCGCGGGCAGCTACTTCCGCTGGGTGTTCCGTCAGGTCGCCGTGGCGAGCGCGGAGTCCCTGGCGCTGCGGGTGCACGCGGAGGACGCGGTGGCGCTGGACGACGGTCCCGGCGGCACCCAGGAGATCCTGCTCGCCGGCGGCCGGCGGCTGACCGGCCTCGACGCCGTGGTGCTCGCGCAGGGCCGGGTGCCGGTGCTGCCGACCGCGCAGGAGCGCGGACACGCCGCCTTCGCCGCCGAGTTCGGCCTGGTCTACGTCGCCCCCGCGCACCCCGCGGACGCCGACCTGAGCGCGGTCGCCCCCGGCGAGCCGGTCGTCCTGCGCGGCCTCGGGCTGAACTTCTTCGACTATCTGACGCTGCTGACCACCGGGCGCGGCGGCCGGTTCGACCGCGACCGGGACGGCCGGGTCACCTACCGGCCGTCGGGCCGCGAGCCGCGGATCCTGTGCGGCGCCCGCCGCGCGGTCCCGTACGGGACGGGCGGCGGGCACCGCAACGGCGGCGGGCGGCAGGTGCCGCGGGTGTTCACCGAGGAGCTGACCGCCCGGCTGCGCGCGCAGCGCGACGGACCGCTCGACTTCCGCGAGTCCCTGTGGCCGCTCATCGCGCGGGAGATGGAGTCCGCGTACTACACCGCGCTGCTCCCCGGGCGCGACCGGCCGGAGCGGGCACCGGTGCTCAGCGGCGTCCGCCGGGGCGCCGGGACCCGGGCGGACGCCGCGGGCGGGCCGGTCGAGGCCGCCCTCGACGTGCTGCACGACCTGCGCGACGAGGTCCGTCTCGCGGTCGACCACGCGGGCCTGGGCGGCGAGTCGCGCCGCCGCGACCTCGACGGCTGGTTCGCGCCGCTCGGCACCTACCTCTCCGGCGGCCCGGCGGCGCGGCGGACCGAGGAGCTGATCGCGCTCGTCCGCGCGGGGGTGGCCCGGATCGTGGGCCCCGGGATGCAGGTGGCGGCGGACCGGGAGGCGGGCAAGTTCGCCTGCGAGTCGCCGTCGGTCAGCGGCTCGCGCGAGACCGCCCGGGTGCTCGTCGAGGGCCGGCTGCCCGGCGTCGACCTGCGCCGCACCGCCGACCCGCTGCTGCGCCACCTGCTCGACAGCGGGCAGTGCCGCCCGTACGGGCTGGGCCCCGGCAGGACCGGCTACGTCGCGGGCGGACTCGCCGTCACCGGGCGGCCGTTCCACGTCGTGGACGGCGACGGGGTGCCGCACCCGCAGCGGTTCGCCCTGGGCGTGCCCACGGAGTCCGCGGACGGCGTCACCGCGGCCGCGATCCGTCCCTCGGTCGGCTCGGCGACGCTCACCGACACCGACGCCATCGCCCGTGCCGTCCTGGCCCCGGCGGGACCGCCGCCCCGCGGGCGCGACGACCTCAGGGACCGCCGTGCGGAGGAAGCGCGGCGGGGCTGAGCCGGGTACCGGGCACCACCACCGCACGGGGGTGCCCGGTACCCGGACGGAGACCACCGGCCCCCGCGCCGTCGCGCGGGGGCCGGTGCTCGTCCGAACTCCCCCTGCCCGGCCGGCGGGAAGGGGCGTCGGGCTGTCCTGACGGGTTCGCCGCTTGCGGACGGGGGCGCGGTGCGGGGATTCAGCCCGAGAGCCGGGCAGTGGCGCGGCCCTGCACGATGCGGGCCACATGCACCCGGGACGGGCAGTCGAGCCGTTGCATGACCTGCCGCAGGTGGTTGACCACCGTCCACTCGGACAGCTCCAGGGCGCGGGCGATCTGCCGGTTCGTCATCCCCTCGGCCACCAGCTCTGCCACCTGGAGCTGACGGTGCGTCAGCCGCTCAAGGCCGCCGGCGGGCGCGGCCTCCGCCTCCTCGCGCGCCGCCTCGGCCAGCGCGGCGCGCGCGGCGAGGAGCACCCCCCTGCGGCCGTCGGGGGCCGCGGGCTCCGGCGGCACGTCCTCACCCCGCTGCGGGATCCGGTCGGCGAGCGCACCCAGCCGCCGGTACGCCTCCCCGCCGGCCGGCACCGTCCCGGCGGCCGCGACCAGCACGGCGCGCACGTCCCGTACCGGCGCGGCGTGCGCCAGCAGCAGTTCCACCGCTTCGCCGGCGCCGGCCCTGGCCCGGGCGTGGCCGCGCTGCGCCACGGCCAGCGCGGCCAGCGTCAGCGCCGCCTGCCGCGGCTCGCCCAGCTCCAGCAGCCCGCGCGCCGCCTTCACCAGCGGCTCCTCCGGCTGCCGCCTGCCGATCGCGGCGCGCGCGGCGGCGAGCGTACGCAGCACGCGGGCGGCCGCGACCGTGCCGCCCGGGGCGCGCTTGCCGGCGAGCGCGAACTCCGCCTGCTGGAGGGCGCCCACGGCGTCGCCGCGGCCGAGCAGCAGCTCGGCGCGGAGCGCCGCGGCGCGTGCGGCGGCGTCGAGGGAGCGGCCGAGGCGTTCCACGTACACCTCGGCGCGCGCCCAGTCGCCTTCCGTCAGGGCCCAGCGGGCGGCGGCCTCCGCGGCCTGGGCGCCCTCGGCGCCGGTGAGCGCCGCCAGGGAGCCGTCGAGCAGCGCGCCGGCCGTCCCGAGGAGATCGTGTACGGTCCACGCCTCCTCCAGCGCCAGCAGCAGCCGGGCGGCCGCGGCGTGGTCGCCGGCCTCCTGGTTCAGCCGGGCGATCGCGAACAGGTCGGGCGTGCGCTCGGCCACCAGCTCCAGCCAGTAGGCGCGCTCCTTCGGCAGCCGCAGCCCCTGCCGGGCCTGGAGGGCGAACTCCAGCGTGTGCGCGGCGTGCCGCGCCCGGGTGGCCGCCAGGTCCGCGGGGTCCGCGGCCAGCCGCGTGCGGTAGTGCCGGCGGGTGGCGCGGAACATCCGGAACTCGGGCTCCGCACCCTCGCGTTTGACGCTGTGCAGCAGGCTCTTGCGGACCAGCGCGTCCAGGCCCTGCACGGTCTGCGCCCAGTTGAGGCCCGCGACCTGCTGGGCCACGGCCAGGTCGAAGGCGGCCTCGCAGACCGAGAGGCGGCGCAGCAGTTGCAGCTCGCCTGCGGTGAGCGCCGCGTCGCCCCAGGAGAGCGCGGCGTTCATGGAGCCGTGCCGGGACGGTACGTCCACCAGCCGCCTGCTGTAGAGCTGTTCGCCGTCGCGTATGCGCTGGAGCATCCGGCGCGGGCTGAGGGCGCCGACCGCGCGGGCGGCCTCTTCCACCGCCAGCGGCACGCCCTCCAGGAGGGCGCAGATCTCCGCGATGCCGTCGCGGTCCGCGGCGGAGGTGACGGCCCAGCGGTAGTGCGGCTGGAGCCGGGCGACGAACAGCCGCGCCGCGTCGGACGCCGCGGACGGTGCCGCCGTACCGGCGGCGCCGGTGGCCAGCGGGCCGAGCGGGAAGATCCGCTCGGCGTGGATGTCGAGCGCGACCCGGCTGGTGAACACCACGCACAGCCTGGGGATGCGCCGCAGCAGCACGGCGATGTCCCCGGCGACGGCGCGGGCGGCCAGGTCCCCGTTGTCGAGGACGAGCAGCAGCTCGCGGTCGGCGGCGCGGCCGGCGAGCGCCGTCCAGGCCGCCTCCCGGGCGTCGCCGTCCGGCGGCCGGCTCAGTGCCGCCGCGACCCGCGTCCAGACGCCGTCCGCGTCGGCGGCGGCGGCCAGGTCCACGCTCACCGCGGCGCCGGGGTCCGTGCCGGTGCGGTCCGCGAGCGCGGCGCGTACGAGAGCGCTCTTGCCCACGCCCGCCAGGCCGGTGACCGTCAGCAGCCGGCAGCCGGGGGCCGCCAGCCGGGCCCGGACCTCGGCGATCTCCTGCTCCCTGCCGATCAGGGTGTCGTGGAGCCCCGGAGGCCCGTCGGGAGCGAGGTCGGCGTCCCATTCCCCGGGCGCCGTAGAGCGGGTCAGTTCCACGAGAATGCTCACCAGATTGCCCCCTTGGCAGCGTCGATCAGGTGGTCCCCCGAGAGCACCAACAACGTCGCCTCTTCCCGGTGCATCTCATCTCCCCGAATCGCGTGACCAGCGTGCGCTGCGCACATCCAGAACCGCTGAAGGATCGGTGGAAGAGCAGGCCCGGTCACGCGTATCCGCGCAGGTGCGCCCGCAGGCGGGCGCGGGTGCCCGCGCGGCGGGCGGCCCCCGGCCGCGTACGGCCGCCCGAAGGCGGCGGGGCTGCGGCCGCCGCCGCCGGCTCAGGCGTCCGCCTCCCGGGCGCAGGGCAGTACGGCGGCCACCGCGAAGCCGGCCGCGCAGGGGCGGTGGCCCGCGGTGAGCAACCCGCCCACGCTGCGGGCGCGTTCGCGCATGCCCGCGATGCCGTAGCCCTCGCGCCGCGGGCCCGCCGCCGGGAGCGGCTGCCTGCCGCGGCCGGCCGGTCCTTCGTCGGTGACGGAGACCGACAGCGCCTCCGCGTCCTCGTCGTAGCGCACCTCGACCAGCACCCGCACGCCGGGCCCCGCGTGCTGCACGGCGTTGGTCAGCGACTGCTGCACGATCCGGTACGCGGCCGCCCCCACCGCCTGCGGCACCTCCAGCTCCGCCACGACCTCCAGCCGCACCCGCGCACCCGCCGACTGCGCCGCCTCGGCCAGCCCTTCGAGTCCCGCGAGCCCCGGCAGCGGCCCGGTGGCGTCCTGGCCGCCGTCGCCCGTGCGCAGCACCTGGAGCGTCGTGCGCAGCTCCGCGCGGGCGTGCCGGCAGGTGCCGGCGATCCCGTCCAGCGCCTCGGCGACGGCCTTGCGGTCGAGCCGGTCCGGGTCGGAGACGAGGAGGTGGGCGGCGACGGAGGTCTGCACGCCGATCAGCGTGATGCTGTGCGCCAGCAGGTCGTGCAGGTCGCGGGCGATGCGCAGCCGCTCCTCGACCACGCGTCTGGCCGCGGTCTCCTCCCGGGTGCGTTCGGCCCGTTCGGCCCGCTCGACGATCGCGGAGAGGTAGTTGCGGTGCACCCGCGCGGCCTCGCCGAAGAGGGCGACGGCGATGACCCAGCCGGATACCCGCAGGATGTCCATGGCCCGGCTCATGTCGACCGTCGTCAGCACGCCCGTCAGCCCGCCGAGCAGTCCGCCGACGACCAGCACGGTTCGCAGCCGGGGCCCGGCGAAGGCCAGCGAGTAGACGGCGACGACGGTGGCGGGCACGGGCGCGTGGTGGACGTTCTGCAGCCCGTGGTACGGGAGTTGGAAGGCCATGACCGCCACGAATGTCGCCATCGGCGCCGGCCGCCGCCAGGCCAGTGCGGCGCAGTTCGCCATCAGCAGCACCCAGCCCACCGCGTCCGGCCGGTGGGCACCCACCTCGACGTCCGCCAGCAGCGCGAGCCCCGCCGACATCGCCGCCACGGCCACCGCGAGCGCCATGTCCCTGCGGAGGGGCACCACGAACCGCCCCTGTACCGATATCGGTGACGGCATGCGGTTCTTCCTCACCCGGACGGCCCGGTCGTGTCGTCGCGGGGAGGGCCCGGGCGACGGTGGAAGCCCCGCCGGGCAGCCCCTGGGGGGTGCCGCCCGGCGGGGCGGGGACCGCGGGTTCCGGCCGGGGGGACCGGAGCCCGCAGGCTGGTGGGTTGAGCACCGCGCCGGCCGCCGGACGCCGCCCGGCGCGGACCCGGCCGGGGGGAGCGGGCCCGCACGGGAGGCGGACAAGCCGCCGCTGCCCGGACACCTCCCCCACCCGTTCGGGACGACTGCTGTTCCCATGCTGTACGTATCCAGCGTCCCGGCAGCCCGGGCGGGTGTCCTCGCTCCCGCGACCGAGACCGGCGCTACTGCCCCGGGCGACCCGGGCAGGCCGCTACTCCCGCGGGAGTACCCGCCGGTAGTAGTGCGCCCCGTCCGGTCAGCCGCCGGAGGTGAGCTTCCTGGTCATCACGACGTGCGGGCCCACGCCCGCGATGCCGAACTCGGCGCCGCGCACCTCGAAGCCGTGCTTGAGGTAGAAACCGGCCGCCGAGGTACGGGCGTTGCACCAGACCAGGTGCGCGTCGCGGGCCGCCGACTCGGTGAGGCCCGCGGCGAGGACCGCGACGCCGTAGCCCCGCCCGCGGGCTTCGGGCGCGCTGGCCATGCCGCGGAAGCGGTAGGCGGGGGTGCCGTCGCCGGGGAGGAGTTCGGGGCAGAAGGAGACGCAGGCCGCGAGCGCGCCCTGCTCGTCGTACGCGGCGAGGTGGAAGGCGCCCGGCGCGGTGTCCTCCGCGAACTCCGCCTCGGCGGGCGGGCGTCCGGGCAGCAGCACGGAGTGGCGCAGTGCGAAGATCTCGGCGACGTCGACCCGGGCGGTGCGGATGGCCATGCGCCGAGGATAGGCCGGGCCCGCGGGACTCCCGCCGGGCGGGGGGCGCTGCCCGTACGGCGGGACCCTCCCGCGTCGCGGGCCCGCGACCGTCACGTGGACGGCCCGCGGGCCCGCGGCGGCTCGGTCCTGCCCGCTACGCGATCAGGTCCGCCAGCGGCACCGCGGGGTCGCCCAGGCGCTCCGCGTCGACCTTCGCGCCGGAGCGGATCAGGTTCTGGATGCCCTCGGTGACGTCCCACACGTTCATGTTCATGCCCGCGAGCACCCGGCCCTCCTTGAGCCAGAAGGCCACGAACTCCCGCCGCCCCATGTCCCCGCGGCACACCACCTGGTCGTAGGAGCCGGGCGGCGCGTGCCCCGAGTACTCCAGGCCCATGTCGTACTGGTCGGAGAAGAAGTAGGGCACCCGGTCGTACGTCACGTCCTGCCCGAGCATGGCGCGGGCCGCGGCCGGGCCGCCGTTGAGCGCGTTCGCCCAGTGCTCCACCCGCAGCCGGCCGCCGCCTGCGGCGGGGTGCAGGAACGCGGCGACGTCGCCGGTGGCGTAGACGTCCGGGTCGGAGGTGCGCAGCGAGGCGTCGGTGGCGATGCCGCCGCCCTCCGCGGGCGGCACCACGTCGAGCCCGGCGGCCTCGGCGAGCGCGGTGCGCGGGGCGGCGCCGATGGCGGCCAGCACGTCGTGCGCCGGGTGCTCCTCGCCGTCGTCGGTGAGCGCGGCCAGCACCATGCCGTCCTTGCCCGTGATCGCGGTGAGCCGGGCGCCGAAGTGGAACTTCACGCCGTGCTCGCCGTGCAGGTCGGCGAAGACCTGGCCGATCTCCGGACCGAGCACCCCGTGCAGCGGCGTGGGCGCCGGCTCGACGACCGTGACCTCCGCCCCGTAGGTGCGCGCCGCCGCGGCGACCTCCATGCCGATCCAGCCGGCGCCCGCGATGACGAGCTGGCCGTTGTCCCGGCCGAGGGCGGCGAGGACGCCGCGCAGCAGCTCGGCGTGGGCGAGGCGGCGCAGGTGGTGGACGCCGGCGAGGTCGGTGCCGGGGATGTCGAGGCGGCGCGGCTCGGCGCCGGTGGCCAGGAGGAGCTTGTCGTAGTGCACCCGGGTGCCGTCGCCGAGGGTCACGGTCTTCGCGGCGCGGTCGAGCGCGGTGACGGTCTGCCCGAGGTGCAGCTCGACCTCCGCCTCCGCGTACCAGCCGGACGGCTGGGCGAAGACGCTGTCGCGCTCTTCCTTGCCGAGGAGGTAGCCCTTGGACAGCGGCGGTCGCTCGTACGGGTGGTCGCGCTCGTCGCCGATGAGGATGACCCGGCCGGTGAACCCTTCCGATCGCAGCGTCTCTGCTGCTTTCGCACCGGCCAGTCCTCCACCGACGATGACGAACGTCTGATGTGCGTCGACCACTTCACGCCTCCTAGCTCCCTGGCCCCGACCATCCATTTTGCCGTGTCCTCGGCTGCGTTGCCGACACCGCGAGCCTCCCGCACCGAGGCGTGACGGCGGAAGGGGGAGGCGCGCCAGGGCTGGGCGGACGGGCGGGGTGGCGGACGGGCCGGGCGGGACGCGCGACGGCCCGCGAGCGGCGGCGGTGCAGGGGCGGGTGGTGGGAGAACGGGCTGGTGGGGGCGGTGATGGGCGGGTACGGGGGCGGTTCGGGACCCGGGTACGCGACCGGGGGCGCTCCGGGCCCTCCGCCCGCCCCCGTGCCCGACGACGCGCCGGTGGCCGGATCTCGCCGTTCACCCCGGCGGCGGTCGTGGCGCGGGGGGCGCGCTGCCGTTGCGTACGGGGTGCCTCGGTGCCCGCCGCCGGTCCGTACGGCGTGCGCCGCCGTTCCCGTACGGCCTGCGCCACCCCCTCCGGACGCCTCCCCCGCCTTACCCCGTCAGCCGGGCGTGCAGCCGCCGTGCCGCCGCGTCCGTCAGCGCCGCGATCTGGTCCACCACCGCCCGCAGCCGCCCCGCGTCGTCCGCCGCCTCCTCGTACAGCGCCCGGAACTGCGGGTCGAGCCCCGCCGGCGCCCCCGCCGTCAGCGCCCCGGCCAGTTCCCCCAGCACCACCCGCTGGTCCGCCCGCAGCCGCGCCTGGTCGGGGCGCTGCATCACGAACCGGTCCGCGACCGCCTTGAGCACCGCGCACTCCAGCCGCTCCGCCCGCGGCACGATCAGCTCGGCGGCGTAGCGCGACAGCGGCCCCGAGCCGTACGCGGCGCGCGTGGCACCCTCGGCGGCGAGACAGAAGCGGCCGATGAGCTGGCTGGTGGCGTCCTTGAGGCGGGCCTGCGCGGCGGCGGTGCCGTCGTAGCCGTGCGGCCACCACTCCTGGGCCAGCAGCCGGTCGAGCGCCTCGGCCAGTTCCGCGGCGTCCGTCCCCGGGGCGTACCGCCCGGCGGCGACGGCGAAGACCTCGGCCCGCTCCGGCCCGGCGAGCAGCACCGCGGGGTCGAAGTGGCCGGCGTGCAGGCCGTCCTCGACGTCGTGCACGGAGTACGCCACGTCGTCCGACCAGTCCATGACCTGCGCCTCGAAGCAGGTGCGGCCCGCGGGCCCGCCGGGCGCGCCCGCGCGCAGCCAGTCGAAGACCGGCACGTCGTCGGGGTACACGCCGAACTTCACCGCGTCCGGGCCCGCCGGGTGGCCGCCGCGCTGCCAGGGGTATTTGGTGGCGGCGTCCAGGGCCGCCCGGGTGAGGTTCAGCCCGACGGGCCTGCCGTCGTCGGTGAACCGCTTGGGCTCCAGCCGGGTGAGCAGCCGCAGCGACTGCGCGTTGCCCTCGAAGCCGCCGCAGGGCGCGGCCAGCTCGTCGAGCACCTGCTCGCCGTTGTGGCCGAACGGCGGGTGCCCGAGGTCGTGCGCCAGGCACGCGGTCTCGACGAGGTCGGGGTCGCAGCCGAGCGCGGCGCCCAGCTCGCGGCCGACCTGGGCGCACTCCAGCGAGTGCGTGAGCCGGGTGCGGGGCGTGGCGTCGGCGAAGGTCACGGCCTGGTCGTCGCTCACGCCCGGCGTGACGACCTGGGTCTTGCCCGCGAGCCGGCGCAGCGCGGCGGAGTGCAGCACGCGGGCGCGGTCGCGCTGGAAGGCGGTGCGTCCCGGGCGCTTGTCGGGCTCGGGGGCCCAGCGTTCGAGGTCGGCGTCGGTGTACCCCATGGACGGAACGGTAGCCGGGGCAGTGCGCGGGGGTTCGGGCGGTACGGGCCGGACGCCCGGTTCGTACGGGATGGCGTTTCCGGTACGCACCGGTCCTGCCCCCCCGGTGCGCACCGGAACCGCGCCCCGGTCGCGTACCTTCCGCTACGCCGCCACCTCCGCGATCCGCGTCTCGTACGCCGGCACCGCCACCTCCTCGTCGTCCAGGCACCGCCCCGTCGCCAGGTCGAACCGCTGCTTCAGCAGCGGCGACGCCACGAACGGCCGGCCCCCCTCGGCCGGGGGTGCCGACCCGAGCAGCCCCCGCGACAGCACGTACGCGCCGGTGAACGGGTCGCGGTTGCCGATCGCGTAGGCGGCGCCGGTGCGGCCGAGGAAGAGCGCGATCTGCGTGCCGTCCGGCAGCAGCGCCGCGACGCCGCGGCCGCGGGTGAGCAGGGCGAGATCGCACACCGGGTGCCAGCGCCCCGCGGTGCGGATCTCGACGCGCAGGACGGTCCGCGCGGGCGCGTACGCCGTCGTGGTCATGCGGATGCTCCTTCCAGCGTCCCGCGCACCGGGATGGCGGGGCCTGACAACAGGGTGAGGTCGGGCTTGACCTGGTCGCGCTCGGGGACGAACCGCACGGTGGGGTCCGGCACGCCGGGAGCGTTGACGAACGAGACGAAGCGCGCGAGCCGTTCGGGGTCGGCCAGGGTGGCGGCCCACTCGTCGCGGTAGTGCGCGACGTGCGCGGCCATCTGCTCCTCCAGTTCGGCGCCGATGCCGAGGGAGTCGGCGACGACGACGTCGCGCAGGTGGCCGAGGCCGCCCTCCAGCCGCTCCAGCCAGACCGAGGTGCGCTCCAGCCGGTCGGCGGTGCGGATGTAGAACATCAGGAACCGGTCGACGAGCCGGACGAGTTCGTCGTCGGCGAGGTCCTGGGCGAGGAGGTCGGCGTGCCGGGGGGTGGCGCCGCCGTTGCCGCAGACGTACAGGTTCCAGCCGCTCGCGGTGGCGATGACGCCGAAGTCCTTGCCCTGCGCCTCCGCGCACTCGCGTGAGCAGCCGGAGACGGCGGCCTTCAGCTTGTGCGGCGAGCGCAGTCCGCGGTAGCGCAGCTCCAGGTCGATGGCCATGCGGACGCTGTCCTGCACGCCGTAGCGGCACCAGGTCGACCCCACGCAGGACTTGACCGTGCGCAGCGCCTTTCCGTACGCGTGCCCCGACTCGAACCCGGCGTCGACGAGCCGGGCCCAGATGGCGGGGAGCTGGTCGACGCGGGCGCCGAAGAGGTCGATGCGCTGGCCGCCGGTGATCTTCGTGTAGAGCCCGAAGTCGCGCGCCACCTCGCCGAGCACGATCAGCTTGTCCGGGGTGATCTCGCCGCCGGGCACGCGCGGGACGACGGAGTACGAGCCGTTGCGCTGGAGGTTGGCGAGGAAGTGGTCGTTGGTGTCCTGCAAGGCGCCCTGTTCGCCGTCGAGTACGTAGCCGGCGGCGCCGATCTCGGGCGCGAGCGAGGCGAAGACGGACGCGACGGCGGGCTTGCACACCTCGCAGCCGTCGCCGCTGCGCGCCTCCTCGCGGCCGTGCTCGTCGAGGAGGCGGAGGTACGAGCTGATGCGCTTGACGCGGACGATCTCGTACAGCTCGGTCCTGGTGTGGGCGAAGCAGCGGCACAGGCCCTTGTCGACGGCGACGCCGCGGGCCGCCAGCTCGTCGTTGACCAGCGCGGTGAGGACCTTCTCGCAGGAGCCGCAGCCGGAGCCGGCGCGGGTGCACTTCTGCACCTCGCGCGCGGTGGTGCAGTCGTGTTCTGCGACGGCGCCGCGGATGGCGGCCTTGGTGACGTTGTGGCAGTTGCAGACCACGGCGTCGTCGGGGAGCGCGGCGGGCCCGAGGGCCGCGGGTGCGCCGGCGCCCGGGGGGAGCACCAACTGCTCGGGCGGCACGGGCGGCACGCTGCCCGTGAGCGGGCGGAGCATGCCGTACGCGTCGGTGTCGCCGACGAGGACGCCGCCGAGGAGGGTGCCGTCGCGGGCGACGACGAGCTTCTTGTAGAGGCCGGCGCGGGAGTCGGAGTAGACGACGTCGAGGCAGTCGGCGGCGGTGCCGAGGGCGTCGCCGAAGGAGGCGACGCCGACGCCGAGGAGCTTGAGCTTGGTGGAGGTGTCGGCGCCGGTGAAGGTCCTGGGGGCGGCGGCGGGGGCGTGTGGGGCGGCGGCGATCGCGGCGGCGGCGGTCTCCGCCATCTCGTACCCGGGTGCGACCAGCCCGTAGACCCGGCCGTCCGCGGCCTGCGCGCACTCGCCGATGGCGAAGACCGCGGGGTCGGAGGTACGGCACCGCTCGTCCACGGCGACGCCGCCGCGCTCGCCCACGGTCAGGCCCGCCTCGCGGGCGAGCCGGTCCCGGGGGCGTACGCCCGCGGAGAAGACCACGAGGTCCGCGGCGACGGCCGAGCCGTCCGACAGCTCCATCGCGGTCACCGCGCCCGCGGCGCCGGTGCGGATCTCCTGCCCCGCGACCCCGGTGTGCACGTCGAGCCCCAGGTCGCCGATGGTACGGCGGAGGGCGGCGCCGCCGCCCTCGTCGACCTGGACGGGCATGAGCCGCGGCGCGAACTCCACGATGTGCGTCGCCAGCCCCAGCCCGCGCAGCGCCCCCGCCGCCTCAAGACCGAGCAGTCCGCCGCCGACGACGACGCCGGCGGTCGCCCCCTGCGCGTACGCCTCGATGGCCAGGACGTCCTCGACCGTGCGGTAGACGAAGCAGCCGCGGGCGTCCTTGCCGGGGACGGGCGGGACGAAGGGATACGAGCCGGTGGCCAGCACCAGCACGTCGTACGGGACGGTGCGGCCCGCGGCGGAGGTGACGGTGCGCGCGGCGCGGTCGACGGCGACGGCGGGGTCGCCGACGTGGAGTTCGATGCCGTGCCCGGCCATGAACCCGTCGGGGGTGACGGAGAGTCCTTCGGGGGTGGTGCCGGAGAAGTAGGAGGTGAGGTGCATGCGGTCGTAGGCGGGCCGGGGCTCTTCGCAGAAGACGACGACGCGGTGGGTGTCGGTGACGCGGTGCTCGGCGAGGGCTTCGAGGAAGCGCTGCCCGACCATGCCGTGTCCGACGAGCACGAGGGTGCGGGGTGCCTGCGGCGGCTGCGGAGCCGGCGGCGTGCGGGTGGTCGTCGACATCGTCAGGAGCCTCCGAGGTGATCGGTGAGCAGGTGGTGCAGCGGGGTGCCCGGGGGCAGCGGCGCGTCGCCCTCCCAGGCGCGGGCGAGGGTGCCGACCGCGGCGAGGTCGCCGAGGAGGATGCCGCCGACGAGCCGGTCGGCGCGGACGACGACCTTGCGGTAGACGCGGCGGGTGGCATCGGCGAGGTGCACGACGTCGTCGCCGGGGGCGGGCTCGGTGACGCCGAAGGCGGCGAGGTCGAGGGGCGTGTCGGCGGCGGAGAGGGTGAGGCGGGTGAGGGCGCGGGTGCCGGTGTAGCGGTGTGGTGGGGTGCCGGTGAGGACGCGGGCGAGGACGTCGGCCTGTTCGAGGGCGGGGGCGGCGAGGCCGTAGAGGACCCCGGCGTGCTCGGCGCAGTCGCCGATGGCGTGGACGGCGGGATCGGAGGTACGGAGTTCGTCGTCCACGACGACGCCCGCGCCCACGTCGAGCCCGGCGGCCCTGGCGAGCCCGACGCGGGGCCGAACACCGCAGGCGAGGACGACGAGGCGGGCGTCGAGCACGTACCCGTCCGCGAGTTCGACGCCGGTGACGGATCGAGTGGTCGCGCCTGCGGCGCGGGAGGCGGCTGCACGGGCCGTGTCCACGGGTGCCTCGGAGCCATCGCCGGACCCGGCGCCGCAGGCGCTACGGGCCGCGGGCCCCGCAGGCGCGGCGGAGCCGCCGCCGGGGGCACGACGCGCCGAAGGTCGCGGCGCGCGGCCCGGGTCCGGCACCACCGGGTCCGGTGTCACACCCCGGACCCGGCCCTCCCCGCGCACGCCGTCACTCCCGTCCCCGGGCACCGCCGGCCGTGTGCGCACCCCCCGTACCCGGCACTCCGTGTGCACCTCTACGCCCAGGTCCTCAAGGTGGCCCCGCAGCAGGCGGGCCGCGGGCGGGTCGAGTTGGCGCTCCATCAGGCGCTCCCCCTGCTGCGCCAGCACCACCCGCGCGCCGCGGCGGGCCAGCGCCCGGGCCGCCGAGACGCCGAGCAGCCCGCCGCCGACCACCACCGCCGCCGCGCCCGGGATCGTCGCCGCGGCGAGCGCGAGGCAGTCGTCCATCGTCCGGAAGGCGTGCACCCCCGCTGGCAACGCGACACCGGCACCGCCGACGCCGTCGCCGTCGTCATCGAACAGCCCGCGCAGCGGCGGCAGCACCGGCCAGGCGCCCGTGGCCAGCACCAGCACGTCGTACGGCACCGCCCGCCCGTCGTCGCACTCCACCCGGCGCGCGGCGCGGTCGACGCGCACCGCGCGCACGCCCCGCAGCACGCGGACCGCCGGGGCCGCCGGGAGGTCGGGCAGGCGGATCACGTCCGGCGCGTAGCGCCCGGCGAGGACGTCGGCGAGCAGCACCCTGTTGTACGGGGCATGCGGCTCCTCCCCGACGACCGTCACCCGCGCGCCGGCACCGGCGAGCTGCCGCGCGAGCCGCGTACCGGCCATGCCGCCGCCGACGATCACGACGCGGCGCCCCCCGGCGGGGCGGTCGGCTACGGGCTCGGTCAGGCTCATGCGCCCACCTTGCGGCGGGGCCGTTACCCCGCCGCATCCCCCCGGTTTCCACCGCGCAACGCTGCCCTCAGCACCCCCCGGACGGCACTGTGAGCGCCGGGCGCTCCCCGCCCCGACCTCTGCACGAAGCCGCCCCGGACCCCGGCCCCACCCCGCCTCCAAGGCGGCTCCCCACCCCGGGTTACGCTCGCCCGACGATGCCCGACATACCCCTGTTGACCCTGGTCATGCTGTGTGTCGCCGCCGCCGCGGCAGGCTGGATCGACGCCGTGGTGGGCGGCGGCGGGCTGCTGTTGCTGCCCGCGCTGCTGCTGGGGTATCCGCATCTCCAGCCCGCGTATCTGCTCGGCACGAACAAGGCCGTGGCCATCGTCGGTACCTCCGCCGCGGCGGTGACGTACGCCCGCAAGTCCCCCGTCGACGTACGGCTCGCCGTGCGCATCGGGGCGGCGGCGCTCGCCGGCTCCGCGCTGGGGGCGTTCTTCGCGGCCGGGGTCGGCAGCGACGTGCTGCGGCCGGTGATCATGGTGGTGCTGCTCGCGGTGCTCGCGTTCGTCGCGCTGCGCCCGTCGTTCGGCACGGACGCCCCCGCGACCGGCCCGGTGACGCCGCGCCGGGTCGCCGTCGCGGTGGCGCTCGCGGGGCTGGGCATCGGCTTCTACGACGGGCTGATAGGCCCGGGTACGGGCACGTTCCTGGTGCTCGCGCTGACGGCCGTCCTGCAGATGAACCTGGTCCAGGCGTCCGCCACCGCCAAGATCGTCAACGTCTGCACCAACTTCGGCGCGCTGGTGATGTTCTCGGTCCAGGGCACGGTCCTGTGGTCGCTGGCCGTCGTGCTCGCGGTCTTCAACCTGGGCGGCGGCTGGCTCGGCGCGCACATGGCGCTGAAGAAGGGCAGCGGCTTCGTCCGCGGCGTCCTGGTCGTCACGGTCGCCGGTCTGGTCGCCAAGCTCGCCTACGATCAGTGGGCTTGACTCCTCCCCCTCATAAAGGAGAGAGGGATTCCTGGCTCACGTCGCCCGCCCCCCGGCGAGGGTGCAGGTCTTACACGGTCAGCGCCAGCCGGGTTGAAGACCAGCCCGGACGAGCATCACGCGGGCGGAATTCTTGTCCCGGGGCCGGGACACTCCGCACGCGGTGCACGTATATGTTCGTTCCGAGAGAGGCAGCGCGTGCTTGGTTCTCGCTCCGCAGTCTGCGCAATCCATGGTGGTGTGCGCCGGGTGCACCAAGCGCACGATCCAGCCGTGCTTGCGGCCCATCTCGACCAGCGCGGCCTTGGTGGCGCCGATCGCCGCGTCAGCGGCCTTACGGGCCATGGTCGACTTCGCGAGGAACTTCGGGCGGAAGTCCTCGACGGCCAGGGCGTCATGGTCACGGACGACCTTCTTGGCCCACTTGCGGCCGGTGTCCTGGCGTTGCCGGGCGACCTTCTTGTGGAGCTTGGCGGCATGCCGCTTCGCTTCGCGGTAGCCGTTCGATGCGGCCTGCCCGCGCTTCGGCTTCCTGCGTCTGGCTGATGCCCCAGTCGATACCGATCACATGCCCGGTGACGGGAAGCTGCTCGGTCACGGCGGGGACGACGAAGCTCGCCCACCAGTGCCCCACCGCATCCACCTGCTGCTGCGGAACACAGGCCCCCTCGCGCAACCACGGGGTGCGGGCGCGGGCCCGGGTCAGCATCGCCGCAAGCTGCACCGGCCCGCACGTCGCCTTCCCACCCGTCGCCCGGTTGTGCCGGTGCACCTGCCTGGACTTCGCGACGCATTCATTCCACACCCGGCGAACCCGGCCCCACTCAGCTTCAAGAGCCGTGCGGTCCGTAGACGACACGCGAAGACGGAAGGTGTACCGAGCATGCCCGGCCGCTTCCGTAGCCTCTGCTGTCGTCATGCATCAGAACCTAGCGGGGAGGACTGACAATTGACCCGCTCAATCCCTGCGGTGTCCCCCACCTTCAGCTTTGGTGCACGCCCCATCACCCTGACGGCCACTCGGCTCTCTGCCCCGCACCAGCGGAGGCTCCACTTCCTCCCCCGGCTGAAGCCGGGGGTATCCACGAAGGAGACCTGATGACGGACTTCCTGACAGTGCTCACGACGACGGACGCCCGGGAGAAGGCCGACTCGCTGGCTCGCGGGGCGGTGGAGGCGAGGCTGGCGGCGTGTGCGCAGGTGAGCGCGGCGGTCACGTCGGTCTACCGCTGGCAGGGCGCGATCGAGGAGACCAGGGAGTGGCAGGTACTCCTCAAGACAACGGCCGCGCGCTACCCGGAGCTGGAGACCCATCTGCGCGAGGCGCACGACTACGACGAGCCGGAGATCATCGCCACCCCGGTGACCCACGGCAGCGCCGGGTACCTCGCCTGGGTGGAGCGGGAAGCGACGGCCTGACGCCGCGTAGGGGGTGACCCCCGCTACTCCCCCGCAGGACCCGCCCGCTCCACGCGCACCGCGCACACCTTGAACTCCGGCATCCCCGACACCGGGTCAAGCGCCGGGTTCGTCACCGTGTTCACCCGCCCCGCGCCCGGCCAGTGGAACGGCATGAACACCGTGTCCGGCCTGATCGCCGTGGTGATACGCGCCGGCGCCACGGCCCGGCCGCGTCGGGAGAGAACCGCGACCGGGTCGCCCTCGTCGGCGCCCACGCGGGCGGCCAGCTCCGGGTGCATCTGCACGTACGGGCCCGGGGCGGCCGCCGTCAGCTCGGGGACCCGGCGCGTCTGGGCGCCCGACTGGTACTGGGCCAGCACCCGGCCCGTCGTCAGCCACACCGGGTACTCCGCGTCCGTCTCCTCCGCGGCGGGCCGGTGCTGCACCCCCGCGAACCGCGCCCGCCCGTCCGGCGTCGCGAACCGGTCGAGGAACATCCGCGGCACCGGCTCGCCGCCCTCCGGGCACGGCCAGAACACGCCGCCCTCCGCCTCGATCCGGGCGTACGTGATCCCCGAGTAGTCCGCCTTCCCCCCGGCCGACGCCCGCCGCAGCTCCGCGAAGACCTCCTCCGCCGCCACCGGGAACCCCGCCGCCCGCGCAGGCGCCAGCCGCTCGGCGAGGCCGCGCAGCACGTCGAGGTCGCCGCGTACCCCGGGCGGCGGGTCGGCGGCGCGGCGGCGCAGCAGCACCCGCCCCTCCAGGTTCGTCAGCGTGCCGGTCTCCTCCGCCCACTGCGCCACGGGCAGCACGACGTCCGCGAGCGCCGCCGTCTCCGACAGCACCACGTCCGCGACGGCCAGGAAGTCCAGCGACCGCAGCCGCCGTTCGACGTGCGCGGCGCGCGGCGCGGAGACCACCGGGTTGGAGCCCATGAGCAGCAGCGCCCGCACCCCGTCGGGCCCGGGGGCGCCAAGGGCGTCGAGCAGTTCGTACGCGCTGCGCCCGGGGCCCGGGAGCGTACCGGGGTCGACGCCCCACACGGCGGCGACGTGGGCGCGGGCGGCGGAGTCGCTGAGCAGCCGGTAGCCGGGGAGCTGGTCGGCCTTCTGGCCGTGTTCGCGGCCGCCCTGCCCGTTGCCCTGGCCGGTGAGGCAGCCGTAGCCGGAGAAGGGGCGTCCTGGGCGGCCGGTGGCCAGGCACAGGTCGATCCACGCGCCGACCGTGTCGGTGCCCTTGGCCTGCTGCTCGGGGCCGCGGGCGGTGAGCACCATGGCGGCCCCGGGGTCGCAGAACAGCGCGGCGGCGCGGCGCAGTTGCGGTACGGGCACGCCGGTGATCCGCTCGACCAGCTCCGGCCAGTGGGCCATGGCGGCGGCGCGGGCGGCGGGCCAGCCGGTGGTGCGCTCCGCGATGTAGGCGTCGTCGGTGCGGCCTTCCGCGATCACGAGGTGCAGCAGCCCGAGGGCGAGCGCGAGGTCGGTGCCGGGGCGGGGGGCGAGGTGCAGGTCGGCCTGCTCCGCGGTGCGGGTGCGGCGCGGGTCGACGACGACGAGGGTGCCGCCGTTGGCGCGCAGCTCGGTGAAGTAGCGCAGGGCGGGCGGCATGGTCTCGGCGGGGTTGGCGCCGACGAGGATCACGCAGCCGGTGCGGGGGATGTCGGCGAGGGGGAAGGGCAGGCCGCGGTCGAGCCCGAAGGCGCGGTTGCCCGCGGCGGCGGCGGACGACATGCAGAAGCGGCCGTTGTAGTCGATCTGGGAGGTGCCGAGGACGACGCGGGCGAACTTGCCGAGCGCGTACGCCTTCTCGTTGGTCAGCCCGCCGCCGCCGAAGACCCCCACGGCGTCCGCCCCGTGCCCGTCCCGGGCCGCGGCGAGCCCGGCGGCGACGCGGTCGAGCGCCTCGGTCCAGGAGGCGGCGCGGAGAGGTGCGGCGGGGTCGTCGCGGTCGTCGCGTACCAGCGGCTGCGTCAGCCGGGCGGCGGAGTCGAGGACGGCGGGCGCGGTACGGCCCTTGCCGCACAGGGCACCGCGGTTGACGTCGAACGCCGGGCGCTCCCGCACGTCGAGCCCGCCGTCGGCGGCGGCCGGTGCGAGCGTCATGCCGCACTGGAGGGAGCAGTAGGGGCAGTGGGTGTCGACGGTCATGGGGTGAGGGTGCGGGACGGATGTCACCCCCGGTGGACGGGGGTATTACGGGCGCGGTTCGCCGTCCTCAGCGGCGGGGGCGTACGGGAGTGAGCAGCCGTCAACAAGGCGACGCGGCGCGGAAACGGTGCCGCAACGGCGGTGGGCCAGGCTCGCGGGTATGACGACCGCGGCAGAGCTGATGAGCAGGATCACCGCCGAGCTGAGCACGGGTCTTGCGGCGGCGGGGAGGGGACGCGGGCGCCCCACGCTGGTGGCGGTGGCGCACGGGAGCCGGGATCCGGCGGCGGCGCGTACGGTACGGGCGCTGCTGGCGGCGGTACGGGCGCAGCGCCCGGGGCTGCGGGTGCGGCTGGGGCACGTGGAACTGAACGAACCGCTCCTGCGGGACACGTTGAGCACGCTGACGGGCGAAGCGGTCCTGGTCCCCCTGCTCTTCGCCCGGGGCCACCACGTGACGAGGGACATCCCGGAGACGCTGCGGGCGGCGGCGGAACACGGCCGCGGGACGCACGCGGAAAGCCCCGCCCACCCGGCCGCCCACGGACCCGGCACGCGCACCGCCGGCACCCGCGGGTCCGGCATCCCCGGATCCGGCACCCCCGCCCGCGCCGACCCCACCACTCCTCAGGGACCCACCGCCGGCGGCCGCCCCGGCCCCCGGGCCCCCGCCCTCGCCGCCCGCGTCGCCGCGCCCCTCGGCCCGCACCCCCTCCTCGCCGCCGCGCTCGCCGGCCGGCTGGCGGAAGCCGGGTGGCGCGGCGACGGGGTCGTGCTCGCCGCCGCCGGGTCGCGGGCCGCCCCGGCGGCGGCCGACACCGCCGCCACCGCCGCGCTGCTCGCCGGCCGGCTCGGGGTGCCCGTGCTGCCCGCGTATGCCTCCGCCGCCGCGCCGACCGTCGCGGAGGCGGCCCGTGCCCTCGCCGCCCGGGGCTGCCGCCGCATCGGCGTGGCCTGCTGCTTCACCGCACCCGGCCTCTTCGCCCACCGCACCGCCGCCGACGCCCGCGCCCTCGGCCTGACCTTCGCCGCGCCGCTCGGCGCGCACCCGGCGCTGGCGCGGCTCGTACTCCACCGCTACGACGAAGAACTCGCCTGCGCCGGCACCCGGGCCGGCGCCCCCGCTACCCCCGCCGCCACCGTCCGCGCCGCCGCCTGACGGCGAGCGGTCAGCTCTGCGTAACCGGACTGTTGCCGCTCCGTCAACCTCGCAGTTCTATGGTGCGAAGGCGGCCCGCGGGCGGCTGTCCCGGGCTCCCCCACCTCAAGGAGTGGATGGTCGTGGAGCGCCGTTCTTTCCTGCGCGGAGCGGTCGTCAGCGGTTCGGCGGCGGCGTTCGGCGGCAGTCTGTGGCGGGGATCCGCCGCCGCGGATCCGGCACAGCCGGGGGCCGGCCCGTACGGGGCGCCCGGCCCGGCGGACGGCAACGGGATCCGGCTGCCGCAGGGCTTCACCAGCCGGGTCGTGGCCCGCTCCGGGCAGCAGGTGGCGGGTACGTCGTACACCTGGCACCCCGCGCCCGACGGCGGCGCCTGCTTCGCGGACGGCGACGGCTGGATCTACGTCTCCAACTCCGAGGTCACCCCCTCCGGCGGCGCCGGCTCGATCCGCTTCACCGCCGCCGGCGAGGTGGCGGGCGCGTACCGCATCCTCTCCGGGACCCGGCAGAACTGCGCGGGCGGCAAGACCCCGTGGGACACCTGGCTGTCCTGCGAGGAGGTCGACCGCGGCTACGTCTACGAGACCGACCCCTGGGGCGCGAACGCCGCGGTCCGGCGCGACGCGATGGGCCGCTTCAAGCACGAGGCGGCGGCCGCGGACCCGGAGCGGAAGGTCGTCTATCTGACCGAGGACGTATCGGACGGCTGCTTCTACCGCTTCCGGCCCGCCACCTGGGGCTCGCTCTCCGCCGGCACCCTGGAGGTGCTGCGGATGGGCTCGGGCACCTCGGGCCCGGTGACATGGGCGCAGGTGCCGGACCCGAGCGGCGCGTCGACGGCGACGCGGAACCAGGTGGCGGGTGCGAAGCGGTTCGACGGCGGCGAGGGCTGCCACTACGCGAGCGACAGCGGCACCTGCTGGTTCACGACGAAGGGCGACGGCCGCGTCTGGCAGTACGACGCGGCGGCGCAGACCCTGGAGCTGGCGTACGACGACTCCCTGATACCGGGCACCGCCCCGCTCACCGGCGTCGACAACGTCACCGGCAGCCGCTCCGGCGACCTCTACGTCGCCGAGGACGGCGGCAACATGGAGATCTGCCTCATCACCCCGGACGACGTCGTCGCCCCGTTCCTGCGCGTGGAAGGACAGGGCGGCTCGGAGATCACCGGCCCGGCCTTCACCCCGGACGGCACCCGGCTGTACTTCTCCAGCCAGCGCGGCACCACGGGCAGCTCCTCGGGCGGCGTCACGTACGAGATAACGGGCCCGTTCCGCACATGAGCCCGCGCGCCCCCGTCACAGGGGGTTCTGCCACAGCCATACGGCGCGGTCCTTGCGGTCGGCGCCCGCGATCAGCTTCCCGTCCCGGCTGAACGTCACCTCCTCGATCAGGCCCTTGCCCTTCCCGTCCTCATCGCCGCTCACCAGCCGCGCGCTCGGCTTGCCGCGGGCGACGTTCCACAGCAGCACGCCGCCGCCGCTTTCCGCGGTGGTGGCGAGCGTCTTCCCGTCGGGGCTGAACTCCAGGTCGGCGACCTCGGTGAGGTAGTCGTCGCGAAGGGTCGCCTTCTTCCGGCCGGTGCTCACGTCCCACAGCCACACCTCGCCGTCGGGGTAGCCGACCGCGAGCGTCCTGCCGTCCGGGCCGCCGAACGCCACGGCCGTCGCCTCCCACGGCTGCTTGAGGACCTTGGCAGGGTCCCCCTGGCCGTACGGCTCCGGGTCGCGGCCGGCGATGTCCCAGAGCCGGGTCGTGTCGCTGCGGCCGGAGGTGCTCTCGGAGTCGTCGCCCACGGAGGCCAGCGTCTTGCCGTCCGGGCTGAAGGCGATGGCCGTGACGTCGTGCTCGTGGTCGAAGTACGCGACGATGTCGTCACCGCGCTCGGCGGGGTCGAAGAGGAACACCGAGCCCGTCCTGCTGCCGATCGCGAGCAGTTTGCCGTCCGGGGAGAACGCCACGTTCTCGCCGCCCATGTGCAGGTAGTTGAGCCACCGCCGCCCCGCCACGTCGTACAGGCCGGTCCCGCCGGTGCCGGTGCCGGTGGCGAGCAGCTTGCCGTCGGGGCTGAACTCGACGCTGACCACCCCGGGCACGTAGTTGCTGACGGTGTTCTTCTGGGTGACGGCGTCGCTCTGCTTGCGGCTTGCGACGTCCCAGAACCGGATCTTGCCGTCGTCGCCGCCGGTGACCAGCGTCCTGCCGTCGGGGCTGAAGTCGATGCCGGCGGGGCCCGGGGCACGGGCGGGGAAGGCGAGGCCGCCGGTGGGCTCGTACGACCCATACGGCGAACTCGACTGCTGCTGCTTGTCGGAGCCGGACGAGGGCAGGAGGACGGCGACCAGGACGATGACGAGCACGACGGCGGCGACCCCGCCGAGCAGCAGTGCCGGCGGCCCGAAGGTGCCGGTCGCGGTCTCGGGGCGGGGGCCGGGGCCGGGCGCGGAGGGAGAGGACGGCGCGGCCGGGGCGGCGGTCCGGGTCAGGGCGTACGGGCCGGGGGCGGCCTGGTCGTGGGCGTCGGGCACCGTACGGGGCGGCGGCACGTCGACGACGGTCGCCGGATGCCCGGCCCCGCCTCCGCTCCCGCCCCCGTCGCCCGCGGCGCGGCGGCACATCCCGATGACCTCGGCGGGCGTCGGCCGCCGCTCCGGGTCCTTCGCCAGACAGGCCGCGGCGACGGCCCGTACCGGCTCCGGACTGCCGCCGAGGTCGGGCTCCTGCTCCAGGATCCGGTACACCACGCCGTGGTCCGTACCGCCGCCGAAGGCGTGCCCGCCGGTCGCGGCGAAGTGGGCGACGCCGCCGAGGGCGAAGATGTCGCCGGCCTCGGCGACGGTATGGCCCCGGATGTACTCCGGCGCCATGTAGGCGGGCGTGCCGGTGCGTACGCCGGTGGCGGTCACGGCGGTGAGGTCCGCGGCCCGGGCGATGCCGAAGTCGATGACCTTGGGCCCGTCGGCGGTCAGCAGGATGTTGGAGGGCTTGAGGTCGCGGTGGATGACGTCGGCGGCGTGGATGGACTGCAGCGCCTCGGCCACCCTGGCTATGAGCGCCAGCGCCGCGTCGGCGGGCAGCGGCCCGCTCTCCGCGACGGCGTGCTGGAGGGAGGGCCCGGGCACGTACGCGGTGGCGAGCCAGGGCTCGTCGGCCCGGAGGTCGGCGTCGACCACGGGCACGGTGTAGAGGCCCTGCACCCGCCGGGCGGCGGCGACTTCCTGCGCGAAGCGTTTGCGGAACGCCGCGTCGCCCGCGTACTCGCGGTGCACGAGCTTGACCGCCACCGCGCTGCCCGCCGGCGTACGCCCCAGATAGACGCGGCCCATGCCGCCCGCGCCGAGCACCGCCTCCAGTTGGTAGGGACCGGCGACGGCGGGGTCGGATGCCCCCAGCGGCAGGCGCGGCGGCGCGACCGTGGACCACCCCGCGTCCCCCGTACGGCCGTGCGGCACCGCCGATTCGTCCGGTCGGGACATGATCCCCCTCACCCCCGGCGGTCTGCCGACCGCCTCGCCTGACCCGAACCGCCACCCGCGGCCCGGTAGAGCGAGCGACAGCGTAACGAACCCCCGGCCTGCGGCGGTCCGCGCGGTGAACGGCCGGTCTCCCCTCCCGTACGGAGTGCCTCGTTTTCGGCGGGCGCGCGGCATCCGGCGCGTTTACGGTGGCCGAGGGGTGTGCGTACCGCAGGCGGCACGGGCGGCAGCGCGACCGCCGGGAGCGGCGCGCGGCGGCCCGACTGCCGCGTGCTCGACGGAAGGTGACCCATGAAGATCGCAGTCATCGGCGGAACCGGCCTGATCGGGTCGCAGGTCGTGAAGAAGCTGACCGCGGCCGGCCACGAGGCCGTGCCGCTCTCGCCCTCCACGGGAGTGGACGTGATCACCGGCGAGGGCCTGGCCGGGGCGGTGGCCGGTGCCGGCGTCGTCGTCAACCTGACGAACTCCCCGACGTTCGACGACGCCTCCCCGGCGTTCTTCCGGACCTCGATGGACAACATCCTGGCCGCGTGCCGGGACGCCGGGGTGGGGCACGCCGTCATCCTGTCGATCGTCGGCGTCGACCTGGTGCCCGGCCTGGACTACTACCGGGCCAAGTCCTTGCAGGAGGACATCCTCAGGGCAGGACCGATCCCGTACTCCATCGTCCGCGCCACGCAGTTCATGGAGTTCATGGAGCCGACCCTGGCCATGACCACCGAGGGCGACACCGTCCGCCTCCCCTCCACCCCGGTCCAGCCGATCGCCGCCCAGGACGTCTCCGACGCGGTCGCCGAAGTCGCCGCGGGCACGCCGCTGAACGGCATCCGCGACATCGCGGGACCGGATGTCTTCCCCCTGGACGAACTCGGCCGGATCACCCTGACCGCCCGCCCGGACGGCCGCGCGGTCGTCACCGACGACACCGCCGGCATGTTCGCCGCAGCCCCCGGCGACGCCCTCCTCGCCCCACCCGATGCCCGCATCGCCCCCACCCGCTACCGCGAGTGGCTCGCCTGAACCGGGGTCGAGGGGCGGCGCCCCCGCACGGGCGCCGCCCCTCTGGGAACCGGTCTGCCGTCGGGTGAGGGTCAGGGCAACACCGACGGTGGCCGGGGGTTCAGGTGGCCGGTTGCGGCTTCCTGCCGGTCCTGGTGCCGGCCGGCGTCCTGCCGTTCGGGGAAGTCCCGTTCTGCGGGGTCCCGTTCGACTTCCCGTTCGCCGCCGCGTGGGCCGCCGCCCGCGCCGCTTCCAGCCGGGCCACCGGGATGCGGAAGGGGCTGCACGAGACGTAGTCGAGACCCACGTCGTGGAAGAAGTGCACCGACTCCGGGTCGCCGCCGTGCTCGCCGCAGACGCCCAGCTTCAGGTCAGGACGCGTCGCCCGCCCCGCCTTCGCCGCGTCGCGGACCAGCGCGCCCACGCCGTCCTTGTCGATCGTCTCGAACGGGGAGACGCCGAAGATGCCCTTCTCCAGGTACGCGGTGAAGAAGCTCGCCTCCACGTCGTCCCGCGAGAAGCCCCACACGGTCTGCGTCAGGTCGTTGGTGCCGAACGAGAAGAAGTCCGCCGACTCCGCGATCTGGCCCGCCGTCAGCGCGGCGCGGGGCAGCTCGATCATCGTCCCCAGCGACAGCTTCAGCTCCACGCCCCGGGCGGCCTCCACCTCGGCGATGACGGCCTCGGCCTCGTCGCGTACCAGCTCCAGCTCCTGCACCGTGCCCACCAGCGGGATCATGATCTCCGCCCGCGGGTCGCCCTTGGCCTCCAGGCGCTGCGCCGCCGCCTCCGCGATGGCCCGCACCTGCATCGTGAACAGCCCCGGGATCACCAGCCCGAGGCGCACCCCGCGCAGGCCGAGCATCGGGTTCTGCTCGTGCAGCCGGTGGACGGCCTGGAGCAGCCGCAGGTCGTTCTCGTTGTGGTCCTTGCGGGACTCGGCGAGCGCGACCCGTACCGACAGCTCGGTGATGTCCGGCAGGAACTCGTGCAGCGGCGGGTCGAGCAGCCGCACCGTCACCGGCAGCCCGTCCATCACCTCGAAGAGCTGCACGAAGTCCCGCTGCTGGAGCGGCAGCAGCTCCTTCAGCGCCGCTTCCCGCTCCTCCTCGGTGTCGGCGAGGATCAGCCGCTCGACCAGCTCGCGCCGCTCGCCGAGGAACATGTGCTCGGTGCGGCACAGCCCGATGCCCTGCGCGCCGAAGCGGCGGGCGCGGGCGGCGTCGTCGAAGTTGTCGGCGTTGGCCCGGACGCGCAGCCGGCGGATGCGGTCCGCGTACGACATGAGGCGGTGCACGGCGACGACGAGTTCGTCGGCGTCCTCGGCGCCCGCGTGCATGCGGCCCTCGAAGTACTCCACGACCGGTGACGGCACGACCGGCACCCGGCCGCGGTAGACCTTGCCGCTGGAGCCGTCGATGGACACGACGTCGCCCTCGTCGATGACCTCGCCGCCGGGCGCGGTCAGTTGCCGCCGCTTGGTGTCGACCTCCAGCTCCTCCGCGCCGCACACGCACGTCTTGCCCATGCCGCGGGCGACGACGGCGGCGTGCGAGGTCTTGCCGCCGCGGGAGGTGAGGATGCCCTCGGCGGCGATCATGCCGTCGAGGTCGTCGGGGTTGGTCTCGCGGCGGATGAGGATGACCTTCTCACCGGAGCGCGACCACTTCACGGCCGTGTACGAGTCGAAGACCGCCTTGCCGACGGCGGCGCCCGGGGAGGCGGCGATGCCGCGGGCGAGCAGGTCGCCCTTGTGGCCGTTGTCGAACCTCGGGAACATGAGCTGCGCCAACTGCGCGCCGTTGACGCGCTGCAGCGCCTCGGCCTCGGTGATCAGCCCCTGGTCCACGAGCTGCACGGCGATACGGAACGCCGCCGCCGCGGTGCGCTTGCCGATCCGCGTCTGCAGCATCCACAGCCTGCCGCGCTCGATGGTGAACTCGATGTCGCACAGGTCGCGGTAGTGCGTCTCCAGCGTCTCCATGATCCGCATCAGCTCGTCGTAGGACTTCTCGTCGAGGTCCTGGAGCTTGGCGAGCGGCACGGTGTTGCGGATGCCGGCCACCACGTCCTCGCCCTGCGCGTTCTGCAGGTAGTCGCCGTAGACGCCCTGCTGGCCGCTGGCGGGGTCGCGGGTGAAGGCGACGCCGGTGCCGGAGTCGCGGCCGAGGTTGCCGAAGACCATGGAGCAGATGTTGACGGCGGTGCCGAGGTCGCCCGCGATGCGCTCCTGGCGGCGGTAGAGCTTGGCGCGCTCGCCGTTCCAGCTCTCGAAGACGGCCCGTACGGCGAGGTCCATCTGCTCGCGCGGGTCCTGCGGGAAGGGCCGGCCGGTCTCCTCGGCGACGATCTCCTTGAATGTGCCGACGAGGGCTTCGAGGTCGGCGGCGTCCAGTTCGACGTCGGTGGCGACGCCCTTGGCGCGCTTGGCGTCCTCGATGGCGGTCTCGAACAGCTCTCCGTCGATGCCCTGCACGGTGTTGCCGAACATCTGGATGAGGCGGCGGTACGAGTCCCAGGCGAACCGCTCGTCGCCGGCCTGGGCGGCGAGCCCCGGCAGGCAGGCGTCGGAGAGGCCGATGTTGAGGACGGTGTCCATCATGCCGGGCATGGAGAACTTGGCGCCCGAGCGTACGGAGACCAGCAGCGGGTCGTCGGCCTGGCCGAGCTTCTTGCCCATGCGCCGTTCGAGGGCGTCGAGGTGGGCGCTGACCTCGTCGCGGAGGGCGGGGGGCTCGGCACCGCTGGCGAGGTAGACCTTGCAGGCGTCGGTGGTGATGGTGAAGCCCGGCGGGACGGGCAGGCCGAGGTTCGTCATCTCGGCGAGGTTGGCGCCCTTGCCGCCGAGGAGGTCCTTGAGGTCCTTGTTGCCCTCGTGGAAGTCGTAGACGAACTTGACCGCGGCGGCCTTGGCGGAGGCGGCCCCTTTCCCCGGGGACTTCTTCGCTGCCTTCTTCTTATCCGGCTTCGTTTCCGGCACGGGATCGACTCCTCGTGTGGGACCCCTGGCGGGGAGCTGCCCTGACGGCGAGGAACATACCCAGATCGAAGGCTCCCGGGGATGAGGCGTAGACGATCACGAGGGGGTTCGGCCCTCACACCTGGGATCCTGTTGGCGACCGGGAGCCGCGCCCCTTCTTCACTTCTCTTAACGACGATCCCGCACGGGCGGGCATCGGCAAGCCGGGACGGGTCATCCGCGTTACGGAACGCGTTGGTGGCTTCGAGGGGTGAAGGGATGAGGATGGCACTCAGTGCCGCGCATACGAGAGATGACGTCCACATCTGAGCGCTCGTTTGAGCGCAAGACGTATCAAGCGTGGGGAGAATCACGCGAATGAGCGCGCGGAATCTCACGATGCGGACAGCGGGGTGTGCGAAACGCGGGCCGGCCCGGCCGGAGCCGGAGGCGGGCGGGCCATGCTCCCGCAACGTGCGTACGTGCGCCCCCGGTTCTGCTTGTCGACCCGACAGCCGCGCGCTAGTTTTGCGTGCCAACCAGACTTAATAGCGCGATGACGCGATGACACCTCGCTGAGGGAGGCGCTCGCATGAGCGGCCCGGAACACCGTCTTCTCTTCCACGGCGGGGCGTTCGCCGCGGTGACCCGCGCCGGGGACATCACCGGCGCCCGCGGCACGCAGCCGGACGGCTTCTTCCTCGGGGACACCCGGCATCTGAGCCGCTGGCAGTTGACGGTGGACGGCGCGGTCCCGACCCTGCTGGTCGCGGAGCGGGACGCGGCGGTCCTCGTACCGCCCACGGCCCGCGACGAGCCGCCGCCGCACACGGTCTTCCGCGAGCAGCGCGTCGAGGGCGGCGCGCTGGTCGACGTCCTGCGCGTCACCTGCAACCGCGCGGAGCCGGAGAAGCTGTGGCTCGCGCTGACGGTGGACGCGGACTTCGCGGACCAGTTCGAGTTACGAGCCGACCACCGCGTCTACGGCAAGCCGCACGCGGTACGGGCCCGGGAGGTGCTGCCGGCGGGCGTGGAGTTCCGCTACCGCCGCGGCGGCTGGCAGGCGAGGACCGCGGTCACGGGGGAGCCGCCGCCGGATGCGGTGGAGGAGACGGGGAGCGGCGCACGACGCCTGGTGTGGCACCTGAAACTGGAGCCCCACGAGACCACAGAACTGACACTCCGTGCCGCGGCCGACCCGGGAGCGGGCCCGGGACCGACGGCGGGCCCCGGTGCCCGGGCCACGGGAACGGAGGCCGCGGAGGCGGCAGTCGACGCGGCCCCGCCCCTCGCGCAAGCCGCCCCCTGGCCCGGCCTCGCCCGCGCCGCCGAGCAGGGGCTCGCCGATCTCGACGGGCTTCTCATTCCCGCCGCGGGGCCCGGCGGCGAGGAGGTGCGGGTGCCGGCGGCCGGGGTGCCGTGGTACCTGGCGCTCGTCGGCCGGCACGCGCTCGTGACGTCGCTGTTCGCGCTCCGCCACCGCCCCGCGCTCGCCCGCGCCACGCTCCTCGCGCTCGCCGCGACCCAGGCCGGGGAGGCGGACGGCGAGCCGGGGAAGATCGTGCACGAGGTGCGCCACGGCGAGTTGGCCCACTTCGGGCAGGTGCCGTACGGGCACTACTACGGGGCCGTCGACACCACCCCGCTGTTCCTCGTCCTCCTCGGCGCGCTCACCGAGCACACCGGCGACGACAAGCCGGCCCGCCGCCTGGAGCCGCAGGCCCGCGCCGCGGTGGAGTGGATGTTCCGCCACGGCGGCCTCGACGACTCCGGCTACCTCCGCCACCGTACCGACGACGCCGGCGCGGGCACCGCCCCGGCGAACCAGAGCTGGCGCGACTCCCCCGGCGCCCTCTGCGCCGCCGACGGCACCCGTATCACCGGCGCCCCCGCGCCCGCCGCCCCCCAGGGCTACGCCTACGCCGCCCTCGTCCACACCGCCCGCCTCGCCACCACCGCCTGGGCCGACCCGCGGCTCGCCGGCCGCCTCACCGCAGCCGCCGAGGACCTCCGTGCCCGCTTCCTCACCGACTTCTGGCTCTCCGCCCAGGACTTCCCCGCCCTGGCCCTCGACGGCGCGGGCCGCCCCGCCGACGCGCTGGCCTCCGACGCCGGGCACCTGCTGTGGTCCGGGCTGCTGGAGCCCGACCGGGCGGGGCGGGTGGGACGGCGGCTGCTGGAGCCGGACTTCTTCTCCGGCTGGGGGGTACGGACCGTGGCCGCCGGGCAGGGGGCGTACCACCCGATGGCGTACCACCGCGGCAGCGTCTGGCCGCACGACAACGCGATCCTGGCCCTGGGCCTGGCCCGCTACGGCCTTCACGAGGAGGCACGCACCGTGGCGAGGGCCCTCACCGACCTGGCGACCCACACCGCGGGCCGCCTCCCGGAGGCCACCGCCGGCTACCCCCGCACCACCCAGCCCACCCCGGTCCCCTTCCCGCACGCCTGCTCCCCCCAGTCCTGGTCGGCGGCCACCCCCCTGGCCCTGCTCACCGCCCTCACGGCGGCGGAGGGCCGGGCGGAGGGTCTGCCGTCGTGAGGGCGGTGATCCGTCAGGCGGGCCCTTCGCCCGGTGTGATCGTCATGCCGACGGACCCGTAGTCCGGGCCGACGCGGTTGTCGCTGTAGAACTGCACGCCGGTCGAGGCCGAGGTGACTTCCATGACCCGGGTCGAGGAGCCCACGAAATCGTTGCGGGTGATCGACACGTTGTCCGGCCCGTCCAGCTTGATGGCCTGGTTCCAACTGTCGCCCATCTCGTTGTCCGCGACGATCCAGTTCTTCATGCCGTCGGTGTTGCCGCCCGAGTTCCCGCCGCGGCCGTAGTCCTCGGCCATCAGCCACTGGTGGATGCTCGGCACGCTGTTCTCGCGGTCCGGGTTCGCCGGGCCGACGGCCTTGTTGCCGCGGATCTGCACGTCGTCACTCGCGATGGGGTGCGAGCTGGACACCCACGTCTGGATGAAGTCGGTGTGGCTGTCGCCCGGGTCGCCGGTCACGAAGTCGATGGCGGTGTTGTAGAGGATCTTGTGCCGGTTGCCGAAGAACGTGATGGCGTTCAGGTCGCCGGGGCCCTCGACGCCCTTGATGTCGTTGTTCTGGATGGTCACGTCGGTGTTGTCGTCCGAGTAGATGCCGTACTGCTGCTCGGCGTCGACCCGGCAGTTCTGTATCACCACGTGGTCGGCTTCGATCAGGACGCCGCCGCGGATGGTGTTGCCCTGGCAGTCGTAGACCTCGGGTGCGGCGGCGGTGCCGCCGGAGTCGATCCCGAACCGGGAATCCTGGTCCGGCACCAGAACCGCACCCGGCGGAGTCGCCACCCCGCCGACGCCGAGAGACTGCCCGGGGGGCTGCGGATCGCCACCGGGCTCCCCGGACACGGCCGCCTCCGTGATGCTCGTCCACCTGGACGAGTCGGAGGAGTCGTTGCCGTGCCCGACGATCCGTACGTAGCGGGCGGGTCCGCCGGCGAAGTCGTACGTCTCCAGGCTGCGCGTGGTGCCGCTGCTGGTTTCCCGGGACAGCACGGTCGACCACGCCGAGCCGTCCTGGGAGAGCTGGACGTCGAACGTCGTCCGCCGGCCGTCCCCGACGTACCAGGCCAGCGATACCGAGTCGACGGTGGTGACCGAGCCGAGGTCGAAGCGGATCCAGACCCCGTCACCGGCGCCGGACCACCGGGTGGACAGGTCGCCGTCGATCGCGTTGGCCGGCACGTTGCCGTCGTGGGAGCTGGCCGTCGCCGCGGTGATGGGCACCGTCGCCGCCGATGCCGTCGGGCCGAGCAGGGCCACCGAGCCGAGCGCCGTGCACGCGCACAGCGCGGCGGTCAGCAGACGTCTCACCGATACGCTTCTGCGCTTTGCCGTACCCGTCCGGCGGAGTGGGTGGGCGACCGGGGGACGTAGGGGGGCGTTCAGATCGTTCACGTGCGTCTCCTTGGAGTACGGAGGGGAGGGCGCCCGTGCCGGAGCGGAGTGTCCGGCACGACGGCACGACCGGTGGCGGCTGAGCCGCCACCGGTCGTGTGGCACGTCCTACGCGGAGCCGGGGCCGACGTCGGCCGCGGTGAGGGGTGCTCGCGTGACGGCGGACGACGCCCGCTCGTCGGCTCCGACGTCGACGGCGCCGGTGCGGGCCTGACCGTCCATGTCGTCGGTCACGAACGCGTGGTCGTCGGTACCGGCGTCGATGGCCGGGCTTCCCGCGCCGATCCGGTGGACCGGCCCGTCGGGGGCCAGCAGCGGATCGACCGCCCTGACGGCGCCGGAGGGCACGGTGACGCCGATGGTCGCCGATCCGGTCGGCCACGCGATGTTGCCGGCGTAGGTCATGTCCACCGGTGCCTTGAGTTCGTTGAACAGCTTGCCGCTGCCTCCTGTGACCACGTTGTCGGCGACGACCGAGTCGACCGGCGCGAGCCTGTAGTTGGCGCCGACCTCGATGTTCGACACGTTGTTCACGAAAGTGTTGTTCACGACGGTCGCCCGGTAGACGCGCCAGTGCGCGTTCAGTGCGCCCGAGGTGTCGGCGTCGCCGCCGTCGATCTGCAGCGCGGCGTCGAAGCCGGTGCCGGTCAGACCCTCGAAATAGTTGTTGTAGACCTGGTGGTCCTGGCCGTAGATCCGGATTCCACCGGTTCCCGCCTTTCCCTCGCCGAGGAAGAAGTTGCCGTAGAAGGCGCCGCGGTTCCCGTGCCTTTGTGACAGCACGCCCTGCGAGGTGCGGAACGTGTTGTGGCGGACGATGTTGTCGTTGCTCTTCACGGAGACGATCTCCGGATCACCGTCGCAGTTCTCGAAGAGGTTCGACTCGACGACGGTGAATCCGCTCGACCGGGATATCTCGCTCCAGCCGACGCGGATGGCTTCCATCTCGTTCTCCGCACGCGGGCCCATGTTGCGGAAGTGGTTGTTGTCGATGAGATCGTGCTGCGACTGCTGGGTTGCGGATCCGTCGATGGTGATGAAGTTTCCCAGTTGGTGCTTCTCCTCGAAGAGGTTGTGATCGATCCGGTTGTGGTGGCTGTTCGCACCCTGGATGATCACCCACTTCAGCGAGGATTCCTCGGTGAGCCGGAAGTGGTTGCGGGTCAGGCGCACGTTGTTCGATCCTGTGATCTTCAGCGTGTCACTGTTCGTCCACTTCAGACCCTCGAAGGTGACGTACGAGGAGTTGGCCACCTCCAACTGCCCGTCCGTGACCACCGCCCGGCCGCGGTTCTCCGCGACGACGGTGATGGGCTGGTCTGCGGTCCCGTTCTTCCCGCTCATCTTGCCGATCGTGTATTCACCGTCCGCGAGCACGACGCGGTCTCCGGCGCGCGCGTCCGCGAACGCGTCCTGTAACTGGTCCGAGTCGGCGACCTCGACGGTACGGCCGGGGCCGGGATCGCCGGGATCTCCGCCGTCGCCGCCGTCGGCCCCGTGGACGGTCGTCTCGGTGATGCTCGTCCAGTCGTTGGAGGTGTTGCCGTGGCCGACGATGCGCAGATACCGCGCGGTGGTGTCGGCGAAGTCGTAGTTCTGCGGCTGGAGTGTGGTGCCGCTGCTGGTTTCCCGGGTCAGGACCTTTCTCCACGAAGACCCGTCGTCGGACACCTCGACGTCGAAGGTGTTCTTTCTGGTGTTGCCCTGGTGCCAGGCGATCGACGCCGAGCCGACGGTCTTCGCCGAGCCGAGGTCGTAGCGGATCCACACCCCGTCGCCCTGGGCGGACCAGCGGGTACTCAGGTCGTTGTCGAGGGTGTTGGCGGGCACGTTGCCGTCATCGGCGTTCGCCGAGACTCCCGTGACGGTCACCGGAGCACCCGGGGAGCCCGGAGAGCCCCCATCCGGCGCGACCGGATACGTCCTGACCCAGTCGACCTCGTACACCGCCGGGCGCAGACCGCTGTCGCCGGTGAAGTTGTCGAGCTGGATGACGAGGTTGCCCAGCGGCATCTTCTGGATGTCCCCGCGGTCGGAGTTCGCGCCGTCCGCCAGCCGGAACCATTCGGCACCGTCGACGTAGCCGACCAGCGCGTCCGGCGTCCACTCGAACGCGAAGTTGTGCCACTCCGTCATGTCCACGGGGCAGAGCTCGCGGTATTCCTTCTCGTCCGACGGGCTCTCCGGGTAGTGCAGGAACGCCGAGAGGCACTGCGCGTCGGGGTTCGAGTACTCGACCCAGTCGTACTCCCCGTTCTTGAGCCGGTCACCGGCGGTGGGCCAGATCAGGTGCAGGGGATGGTAGAGCCCGCCGGAGGAGCCGGTGTTCCGCGAGCGGGAGCGGATCTCCCAGCGGGCGTACTGGGTGTCACGGTTCTGCCTGATCCATCCCGTGTCGCCGTTCGCCTCACCGCGCATGGTCATGATTCCGTCCGCGACGGTGCTGTTCTTCCCGCACCGGCGGCCGTTCCCGGCGTGCCCTTCCCAGCACTGCTCCGTGCCTCCGACGTTGCCCGACGGTACGTCCCACTTCTCCGGGTCGACCGGTCCGGTGTAGTCGAACTCGTCCGAGATCGGCAGCGGTTCGCCCCAGCCGTACCGCTCGGCCGCCTCTGTCGGGTCCTCGGTTTCCTGACCGTCGTCGTGGGTGACGCTCAGGTCGTAGATCTCCACCTGGCCGTAGTTGTCGTCGCTGCACGGCGACGAGCGTTCGCAGTTGGCCTGGGTGTACGCGCCCGCCTTGAAGTAGCCGCCTTCGAAGTCGGCCGCGATCGTGGTCTGCAGCACGCCGTTGTAGTACGCCTTGATCTCGCCGTCGCCGACCACGAACTTCGCCTGGAACCTGTCGCCCAGCGCGTAGTCGTCCGTCACCAGCTTGTAGTTGCTGTCATCGGGAGAGGTGACGTAGAGCTTGGTGCCTTCCAGGCGGAAGACCGAGACGTCGTCGTCGGCGTCGTGGATCTGCCCGGCGACGACATGCGGCTTGTCCGCGGGAAGATCCGTGATGGCCTGGTCGATCACCATCGTGTGCGTGCCGGAGGTCGACGACCAGCTCGCCTTGTTCTGCCCCGTCATCTCGCGCAGCTCCGAGCGGGGATAGCTGGAGCCGCTGGTGGTGACCCCGTTGACGGCGGCGCGGAACTGAACGGCGTCGCAGTCCGGGGTCGCGGTGAACCACGGGTCGTTCGCGTACGTGGCGAGTTCCGGCTGTTCGACGTTGGTCGGCGACTCCTCCTCGCCGACCGGCAGCCCGATGTACCAGTTCGTCAGGTCCAGCACGTCGGCCGGGTAGTCACAGGTATCGCCGCCGCCGCCGTCGGCCCCGTAGACCGCTGTCTCGGTGATGCTGGTCCAGTCGTTGGAGGTGTTGCCGTGGCCGACGATGCGCAGATACCGGGCGGAGGTGTCGGCGAAGTCGTAGTCCTGCGGCTGGAGCGTGGTCCCGCTGCTGGTTTCCCGGGTCAGGACCGGTCTCCACGACGATCCGTCGTCGGACACCTCGACGTCGAAGGTGTTCTTCCTGGTGTTGCCCTGGTGCCAGGCGATCGACGCCGAGCCGATCGTCTGCGCCGAGCCGAGGTCGTAGCGGATCCACACCCCCTCGCCCTCGGCGGACCAGCGGGTGCTCAGATCGTTGTCGAGGGTGTTGGCCGCCACGTTCCCGTCGTCGGCACTGGCCAGGACCCCCGCGACCGTTAACCGGGGACCCGCCTCGGCCGACGCGACGGGGTGGTACGCGGCCGAGACTCCGAGGGCTAACAGCCCCACCAGAAGCGCACGATGTATCCGTCTCACAGGGCCTCACTGTCGTTGAAGGGATGACCCGGTCGGGCTCCGGAATCCGGGCCACGCTGTCAGACCCCGGTCGGGACCGGTCCCCGGACACCGCACCCGTATCCCGTCAAGAGGCTCCGAGCCGTGCCGCGGCCGTCTGGGCGCGTCGCGATGAGTTCTGGGGGGCTCGCCGGTCTTACTGTCGAACCCCTTACCGAGGAGGATGTGCGATGCGCAGCGTGACGTACTCGATGGCCGTTTCGCTCGACGGCTTTGTCACCGGGCCCGACGGCGGCATCGACTGGGGGGCGCCCAGCCAGGAGGTCTTCCGCTTCTCCATCGAGGAGATCAAGGACGTCGGTGTTCATCTGATGGGCCGGCGGCTCTACGAGACGATGCTGTACTGGGAGACCGCCGCGCAGGACCCCTCCCTCGGCGAGGACGAGCGGGAGTGGACCACGTTGTGGAACCCGCTGCCCAAGGTGGTGTTCTCCCACACGCTGACGGCGGTCGAGGGCAACGCGCGGCTGGCGTCCGGGGGGCTGGCCGAGGAGATCGCGCGGCTGCGGGAGGAGCCGGGTGACGGGGACATCGCGATCGGCGGGGCGACGCTCGCCGCCCAGGCGGCGGAGCTGGGGCTGATCGACGAGTACCGGATCAGGGTGAACCCGGTGCTGCTCGGCGGCGGCACCCCGTTCTTCGCCCGTATCGAGCGCCAGGTGGACCTCGAACTGGTGGAGACCCGCACCTTCGGCAGCGGCGTCGTCTACCTCCACCACCGCGTGGTGCGCTAACCCCAGGGGCCGCCGGGGGCGAGGTCGGCGAGGACCGCCTGCAGGTGCGGGGGTTCGAGCGGGTCCGGGAGGGCGGGGACGTCGGGCCAGGCGATCCAGGCGTGGCCGGCGAGGGTGACCTGCTCGTCGGGGAGCAGGCCGGTGCGGTGCAGCGGGGGGCGGTCGTCGGGGTAGCGGGCGAGGAAGAAGTGCTCGGTGCCCACGAAGTGGGTGCCCTTCCAGTGGAAGTCGCGCGCGACGGGCACCCCCCGGTCCGCCACGGCGGCGGGGTCGAGCCCGGTCTCCTCGGCGAGTTCGCGCCGCGCGGCGGCGAGCGGCGTCTCGTCCGGCTCGATGCCGCCACCGGGCGGCTCCCAGATCAGGGCACCGTCGAAGGGGTCGCGCCAGCGCAGCAGCAGTATGCGCTGGGCGGCGTCGAGGCAGATGACCCGCGCGGCGGGCCGATGGGTCGTATCCACCACTCCGAGGCTAGGCCCTGTCCGGCGCACAGCGCCGTCCGCCCACAGGGCGGGCTCCCCACAGCGCGCTGCGCGCACGTGGGCGGTACCCCCAGCCGCAGACGGGAGACTGCGGTCAGGCCCTAGCAGTTCAGGAGCGCGGCAGCGCCCTGCCCGGCAAGGTCCTCGGCATGCGCGGGCAGGGCCGACCCGGAGCGCAGGTGGCGGCGTACGAGCGCGAGGGGGAGGTCGATCAGGGCGAGGGTGATCCGGTCGGCGGCTTCGGGGCCACGGAGCCCGAGGGCGGCGGCCAGATCGGCGAGTGCCGCGTGCACGCGCCGGTTACCGGCGTCGGCGCGCGTGACCTGCGGGGCGGACCAGCGGGCGCGGTCGAAGGCGTCCGCGCCGTGGAGCAGCACGGTGGCCCGCGCGGGCTCGGCGCGGCTCCAGGCGACCACGTGCCGGGCCGCGGCCCGCGCCGCCTGCGCGGCATCGCGGTCGGCGTCCGCGAGCACGGCGAGGTAGCCCTCCTGGAAGACCTCCACCGTCCGCAGCCAGGTCTCGGCGAGCAGGTCGGTGCGGCCGGCGAAGCGGTGGTAGATCGAGCCGCTGGGTGCGCCCACCTCGGAGGCGACGGCGGACATGGTCACCGCCGCGGGACCGGCCGCCGCGGCCTTGCGTACGGCGGCGTCGAGGAACTGGTCGGTGGTGAAGCGAGGTTGCCTGGCCACGAAGTAGAGAGTACTCTCCAGAAAATATTAGAGACTTTCCTCTAAAACGAGAGGGGCGGCCCACATGGGCGTGTACAACGTGCACCAGCGCCTGCTGAGGGCGGAGCGGAGTGAGGTGGGGGCGCTGCTCGACACCCTCGCCGGCGACGGCGACGCGCTCTGGCCGCGTGCCGGCTGGCCCCCCATGCGCTTCGACGGCCCCCTGGCGGTCGGCGCGACCGGCGGCCACGGCCCCATCCGCTACACCGTCACGGCCTACGTCCCCGGCACCTGGGTCCGCTTCACCTTCCGCGCGCCGCGCGGCTTCGACGGCTTCCACGAGTACGCGGTCCTGGCCTACGACGAACACCGCACCCTGCTGCGGCACACCCTGGCCATGAAGGTACGCGGCCCGGCCCGCCTCACCTGGCCGGTGCTGTGGCGCCCGCTGCACGACGCGTGCCTGGAGGACAGCATGAACCTGGCCGAGGCCGCCGTGCAGGCACCGGCGCCTCCCGTACGCCGCACCGCCTGCGTCCGCCTCCTCCGCACCCTGCCCCGCACCGCCGATACCCTCCGGCGCCGCCCGGCCCCCCGGTCGCCAAAGCCCTGACCGAAGCCCTCCAGAGGGCGGGCCGGGAGCGCCGGGGCATAGCGAAGGAGACGGGGGTCCGGGGGCCCCGCTCCCGGTTTCGGGACGGGGCGGTGTCGGGGAACGACCCCCCGCCTCAGCCGCCCGACGTGTCCAGTTCCGCCGCCGCGTCGACCTGCGCGCACTCGTACGGGTCCGCCAGCCAGCCCTCCGGCAGCACCACCTTGTTCCGCCCCGCCGTGCGCCCCCGCGGGCCCTCCGCGCTGTCCGGCCACGGCTGGTCCAGGTCCAGGGTGCCCAGCAGGTCGTCCAGCTCCGCCAGCGTGCCCGCCATCGCCATCCGGTGGCGCAGTTCCTTGCCGACCGAGAAGCCCTTCGTGTACCACGGCACGTGCTTGCGGAAGTCGATCACGCCCCGCCGCTCGTCGCCGAGCCACTGCCCCAGCAACTCCGCGTGCCGCAGCATCACCCCCGCGACCTCCTTCAGCGTCGGCCGCGCGTACGCGGCGGACGACCCGTCGAACGCCGCCACCAGGTCGCCGAAGAGCCACGGCCGCCCCAGGCAGCCGCGCCCGACCACCACCCCGTCGCACCCCGTCTCGCGCACCATCCGCAGCGCGTCGGCCGCCGACCAGATGTCCCCGTTGCCCAGCACCGGGATCTCCGGCACGTGCTCCTTCAGCCGGGCGATCGCGTCCCAGTCCGCGGTGCCGCCGTAGTGCTGCGCGGCAGTGCGGCCGTGCAGCGCGATCGCCGTCACGCCCTCTTCGACGGCGATCCGGCCCGCGTCCAGGTACGTCAGGTGGTCGTCGTCGATGCCCTTGCGCATCTTCATCGTCACCGGCAGGTCCCCCGCGCCGGCCACCGCCTCGCGGAGGATCGCCCGCAGCAGGTTCCGCTTGTACGGGAGCGCAGAGCCGCCGCCCTTGCGGGTCACCTTCGGTACGGGGCAGCCGAAGTTGAGGTCGATGTGGTCGGCGAGGTCCTCGTCGGCGATCATGCGGGCCGCGCGCCCGGTGTACACCGGGTCCACTCCGTAGAGCTGGATCGACCGCGGCTTCTCCGTGCCGTCGAAGTGGACGAGCCGCATCGTCTTCGCGTCCCGCTCCACCAGCGCCCGCGTCGTGATCATCTCGCTGACGAACAGGCCCCGGCCGCCGGAGAACTCCCGGCACAGCGTGCGGAACGGCGCGTTCGTGATCCCCGCCATGGGCGCGAGCACCACGGGCGGGGAGACGGTGTGCGGGCCGATCTGCAGCTCGGACATGGGCGGACTACCTCGATGCGTACGGGGACGGCGACGGACCCTCTATTGTCCCTCACCGCGGGCGGGGCCGCGTACGACTGGCCCCCGGCCCTTGACCAGCGGCCCGTCAGGGGTCCCCGTCAGCGGTCCTCGTCCCGCCGGACCCGTACCGCCAGCGCCAGCTCGTCCATGTCCTGCGCCGCCGCCGCGAGCCGTCCCACGTCGGAGCTGAGGGCGCGGACCAGGACGTCCACGCCGTGCGGCTCGGAGCGGAACGCGTAGTTCAGGGAGCAGCCGAGCGTGCCGTCGGCCTTGTCGGTGAAGTAGCGCATGGCCCGCAGCCCGTTGCCCAGGTGCGGGTGGCGGAACAGCTCCACGATCGGCGCCTCCACCGCCTCGGCGTCCATCGACCGCACCAGCTCCCGCAGCCGGTCGTTGCGGTCCCCCGACGTCGCCAGCCCCCACACCGCCAGCGGCACCGGCGCCTGCCGCGGGTCCGGCAGGTACAGGTACAGGTCCTGGCCGGGAAAGATCGTGCCCGCGCGCGTCGCGAACTCCAGCAGCGCGTCCCGCAGCCGCGCCACCTCCTCCTCGTCGCCCGGCTCGACGTCCGCGAGCGTCCACCACGCCTCGGCGAACGCCTCCGCCCACTCCGCGGGCCCGGGCCACGGCATGCCCTCCCACTGCTGCGGCACCCACAGCCACTTGGCGTCGTCGTAGTCGACCTCGATCCAGCTCACCGGCTGCTCCTCGTCCAGCGGAAGGTGGTCATCAGGGCGTCGAACAGCTCGACCAGCACGTCCGCGAACTGCCCCTTCGGGTCGCCGTCCGCGAGCGTACTGAACCCCACCGTCACCCACCGGGTGTCGTCCTCGGGGACCGCCAGCACGTAGTCGACGCGCCGCGAAGCGTACTCGCCGCCCTCGTCGCCGGAGCCGCGCGCGACCCGCTCGTTGCGGTAGCCGACGGACCCGTCGACGGCCGTGGGCTGCGACTTCTCCGCGTCGGCGAGCAGCCGGGCGAGGATCAGCGAGGGTTCCGCGCCCGTGGCCAGGGTGATCTCGGAGACGACGAACGAGGCGGCGACCGTCACGCCGTGCATCTGCTGCACGGGGAGGTAGAGGTCGAGACCGCCGCTCTTGCGGGCGTCGGCGGCGGCCTTGCGCAGCCGCCGCACCAGTTCCAGGCGCACCTGGGGTATCTGGTCGCGCGGCATGTCGTCAGGGAGGTCGGCGACGGCCTCGTCGACGATCCGCATGATCGCCTCGTCCGTGCCGTCGCGCAGGGGGATGCGGGACCAGTTTGGCGGCAGCACGAGGGTGTATCCGACGGCGACCCCCTCGTCCCGGTCCGCTACGGACTTGTCTGTACGGTCCATGCGCGCGGCGCGCTCGGGCCGGTCCGTACGGTCGGGCCGTTCCGGCTGTTGCGTACGCTCGGCGCCCTCCGCCCGTTGCCTACCCGCCGGCCCTTCGGCCCGTTGCTTAGGCTCCGGCCGGACCGTACGCCCCGGCCGTTTGACGTAGTCGATCCGTCCCGCCTGCTCAGCCACCGCCTGCTCCCCCGCTCTCCCTCTTACGCCGCTTCTTCTCCGCATGGTGCGCCCGCACCCGCGCGTCCCGCTCCCGCCGCTCCCGCCGGCGCCGCCGCTCCGCCCGGTCCGTACGCACCGCGGACACCACCCCCGTCACCAGCGCCACCCCCGGCACCGCGACCAGCGCCACCGGCCCCGTGAAGTACGCGGCGATCATCAGCACCACCGACCCGAAGACGGCGGTGACCTCCAGCTCGCCGTCGCCCACGTTCCGTAGCGCCGCCGTGACCACCGACCACACCAGCACCGCAACGGCCGCGCACAGCAGCCCCCGCTCGACCCGGGCCATCGCGTCGGCGGTCCCGTCGAAGAGGGCCGCCAGCGCGACGAGCACCGCCCCCGCCCCCAGTGGCACCAGCACCGCGGCGCGCGCGGCCACCAGCAGCGGCCCGTCGGCGCGCCCCCGCGCGGAAGGGGTGGTGCGGCGGGGCAGGAAGACCATGGCTCCTCTTCACGTCGGGTGCCCGGCCTCCGGGCGTTACGGCACCGGCTGCCTCACCACGTCGAGCCGATCGGCGCCTTCCAGGTGTCGCCCTTCCAGTCGTTGTACGAGTCGTTGAACGGCTTGAAGGGCAGCATGTCGCTGCTGCCGAACGCCTTGTCGCCGAGGTCGACGATCGTACCTCCCCAGGCAGCGCCCAGAGAGGCCGAGTAAGCGGCCCCCGCCTTCGCCGCCGTACCGCCGCTGACCAGGCCGGGGAAGCGGTCCGAGATCCGCCCGATGTTGCGCATCATGGACAGGCCCTCGCTGTCGCCCATGTTGAGGATCTTGCCCAGGCGCCCCACAGAGGGCAGGTTCTGCGGCACGCTCGTCGCCTGCCGCCGCGCCTGCGCCTTCAGCGCGTCGATCTGCGCGCGGGCGGCGCGCTTCGCCGCGGGACTCGCCGTACGGCTGCTGAGCACCCGGCCCAGCGCCTGCCGTTGCGAGGACGACCTGGCGAGATTCTGCGCGACCTGCTGCGAACGGGCCCCGGTCGCCGCCGTCTTCGCCAGCGCGTTGGTGCCCTTCAGAGCGGCCATACCGGCGCGGCCCAGCCCCATGGTCAGCAGCCCGATGGAGTCGACCAGCACGTCCATCCAGCTCGCGTTGCCCGTGGCCGCGAGCAGGGCTCTGCCCCCGACCACCAGCAACCCCGCGATCAGCAGGAACGCCACCACGTTCAGACCCGGGATGAACAGCGAGATGATCGCCACCGCCGTAGCGATCCAACTGATCACGTCGATGACGATTTTGATGATGTCCGCGTACTTGTCGACGAAGTCCTTGACGTTGTCCCACCAACTGTCCTTGACATCGTCATCGATGGACTTCTTGATCCGCCCGGCGGCGGTGTCGGCGTCACTGTCCCGCGCGGACGTCGCCCGCCCGAGCATCCGGCGCGCCTCGTCCAACTCCCCCTCGGCCGCCCCGTACGCCTTCTCCCGCCGCTTCTCCGCTTCCTTCTCGTCATCGGTGGGCTTCGGCGCGTCCGGCGCGGATGCCTGGTCCGGCGGCTTGTTCTGCGCCATCGACCCGGCGGCACTCTGCGCCTTCGTCAGCGCCCGCTCGGCCGCTTTCTGCGCCTCGTTCAGATCACCCGCCCACGAGGACAGATGCCCGGCAACCTCCTTGTACCGCCCGGAGGTCTTCTCCATCTTTCCGGCCAGATCGGTGGCGGCACTGCGCAGCTTGTCGGCGTACTTGCCCTTCAGGGCGCCGTCCTTGCCGATGTCACGCAGCTTGCCGACCTGAGACTCGATCGTCTCGCCGATCTTCTTCAGCCGGGCAGCCTCATCCCTGATGTCCTCGACGTTCCCCGGTACGGGATCGGAGTCGGCGAGCGGCTGCCAGTCGGTGGGGCGGGCCATGACCGTCACTCACCCTTGCATTCCTGCTCAAGCTTCTTGTCCGTCTTCAAGAACGACTGATGGACGCTGCTCGCCATCTCGCCGACGGATTTCACGGACTGCAGCACCTCTTTGCGGTGCCGGTCCCAGTTGGTGGTGAAATCCTCCATCGCATCCGCAACGGTGCCGGATCCCCATATTCCACGCAGTTGCTCCTGATGATCCTCGCAGCTCTCGAACTCCCGCTTCACGATGCCGAGATCACGCTCGATCACCTGAAGGCGTTCGTAGTCCACGCACAGATCGCCCATGTTCGTCCCCCTGAGGTCTTACGTCGCTGGCGGCAGGGTACCGGCGGTCGTACAACCGCGCATGTATCGACTTCGTACGGCACATGAGCCACTACCTTCAGTCACATGACTCACACGCGACGACTCGATCCCTACGACTCTCCACGCGCTTTCTACGCATCGGAGTTGCGACGACTGCGGGATTCGGCGGGACTTTCGCAAGAACGGCTCGGTGAGCAGGTGTTCTGCTCGGCGGCGTACATCGCGCACTTCGAGAACATCGTGCGCCTGCCGCAGGAGGAGATCTCGAAGATGCTCGACGACATCTTCGGGACAGGAGAACACCTGCAACGGCTGTGCCGGTTAGCGCGGCGGTCCAAGCACCCGGACTACTTCGCGGACGCGGCGGAGTTGGAGAAGGAAGCGGCGAGGCTGTACGAGCACGCACCGATGCTCGTGCCTGGCCTTCTGCAGACGGCGGGCTACGCGCGTGCGCTCAGCCGGGCTACTGCACCCTTCGCCGCCGAAGAAGTAGTCGAAGGCCACGTCCAGGCTCGCCTGGAGCGCCAGCGGTTACTGCGAGCGCCGGAAGGCCCCGAACTCTGGGCGATCATCCACGAGGCGGTGCTCCGCGTGCCGATGGGCGGACCCGAGGTCATGGCCGCACAACTCCGCCACATCGTGGACCTCGCCCGGGCGGACCGGATCCTGGTGCAGGTGCTGCCGTTCGCCGGGGCTGCGGACGGCCTCCTCAACGGTGCAGCGAAGATCATGACGTTCGCCGAGGGGCCGCCCGTGGTGTACCTGGAAGGTGCTCACAGCGGGTACCTGCTAGATGACCCGGCCCTGGTCGCCCGCTACCGGGCGTCCTACGATCTCGTCAGGGCCGCTGCTCTGTCACCGACCGCGTCCCTGGAGATGCTGGCTTCGGTGGCGGAGGACTACGGGAGACGATGATCACCTGGAGCAAGTCGTCGTACAGCAACGGCGAAGGCGGCGACTGCGTCGAGATCGGGGAGGGTATCCCCGATCTCGTCCCCGTCCGTGACAGCAAGGACCCCGACGGTCCCCAACTCGTCTTCAGCACGGCAGGTTGGACCGCATTCCTCGCCGCCGTGAAGAACGACGAGTTCTAGCCCGCACTCAACCCCGCAGCGCACCCCACGTGTCGGGGCCCACCTGGCCGTCGACCGACAGGCCCTCGTCGCCCTGGAACTTCTTCACCGCCGCCTCCGTCTTCGGGCCGAACACCCCGTCGACGCCATCCGAGCCGAGGTCGTAGCCGCGGGCGTGGAGGATGCACTGGAGCTGCACCACGCGTTCGCCGGAGTCGCCGTTCTGCGTGAGGGCGGTGCCCGAGTAGTACGTGCAGGAGTCCCACGGGTCCGCGGGCGGGGCCGAGGTCGTCGGTCCGCTCGTCGGCTTCGCCGAGGTCGCGTCGGGGCGCGAGGGCTTGGGGGTGGGGTCGGTGGTCTCGCCGGGGGTTTCGGTTGAGTGCGAAGTGCCTGCGACGGAGGGGCTCGGGGACGGGGAGGCGGACTCCTTGCCGTCCTCCTTCTCCTCGGACGGCTTCATGTCGCCCCGCTGCTTGCCGTCCTCGGCCGGGGCGCTCGAACTCCGGTCCGGCCCCGCGGCATTCGCGTCGTCGCCGTCGTCGGAGCCCACCCATCCCGGCACCGTGAACGCAGCCGCCGCCACAGCCGCCACCGCGACTGCCGCGCCGGCCAGCACCAAGGGGCGGCGGCGCCGCGACGGTCGGTGCCCGGGGGAGGTCTCCGCCGAGCCGGGAGGGATCTGCCCGTACGGGGTGAACTGGCCCTGCGGCTGCCCACCCTGGCCGTACGGGGCGGCCCCCGCGAAGCCCGCCGCCGCGTTCAGGGCCTCCGGCGGCATCGACGGGGTATGCGACTCCGGCGCGGGCCCGAACCCGCCCGCCCCCGCACTCGCAGCGGCACCGGCGCCCGTACCGCCGCCGCTCGCGGTGATCGGGCCGCCCAGGCGCATCGTCTCCGCCGGGTCCGGCAGCGGCTCCCCCGCCGCCACCGCCGCCAGCAGCCGCCCCGCGCGCAGCGCGTCCGCGCGGCGGTCCGGGTCCTTTTCCATCAGCTCCCGCAGCGCACCGGTCAGCGCGCCCGCGCGCTGCGGCTCCGGCAGCGGGTCCACGACGATCGCGCTGATCGTCGACCACGTGGAGGAGCGGCGGAACGGGGACATGCCCTCCACCGCCGCGTACAGCGTCGCGCCCAGGGACCAGACGTCCGACGGCGGTCCCGGCAGGTCGCCGCGGGCCCGCTCCGGCGACAGGTAGTCGATGGAGCCGACCATCTCGCCGGGGGCCGTCAGCCGCGTCGAGCCGTCGTCGCCCGGGTCGTCCATCGCGGCGATGCCGAAGTCGGTGAGGACGACGCGGCCGCTGCGGGCCAGCAGGATGTTCGCCGGCTTGACGTCGCGGTGCAGGACGCCGGCCCGGTGGGCGGCGGCCAGCGCGTCGACGACCTTCGCGCCGATACCGGCGGCCTCCGCGGGGTCGAGCACCCCCCGTTCACGGATGACGTCGTCCAGCGACGGTCCTTCGACCAGTTCCATGACGATCAGCGGCCGGCCCTCGTGCTCCGTGACGTCGTGCACGGCGATCACGCCCGGGTGGTCGACACGGGCCGCGGCCCGCGCCTCCCGCTGCATCCTTAACCGCAGCTCGCCCGCGTCATGCGCTGCTCCCTCGCCGAACGCCCGCAGTTCCTTCACCGCGACCTCGCGGCCCAGGACCTCGTCCACGGCACGCCACACCGTGCCCATGCCGCCCCGGCCGAGCTGCCCCACCACGCGATACCGCCCGGCGAGCCGCCGGCCGTCACCCGCTTCGCTCTCCCCCACAGCCGCCCTCTGCCGTTCGGTGCGCGCACCGTGTCCGATGCGCGCACTGTGTCCAAGCTTCGGAAGGCAGCCTAACGGGCCCGGGTGACAACGGAGTCGCATGCATCAGGCGGGGCGCGGAGCCCGCGGCGGTACGGGGGCGGGGTACGCCCCCGTACGCCCCCGGCTCACTTCCCCGCGCCCCCGTCTCCGGCACCGGCCCCGACTCCGGCCGCGTCCCCAGCACCGGACCCGACCTCGGCACCGGCACCGGCACCGGCACCGGCCAAGTCCTCGGCTCCGTCCCCGTCTTCCGCGCCGGAACCGGACCCGTCCCCGCCCCCGGCGCCCCCCGCGCCCCGTAGCGCCGTGATCGCCAGCACCGCCACCGACAGCGCCAGCAGCGCGCTGATCACGCCCACCGCCGCGAGACCGCCCGCGAACGCCTCCCGCGCCGCACCCAGCAACTCCGTGCCCCGCTGCCCCGGCAACTCCTCCGCCACCGCCACCGCGCCCGCCAGGGTGTCCCGCGCCGTCTCCGCCGCCGCCTCCGGCGTGCCCTCCGGCAGCCCGCCGCCGACATCCGACCGGTACACCGCCGTGCCCACGCTCCCCAGCACCGCGACGCCCAGCGCCACCCCCAGCTCCGAACTCGTCTCGCTGATCGCCGACGCCGCCCCCGCCTTCTCCGGCGGCGCGGAACCCACCACCATCTCCGTACCCAGCGCCAGCACAGGACCGATACCGGAGTTCACCAGCGCGTACGCCACGACGATCAGCGCGATCGCCCCCGCGTCGCCCGGCTCGACCCTGGTCAGCAGCAGGTACCCCACCGCCGACGCCGCCAGCCCCGCGCCCATCACGGGACCTGGACCGAACCGCCGCGCGAACACCGGCGCCGTCACCGAAGCGGCGATCAGCACCCCCGCGGGCGGCAGCAGCCACAGCCCCGCGCGCAGCGCCGACTGGCCCTCCACCATCTGCAGGTACTGCGTCACGAACAGGTACGTGCCGCTGACCGCGACCGTCCCCACCAGGATGATCAGCAGCGCGCTCCGGAACGACCGGTCGGCGAACAGCCCCAGGTCCAGCAGCGGGTTCGCCAACCGCCGCTGCCTGCGCACGAACAGCGTCCCCGCCGCCACCCCCACGGCGGCGGCCAGCAGCGGCAGCACCGCGAGCCCGTGCGCCAGCTCCTTGATCGCGTACGTCACCGGCAGCATCGTCACCAGCGACAGCACCACGCTCGCCGCGTCCACCCGGCCCGCGTCCGGATCCCGCGACTCCGGCAGCAGCAGCGGCCCCGCCACCAGCAGCAGCACCATCACCGGGATGCCCAGCAGGAAGGCAGAACCCCACCAGAAGTACTCCAGCATCGCGCCGCCCAGCACCGGCCCCAGCGCGACGCCCAGGGAGAACATCGCCGCCCAGATCGCGAACGCCAGCCCCCGCTGCCGCGGGTCGGGGAAGAGATTGCTGATCAGCGAGAGCGTCGACGGCATCAGCGTGGCACCGGCCACGCCCAGCAGCAGCCGGGCGGCGATCAGCGCCTCCGGGGTCGGCGCGTACGCGGCGGCGACGGACGCGGCGCCGAAGGCGGCGGCGCCGATCAGCAGCAGCCGGCGGCGGCCGACGCGGTCGCCGAGGGTGCCCATGGTCACCAGGAAACCGGCGATCATGAAGCCGTAGATGTCGATGATCCACAGCATCTGCGTGTTGCCGGGCTGCAGATCGGCCGCCAGATGCGGCACCGCCAGGTGCAGCACGGAGACGTCGAGGGCGAGGAGGAGGGTGGGCAGGGCCAGCACCGCGAGCCCGGCCCACGCGCGCAGCCCGGCGCCCTCGCCGGGGCCGGCGGCGCCCGTGCCGCCCGCGCCGCCTGGATCGGGGGCGCCGGGGGCGTCGGTGCCGGTGGTGAGGTCGGTGTTCACGGGAATCCCTTCGAGGCGGTCGGGTGGCTCGTCCGGGGGCGCGGCCGATGCGGTTTGGCGCGGCGGGCGATGCGATACGAAGCCGCAGGTCCGAGCCGTTCGGACACGTCCCCCGCTGCTACAGACCCGACTGTGCGACCCGCCTCTCTCGGTCCACTCCAGATCCGCTCCCGGCCGGCGCCCCCGCGCCCGGGAGCGGCCCGCGGCGCACACCGGGTGACGGCCCGGACACGGCGGCGCGGGATGTCAGACCGGCTGCGTACCGTTGACGCATGCGATACGGGATCCTCGGTCCGCTGGCGGTGTGGACGGACGCCGGCGAACCGGTCAAGGTCGCCGAGCGCAAGGTCCGCGCGCTCCTCGCCGACCTGCTGCTGCACGAGGGCCGTACCGTCTCCGCCGGCCGCCTCATCGAGGACCTGTGGCCGCCCGGCAGCCTCCCCGCGAACCCGGCCGCGACGCTCCAGACCCGCGTCTGGCAGTTGCGCCGCGCCCTCGCCGCCGCCGAGCCCGGCGCCCGCGACCTGGTCGTACGCGAACACGGCGGCTACCGCCTCGCCGCGCCCCCCGAATCCGTCGACGCCGGCCGCTTCGCGGCCCTCCTCGCCCGCGCCCGTACGACCGAAGACCCGGAGAAACGGGCGGCGGGACTCCGCGAAGCCCTCGCGCTGTGGCGCGGCGGCGCCTACGAGGACGTCGCCGACCAGGACTTCGCCCGCGCCGAAGTCGCGCGGCTGGAGGAGACCCGGCTCACCGCCGCCGAGGAGCTGGCCCACGCCCGGCTCGCCCTCGGCGAGCACGGCCCCCTCGCCGCCGAACTCGCCGACCTCGTGGACCGCCATCCACTACGGGAACGGCTGCGCGCCGCACACATGACCGCGCTGTACCGGGCGGGCCGGCAGAGCGAAGCCCTCGCCGCCTACGGCGACCTGCGCCGGCACCTGGCCCGCGAACTGGGCCTGGAGCCGGGGCCCGAGGTGGCGGCACTGCAACGCGCGATCCTGGCGCAGGACGCCGCGCTGCTGGCAGGGAGCGCGGAGCCAGCGAGCGCGCGTACCGGGGGCGGCCCGGATAAAGCGGGCGCAGCCGCTGCCGCACCGGGTACGGCGAGCACAACCCCCGGCACACCCGCCCCCGACCCGCCGCCCTCCAACCTCCCCGCGCCCGTCACCGAACTCATCGGCCGCGACCGCGAGCTGACCGACGTACGCAAACTCCTCCACACCGAACGCCTCGTGACCCTCGCCGGCCCCGGCGGCGTCGGCAAGACCCGGCTCGCCCTCGAAGCCGCCGCCCAGGCCCTCACCGACACCCCCGCCGGCCTCCCCGGCGACTTCCCCGACGGCGTATGGCTCGCCGAACTCGCCGGCCGCCGCTGCTACGACGACCCCGCCGACGTCATCGCGCAGGCCCTCGGCGTCCACGACACCGAGGGCCGCCCCACCCACGACGTCCTCGCCGACGCCGTACGCGCCAAACGCCTCCTCCTCGTCCTCGACAACTGCGAGCACCTCGTCGAGGCCGTCGCCCCGCTCGCCGCCCGCCTCCTGCGCGCAGCACCCGGCCTGCGCATCCTCGCCACCAGCCAGGAGCAGTTGGCCATCGCCGGCGAAACCCTCTACGCCGTACCGCCCCTCGACCTCCCCCGCCCCGGCACCCCGCCCGCCCACACCACCGCCGCCGGCACCCCCACCCCGAGCGCCACCGCCCCGAGCGCCACCGCCCCCGCCGCCGAGTGCCTGCACGAGTCCAGCGCCGTACGGCTCTTCCTCGCCCGCGCCGCCGCCGCGGCCCCCGGCTTCCAGCTCGACCCCGGCAACACCGCCGCCGTCGCCGCCATCTGCCGCCGCCTCGACGGCATCCCCCTCGCGCTCGAACTCGCCGCCACCCGCGTCCGCGCCCTCGGCGTCCACCGCCTCGCCGAACGCCTCGACGACAGGTTCCGCGTCCTCGCCGCCGCGGGCACCCGCAGGGACGCGCCCGAACGGCAGCGCACACTCCGCGCGACGATCGCCTGGAGCTGGGAACTCCTCACCCCCGCGGAACAGGCCGTCCTGCGCCGGCTCTCCGTCTTCGCCGCCGGCACCACCCTGCCCGCCGCCGAAGCCGTCTGCGCCGGAACGGACATCGCCCCCGCCGACGTCGCCGACCTCCTCGCCCGCCTCGTCGACCGCTCCCTCGTCGTCACCGCCCCCGGGCCCGAAGGCCCCCGCTACGGGCTGCTGGAATCGGTCGCCGCCTACGCCCTGGAGGAACTGACCGCCGCAGGCGAACACCCCCGCGCGCTACGCCACCACGCCACCCACTACACCGGCCTCGCCGAGCGCGCCGCCCCCCACCTCTACACCCGCACCCAGACACGCTGGCTCACCGTCCTCGACGCCGAGGCGGCCAACCTGCGCCGCGCCCTGGACACCGCCACCACGACGGGCGCCGCCGCCCTGGCGCTGCGCCTGGCGAACGCGCTGGCGTGGTACTGGTTCCTGCGCGGCCGCCACCGCGAAGGCACAAGAGCGCTGACGCGCGCGCTGGAAGCGGCGAGGACCGCGGAGGCGGGCGGCGGGGCGGACGCCCCGGGTGGCGGGGACGTGCCCGGCGCCGCTCGGCTCGCCACCGGTGCCACCTGGCACGCCGGTTTCACCCTGCTCGACGCCACTGCCCGCCCCCCGCGCAGCGGCGGGACCCGCGGCAGCGGGGAGTACGTACCCAGGGAAACCCACGACAGCGGCGGCCCCGGTCAGCAGCCGGCCAGTACCGGCGACCACACCGCCCCCCGGGACGCCGACACCCGGGCGGTGTGGTTCCTCGCCTTCGCCGAGGCCAACTTCGGCAGCATCCCCCGCGCCGCGGTGTTCGCCGACCGGGCGCTGGGCGACTTCCGTACCCGCGGGGACCGCTGGGGCGAAGCCGCCGCGCTCGTCGTCATGGCGACCGTGGCGCTCTTCCGCGGCGAACTGGCCGCGCTCGCACAGAACTCCGCGACCGCCGCCCGTATCTTCGACGAACTGGGCGAGGACTGGGGCCGCCTCGAAGCAGGCGAGGCCATGGCCGAGCACGCCGAGATCACCGGCGACTACGCGCGCGCCGCGCGCCTGCACCGCGACGACGCCCGCCGGGCGGAGGAACTCGGCCTGTGGGCCCAGCAGTCGTACCGCCTCACCGGGCTCGGGCGGATCACGATGCTCACCGGCGACCTGGCCGAGTCGCGGCGGCTGCACGAGCGGGCCATGGCGCTGGCCGTCGCGCACTTCGACCCGGTCGGCGAGGAGTTCGCGGAGATCGGCCTCGGCATGGTCGCGCGCAGGGCCGGACGGCCCGAGGCGGCCGAGGCGCATCTGCGCCCGTGGCTGACGTGGTGGCGGGGACTCGACTGCTCCGCGGCTCCGCGCGGGGTGGCGCTGATCGCGGCGGAGTTGGGCTTCATCGCCGAGCAGCGCGGCGACGTCGAGGAGGCGCGTGCCCTCCAGCGCGAGGGGCTGGCCGCGGCGCTCGCCTCGGAGGACCCGCGGGCCGCCGCGCTGGCGCTGGAGGGCCTGGCGGGCGTCGAGACGCTCACCGGCAACCACGTGCCCGCCGCCCGCCTCCTCGGCACCGCCGCCGCCCTCCGCACGGCGGCGGGCGCCCCGCTGCCGACGGCGGAACGGGGCGACGTGGACCGCATCACGACCCGCGCCACGGCCGCCCTGGGCCGGAAAGCCTTCGCCGAGGCACACGAAGAGGGCCAAGAGATGCCACTGCCGTCCCACCCCGCAACCCGCCAACCCCCGCCCGCAACCGTGCCCTAGCCCCACGGGTCCGGCACCCCGCCGCCCCGCGCCCGCTCCCCCTACTGCTCCGTCGCGGGGCTCGGCTTCGCCGGGGCCTGGCGGCCGCCCCCCGGCTGGGGGCTGCGCTCGGGGGCGGCGATCTCCTGCCACCACGGGGTCGTCGGCAGCGTCTGCGCCGACGGCTCGAAGGGCTCGCCCGGGCGGGGGATCGCCGCGCGGACGTCCGCTGCCGCCGCCGCGGCGGCGGTGCGCTCCGCGGGCTCCTCCCAGCGGTGCGGGGCGAGGTTGAACGTGCCCCAGTGGATCGGCAGCAGCACCCCGCCGCGCAGGTCGAGATGGGCCCGTACGCCCTCCTCCGGGGTCATGTGGATGTCCGGCCAGTACTCGCTGTACGCGCCGATCTGCACCATCGCCGCGTCGAACGGGCCGTGTTCCGCGCCGATGCCGGCGAAGCCGGGGAAGTAGCCGGTGTCGCCGCTGTGGAACACCCGGTGCTCCGGGCCGCGGACGGACCAGGACGCCCACAGCGTGCGCTGCTTGTTGCGGATGCCGCGGCCGCAGAAGTGGCGGGCGGGCGTCGCGGTGAGGGTCAGGCCCGCGGCCTCGGTGGACTCGTTCCAGTCCAGTTCGGCGATGCGGTCCTGCGGCACTCCCCAGCGCTCCAGGTGCGCGCCGACGCCCAGGGGGACGGCGAAGAGCACGTCGGGGGCGACCGCCTTGCGGAGTTCGCGGACGGTCGACATGTCGAGGTGGTCGTAGTGGTCGTGGGAGATGACGACCGCGTCGAGCGGGCCGAGTTCGCCGGTCGGCAGCGGTACGCGGTGGAAGCGGCGCGGGCCGGCGAAGGAGAAGGGCGAACAGCGCTCGCCGAAGACCGGGTCGAAGAGGACGCGGCGGCCGTCGATCTCGGCGAGGACGGTGGCGTGGCCGAGCCAGGTCAGGCGCAGCCCGTCGGCGGGCGGGGCGGACAGGTCGGGGCGCTGCACGGGGATGGGGCCCGCGGGCTTGCGGCCGTCGCGGCGGAGCAGGGCGCGGAACATCTCACCGCGGGAACCGGCGCCGGGCTGCGGGCCGATGCCTGCGGGGACGGGGTTGCGGAAGGCGCCGGCCTCCGGGTCGTAGTTCGGCGAGTTGAGAATCCGCGCCAGCCGGGCACCAGCCGGCTCGGCGCCGAACGACGCGGGGCGAACTCGACGCATGGGCTACTCCTCGGTCTCGGACTGTGGGGTCAACGGCGGCGGGGACGGCGGTGTTCCGGATCACGTGAGAATGTAGCGCTGACAGATTTTGACATCTGTTATCTGTCATTCCATACTTGTCGCCATGACTTCGATCCCGACTCGCCCCCTCGGCACCACCGGCCCCCGCGTCTCCGCCCTCGGCCTCGGCTGCATGGGCATGTCCGCCCTCTACGGGCCCGTTGACCGCAAGGAGTCCATCGCCACCATCCACGCCGCCCTCGACGCCGGCGTGACCCTCCTCGACACCGGCGACTTCTACGGCATGGGCCACAACGAGCTGCTCATCCGCGACGCCCTCGCCGCCCGCCCCGGCAGCCGCGACCAGGCCGTCGTCAGCGTCAAGTTCGGCGCCCTGCGCGACCCCGCCGGCGGCTTCCTCGGCTACGACGGCCGGCCCGCCGCCGTGAAGAACTTCGCCGCGTACTCGCTGCAGCGCCTCGGCACCGACCACATCGACGTCTACCGGCTCGCCCGTCTCGATCCCGACGTGCCCGTCGAGGAGACCGTCGGCGCGGTGCAGGAGCTGATCGACGCCGGCTACGTGCGGCATATCGGGCTCTCCGAGGTCGGCGCGGAGACCGTGCGCCGGGCCGCGGCCACCGCGCCGGTCGCCGATCTCCAGATCGAGTACTCGCTGATCTCCCGCGGCATCGAGGACGAGATCCTGCCCGTCTGCCGCGAGCTGGGCGTCTCCGTCACCGCGTACGGCGTGCTCTCCCGCGGCCTGATCAGCGGGCACATGACCCGCGAGAGCGTGCAGGGGATGGGCGCGCAGGACTTCCGGGCGCACTCCCCGCGGTTCGCCGCCGAGAACATCGACCGGAACCTGGCGCTCGTCGACGCGCTGCGGCGGGTCGCGGACGACAAGGGGGTGACGGTCGCGCAGATCGCCATCGCCTGGGTGCTCGGCCGCGGCGAGGACATCGTGCCGCTCGTCGGTGCACGGCGCCGCGACCGGCTCGCGGAGTCCCTCGGCGCCCTGGACGTGGTGCTGGACGCGGCGGATCTGGCCGCGATCGAGGAGGCGGTGCCGGCGGGCGCGGCGGCCGGGGAGCGGTACGCGCCGGAGCAGATGGCGATGCTGGACAGCGAGCGGACGAGCGGTACGGCCGGCGCGTAGCCCACGGCGATACGGCCGACGCGCAGCCGGGTGCCGCCGCCGGTCCCCCGGTCCCCCGCCCCCGGCCCGAGCCCGTGCCACCCCCGCCCCGAGCCCGTGCCGCCGCCGGGAGGGCCGGGGTCCGGCGGCGGGTGTGTCGTTGTCGGCGGCGGCTGCGAAGCTGGTAGCAGAGCCGACGCCAGTCGGGAGAGCCCGAGAGCCGGAGAGCGCCGATGCCGCCCGAGACCCTGACCCCCGAGCACATCCTCGAAGCCACGGAGGACGTGCTGCGCCGCTATGGTCCGGCGAAGGCCACGGTGGTGGACGTGGCGCGGGTGCTGGGGGTGAGCCACGGCTCGGTGTACCGGCATTTTCCGAGCAAGGCGGCGCTGCACGCGGCGGTGGCGGCGCGGTGGCTGGACCGGACGTCGGCGGCGCTGGAGAAGGTCGCGGCGGCGGAGGGTCCCGCGGATGTGCGGTTGCGGCGGTGGCTGGCGGAGTTGTTCGACGCGAAGCGGGACAAGGCGCATGCCGATCCGGAGATGTTCGCGACGTACATGGCGCTGATCGGCGACAGCGGCTCCGCGGCCCGTACGGGCCCGGCTGCCGGCGCGGCGGCGGGGGCGGCGGGCGCGGCGACGGTGGCGGGTGTGGTGGCGCGGCATATCGCGGAGCTGACGGGGCAGTTGACGCTGATCCTGGAGGACGGGGTGCGTCAGGGGGTGTTGTCGGTGCCGCCGGCCGTGGCGGCGGGGGATGCGGAGGGGACGGCGGTGGCGCAGGCGGCGCGGCGTTCGGTGGAGGGGGTGGCGCGGGCGGTGTTCGATGCGACGCGCCGGTTCCATGATCCGGCGTTTGCGCCGGACTGGGAGGAGCCGGGGGTGGCGGCGGAGTTCGCGCTGGTGGTGGATGTGGTGGTGCGGGGTCTACGTCCCTGACGCGGGTGCTGCGCCCCTGAGGTGGCCGCTACGTCCCTGACGCGGGCGGCGCACCGTCGTTGGATCCGGTTCCGGCGGCGGCTTCGTGTGCTTCCGCGAGGTGTTCTTCTGCTTTGAGCCAGGGCAGGAACTGGGCGGCTCTGGTCCAGTCGCAGCTTTCGCAGCGGAGTGTGCGCCGGGCGCCGGCGCCGGTGACGTGGACGGTGTGTTCGTGGCCGTCGGGGTCGGTGGCGGTGACCCGGCTGGTGGCCCTCGCGTGCATGGCGCGCCTCCTGCTGCTGCTTGTTCGTGCTGTGCGTGGCTCCTTCTGGCCTGGCGGTGGGGCTCAGTGTGCAGCAAGGGGCCCGCGTGCCGCAGCTTGCTGGGCGGATTCCGTACGGTCTGCGCACGCGGCTCCCGTGCGGTCCTGGCTCGCGGTTTCCGTGCGGTCCGCGCATACGGCGACGGCGCCCCCCCCCGGCCGGGGGGGCGCCGTCGTGGTGTGGCGGGTGGGTCAGCAGCCGAGGAGGCGGCCGCCGAGGTAGGTGCCGACCTGGTCGAGGGAGACGCGCTCCTGCTTCATGGTGTCGCGTTCGCGGACGGTGACGGCGTTGTCGTCGAGGGTGTCGAAGTCGACGGTGATGCAGTAGGGGGTGCCGATTTCGTCCTGGCGGCGGTAGCGGCGGCCGATGGCGCCGGCGTCGTCGAACTCGATGTTCCAGTGGCCGCGGAGGTCGGCGGCGAGGCCCTTGGCCTTGGGGGAGAGTTCGGGGTTGCGGGAGAGGGGCAGGACGGCGGCCTTGACGGGGGCGAGGCGGGGGTCGAGGCGCATGACGGTGCGCTTTTCCATCTTGCCCTTGGCGTTGGGGGCTTCGTCTTCGACGTAGGCGTCGAGCATGAAGGCGAGCATGGTGCGGCCGACGCCGGCGGCGGGTTCGATGACGAAGGGGGTCCAGCGTTCGCCGGCTTCCTGGTCGAAGAAGGAGAGGTCCTGGCCGGAGGCGGCGGAGTGGGCCTTGAGGTCGAAGTCGGTGCGGTTGGCGATGCCTTCGAGTTCGCCCCACGTGCTTCCGGCGAAGTCGAAGCGGTACTCGATGTCGACGGTGCGCTTCGAGTAGTGGGAGAGCTTGTCCTTGGGGTGGTCGAACCAGCGGAGGTTGGCTTCCTGCATGCCGAGGCCGGTGTACCAGTTCCAGCGCTGCTGCATCCAGTACTCGTGCCAGGTCTCGTCTTCGCCGGGCTTGACGAAGAACTCCATCTCCATCTGCTCGAACTCGCGGGTGCGGAAGATGAAGTTGCCGGGGGTGATCTCGTTGCGGAAGGACTTCCCGGTCTGGGCGATGCCGAAGGGGGGCTTCTTCCGGGACGAGGTCTGGACCTGCATGAAGTTGGTGAAGATGCCCTGGGCGGTTTCGGGGCGCAGGAAGGTCTCCGAGCCGGCGTCCTGGGTGGGGCCGAGGTGGGTGGAGAGGAGGCCGGAGAACTGCTTGGGCTCGGTGAAGCCGCCCTTGTTGCCGCAGTGGGGGCAGTTGATGTCGGCGAGGCCGCCGGTGGGGGGGTGGCCGTGCTTGGCCTCGTATGCCTCTTCGAGGTGGTCGGCGCGGAAGCGCTTGTGGCAGGAGGTGCATTCGGTGAGGGGGTCGGTGAAGGTGGCGACGTGACCGGATGCTTCCCAGACCTCGCGGGCGAGGATGACGGAGGAGTCGAGGCCGACGACGTCGTCGCGGGAGGTGACCATGTGGCGCCACCACTGGCGCTTGATGTTCTCCTTGAGCTCTACGCCGAGGGGGCCGTAGTCCCAGGCGGCGCGCTGGCCGCCGTAGATCTCGCTGCACGGGTAGACGAAGCCACGGCGCTTGCTCAGGCTGACGATGGTGTCGATCTTGTCGGCGGCCACGGTGCTCTCTTCATTACGACGACGAAGCGGTGCTCCAGGTTACCGGCGGCGGTGCCCTTGGTTTCAAATCGGGGGGCGGGCGGGGCGGAGGCATGGGGGGCGGCGGGCCGCCCCGGGGTGGTCCCGCGGTGGGCCGGAGGGTACCGCCCGTAAATATTTTTGACAATCGTTTCCATCTTTGATGAAAATGAGTGTCATGAGAGCTTCCCGCCGGTCCATATCCGGTCTCACCCCCGCCGCCGCCGCGGCGCTGTCCGCGGCCGCGCTGCTGGCCCTGTCCGCCTGCGGCGACGGGGCTTCGGGCACCACGACGGAGGACGGCAGGCTGCGGGTGACCGCGTCGTTCTATCCGATGCAGTTCCTGGCCGAGGAGATAGGCGGCGAGAACGCGGAGGTCTCGACGCTGACGAAGCCGGGGACGGAGCCGCACGATCTGGAGCTGAGCCCGCGGCAGACGGGGGACCTCGCGGACGCGGGGCTGATCGTCTATCTGAAGGACATGCAGCCGGCGGTGGACGAGGCCATCGAGCAGTCGGGCGCGGAGCATGTCGTGGAGGCGTCGGAGTTCACGTCGCTGGAGAAGCACGGCGGCGAGGAGGAAGGCGACGGCCACGCGCAGGACGACGGGGGCCACGCGGAGGAGGAGGCCGACGGCGGTCACGAGGGGCACGGCCACGGCGGCGAGGGGGGGACGGATCCGCACATCTGGCTGGACCCGGTGCGCTACGCGGAGGTCGCCGAGGGCGTCGGCAAGGCGATGGCGGAGGCGGACCCGGACCACGCGAAGGCGTACGAGAAGAACGCCGCGGAGCTGGCGGACCGGCTGCGGCAGTTGGACGGGAAGTTCGCCGCGGGGCTGGAGAACCGGGGTACGGACACGTTCATCACGACGCACGCCGCGTTCGGCTACATCGCCGACCGCTACGGCCTGGTGCAGGAGTCGATCAAGGGGCTGAGCCCGGAGTCGGAGCCGAGCGCGGCGCGGATGCAGCAGTTGCAGGACATCGCGGCGGACGACGGGGTGACGACGGTGTTCTTCGAGACGCTGGTCAGCGACAAGACGGCGCGCACCCTCGCGGGTGACCTGGGTCTGGAGACGGATGTGCTCGACCCGATCGAGGGCGTGACGGACAAGTCCAGGGGTGACGACTACTTCGAGATCATGGAGGCGAACCTCGGGGCGCTGCAGAAGGCGCTGGGGGCGAAGTGAGCGGGGTCTCGGCGGAGGGAGCGGGTGTGGAGCCGGTGGTGAGTCTGCGCGGTGCGCGCGCGTCGCTGGGCGGGCGCGCGGTGCTGGGCGGGGTGGATCTGGCGGTGGGCCGCGGCGAGGTGGTGGCGCTGCTGGGGGCGAACGGTTCGGGGAAGTCGACGACGGTGCGGGCCGTGGTGGGCCGGGTGCCGCTGGCGTCGGGTGAGCTGGAGTTGTTCGGGACGCCGCTGGGGCGGTTCCGTGAGTGGCGGCGGATCGGGTACGTGCCGCAGCGTTCGACGGCGGCGTCCGGGGTGCCGGCGTCGGTGCGGGAGGTGGTGTCGTCCGGGCGTCTTTCGCGGTCGCGGCTGCGGCCGCTGGGGCGGGCGGACCGGGCGGCGGTGGACCGGGCGCTTGAGGTGGTGGGTCTCGCGGACCGGGCGAAGGAGTCGGTGAATCGTTTGTCCGGCGGGCAGCACCAGCGGGTGCTGATCGCGCGGGCGCTGGCGGCGGAGCCGGAGTTGCTGATCATGGACGAGCCGCTGGGCGGGGTGGATCTGCCGAGCCAGCGGATTCTGGCGGAGGCGCTGGCCGGGCAGGTGGATGGCGGGGCGTCGGTGTTGCTGGTGCTGCACGAGCTGGGGCCGCTGCAGCCGCTGATCGACCGTACGGTCGTGCTGGGCGACGGTCTGGTGGTGCGGGAGTACGGGCGCGGGGAGGCGGATGCGGCAGCGCAGGTGCACGATCTGGCGTGCCATCCGCACCCGGGCGGTGCGGGCGAGCCGGCCGCGGCGGACAGGACGGGGCTGCTGACATGATGCTGGAGTTCCTGGAGCCGCCGTTCATGCAGCGGGCGCTGCTGGCGGCGCTGCTGGTGGGGATCGCGGCGCCGGCGGTGGGCATCTATCTGGTGCAGCGCCGGCAGGCGATCATGGGTGACGGTATCGGGCATGTGGCGCTGACGGGGGTGGCGCTGGGGTTCCTGCTGAACACGAGCCCGGTGTGGACGGCGGTGCTGGTGGCGGCGGCGGGCGCGGTGGCGATGGAGCTGATCCGCTCGTACGGGCACACGCGCGGTGATCTGGCGCTGGCGATGCTCTTCTACGGGGGCATGGCGGGCGGTGTGCTGCTGATCAATCTGGCGCCGAACGGGTCGACGGCGAATCTGACCACGTATCTGTTCGGTTCGGTGACGACGGTGTCGGATTCCGATGTGACGGCGATCCTGTGGCTGTCGGTGTTCGTGCTGCTGGTGACGCTGGGTTTGCGGCGGCAGTTCTTCGCGATCTGCCAGGACGAGGAGTTCGCGAAGGTCACGGGGCTGCCGGTGCGGTCGCTGAACCTGCTGCTCGCGGTGACGGCGGCGGTGACGGTGACGGTGGCGATGCGGGTCGTGGGGCTGCTGCTGGTCAGTGCGCTGATGGTGATTCCGGTGGCGGCGGCCCAGCAGGCGACGCGCGCGTTCGCGGCGACGCTGGCGCTGGCGGTGGCGATGGGGGTGGTGACGACGCTGTCGGGGACGGTGTTCTCGTACTACGTGGACGTGCCGCCGGGGGCGACGATCGTACTGTTTGCGCTCGGGCTGTTTTTGCTGGTCACGGCGTTGGCGGTGCCGTTGGCGAGGCTGCGTTCGCGGTCGGGTGGCGCGGCGGTGGCCGGGGCCGGGGGGCCGGTCGCGGCGGGGCCGGGTGAGCGGGTCGGAGGTGGGGCGCGGTGAGGACGGCTGCGGCGGCTGTGTCCGTTTCCGCGGGTGCTGCTGGCACAATGGCGGCTCGTGGGGCGGACAGGGCTTCGAGCGAGCAGCAGGAGGCAAGGGTGACGACCGCAGGTCCCCCGGTACGCGGCCGGTCGACGCGTCAGCGGGCGGCGGTGGCCGCGGCGCTGGCGGAGGTCGACGAGTTCCGCAGCGCCCAGGAGCTGCACGACATGCTGCGGCATCGCGGCGAGTCGGTGGGGCTGACGACGGTGTACCGGACGCTGCAGTCGCTGGCGGACGCGGGCGACGTGGACGTGCTGCGGACGACGGAGGGTGAGGCGGTGTACCGCCGGTGCAGCACCGGTGAGCACCATCACCATCTGGTGTGCCGGGTGTGCGGCAAGGCGGTGGAGGTCGACGGTCCCGCGGTGGAGCGCTGGGCGGAGTCGATCGCCTCGGAGCACGGGTTCGTGGACGTGGCGCACACCGTGGAGGTCTTCGGTACGTGCGCGGAGTGCGCGGCGCAGGCGCGGGACTGACCGCGGCGGTACGGGTACGGGCGCGCCGTGCGCGCCGCGGCCCGCGGTGCGGGGGCACCACCCGGGTCGTACGGGACCTGTTTTGCCGGCCCCGCCTGCCGGCTGCCGGGCGCCGGTGTCAGCGGCTGTGCGCCTCGTCGTCGAAGCCGGTGTCGAAGCCGGTGTCGGTGTCGTTGGGCATGGCGCCGCCGAAGCGGCGGTCGCGGGAGGCGTACTCGACGCAGGCGCGCCACAGGTCGCGGCGGTCGAAGTCGGGCCACAGGATGTCCTGGAAGACCATCTCGGCGTAGACGCTCTGCCAGATCAGGTAGTTGGACGTGCGCCGCTCGCCGGAGGGCCGGATGAACAGGTCCACGTCCGGCATGTCGGGGTGGTAGAGGTATTTCGCGAAGGTGCGTTCGCTGACCTTCTTGGGGTCGAGGCGGCCGGCGGCGACGTCGCGGGCGATGCCGGCGGCGGCGTCGGCGATCTCGGCGCGGCCGCCGTAGTTGACGCACATGTAGAGGGTCATGGCGTCGTTGTCGGTGGTCTGCTCCTCGGCGACCTGGAGTTCCTGGACGACGCTCTTCCACAGTTTGGGCATGCGGCCGGCCCAGCGGATGCGTACGCCCATGGCGTCGAGTTCGCTGCGGCGGCGGTGGATGACGTCGCGGTTGAAGTTCATGAGGAAGCGCACCTCGTCGGGTGAGCGCTTCCAGTTCTCGGTGGAGAAGGCGTAGACGGAGAGGTTCTTCACCCCGAGTTCGAGGCAGCCTTTGACGACGTCGAGGACGACGGCTTCGCCGACCTTGTGGCCTTCGGTGCGCGGCAGGCCGCGTTCCTTGGCCCAGCGGCCGTTGCCGTCCATGACGATCGCGACGTGCCCGGGGACCAGTTCGCCGGGCAGCTTCGGCGCGCGGGCGCCGGAGGGGTGCGGCTCGGGGGGCCGGTAGGAGCGGCGGTGCCGCGTCAGGGACGTGCCGCGGATCCCTCGTCGTGCCATGTGCCGTGCTCTCCCGTTCCTCGGCGTGGGCCGTGTCGTTCCCGTCCGTTTTTTCCCTGCTGCCCGGCTTCTGCCCGCCCGGGGCCCGTCTCAGGGCGGGGCGGTTCCGCCCGGCTACCTTTCGACGTGGCGCAGTGAGCGCAGGCCCCGCTCCAGGTGCCAGTGCAGATAGGCGGCGACGAGGCCGCTGCCTTCTTTGACGTGATGTGCTCCACAGCGGTCGGCGGTGTGCCAGTCGCCGGTCAGGAGTGCGCCGAGCAGCGCAAGTACTTCGGGTGACGGTACGACGCTACCGGGCACGCGGCAATCGCCGCACAGCACTCCCCCCGCGTTGACGGAGAAGAACCTGTGGGGTCCGTCGAGGCCGCAGCGGGCGCAGTCGCCGAAGCTGGGGGCGTAGCCGTTGACGGCGAGGGAGCGCAGCAGGTAGGCGTCGAGAACGAGCTGGGGGGCGTGGGCGCCGCCGGCGAGGGTGCGCAGGGCGCCGACGAGGAGCAGGTACTGCTGGGTGGCGGGTTCGCCTTCCTGGTCGGTGAAGCGTTCCGCGGTCTCCAGCATGGCGGTGCCGGCGGTGTAGCGGGCGTAGTCGGCGGCTATGGGGGCGCCGTAGGGGGCGATCGTCTCGGTCTGGGTGCACATGGGCAGGCCGCGGCCGACGAGGTCGCCGCCGCGGGCGAAGAACTGGACGTCGACGTGGCTGAAGGGTTCGAGGCGGGCGCCGAACTTCGACTTGGTGCGCCTTACGCCGCGGGCGACGGCGCGGACGCGGCCGTGGCCGCGGGTGAGGAGGGAGATGATCCGGTCCGCTTCGCCCAGTTTCTGGGTGCGCAGCACGATGCCGTCGTCGCGGAACAGGGTCATGGGCCCCATTCTTGCCTACGTGACGGGTTTCGCGCCCGGCGCGGTGCGGGCGGCGGGCGGCGGCGGAGGGCCGGCCCGGGCGGTTGGCCGCCCGGGCCGGCGTGGCCGCGTCTGCTACTGCGGGTTGACGGTGTCGAGGGGGAGGCGGAGCTGCTGGCCTCTGGGGACGGGGGCGTTGTCCTTGCGGATGGCGGTCAGCTCGCCGCGGTTGAGGGCGCGGTCGTAGACGCGCATGTCGTCGAGGTAGCCGTGGAAGCGGTTGGCGCCGTCGAGGCGCTGGCCGACGTCGATGCCGCCGATGCCGAACTCGCTGCCCGCGGTGGGTGAGCCGGGCGGGGCGTCGGCGGCGTAGGAGGTGCCGTCGACGCTGAGGGTGAGCTCGCCGCCGGCGCGCTGCAGGGTCACGAAGTGGAAGGCGTTGTCGTTGTACGCGCCGGTGGTCTGGACGCTGACGGCGGCCTGTTCCATCTGCATGCGGGCGATGATGCGGTTCTGCTCGGGTTCCGCGCGCAGCCAGACGGAGGGGGCGTTGCCGCCGACTCCGTAGGCCCACATGATCACGTGGGCGCCGTTGGTGCGGCCGTACTTGAACCAGCCGGTCCAGGTGAAGTCGCCGTCGCCGACGTCGAGGGAGTCGTTCCAGGGGACTTCGACGCGGGCGTCGACGTGGGGGGCGGCGTTGTCGAGGTAGAGGGACTGGCCGAACTGTCCGGGGCGCAGGTGGGAGCTGCCGCGGACGTAGGCGGTGTTGCCGCTGCGGGAGACGTCGGGGGTGGTCGCGCCGGGGGCGGGGGCGGGGGGCTGCGGCGGGTCGTCGTTGGGCTGGTCGAGGAAGGCGTCGTTGAAGCGGGCCCAGCGGATCGTCTCGTACGGGCCGGCGGCGCCGGCTTCGTAGAGGAGGCCGACGCGGTCGCCGTCGAGTCCGGCCATGTCGGAGTAGGCGGTGGGGCCCCAGTGGATGACGCGGCCCTGCTGCCAGGGTTCCCAGGTGGCGCCGTCGTCGCGGGAGGCGCGTACGGACATGACCTTGCGGTCGGCGGGGTGGGCGGGCAGGGAGGCGAGGACCTGGTCGCCGTGGCGGAGGGTGGCGCCCTGGACGACGGGGCTGACGAGGTCCGGGGTGGTGGCGAAGGGGGCGTCGAAGGTGGTGCCGCCGTCGCTGCTGACGGCGGCGGCGCGGTTGCCGGGGTCGGTGCCGCGTTCGTCGCGGGCGGCGGCGTACACGGAGCCGTCGCGGCGTTCGAAGAGGCTGAGTTCCTGGGGTTTGACGTCGGGCGGCTGGACGGCGCGGGTGTCGTCGGCGCCGAGCTGCCAGTTCAGGCCGCCGTCGTCGCTGTAGAGGAGGTGGGCGCCCTGGCGGCCGTCGAGGCCCTGGTGGTTGCCGCCGACGAGGAGGCGTCCTGCGTGGTCGCCGGTGGTGAGCTGGAGGCCGTGGCCGGGTCCGGTGGCGTACCAGCGGTCCCATTCGGGCTTGGAGAGTTCGGCGGCCATGTTGCGGGCGGCGCTCCAGGTGCGGCCGTTGTCGGTGGAGTGCTGGAGGTAGGGGGTGCGGACGGTGTCGTCGGCGCCGGGGTTGTGGGTGCTGAGGAGGGAGATGCGGCCGGTTTCGCGGTCGACGACGGGGGCGGGGTTGCCGCGGGTGTCGCCGTCGCCGGCGAGGACGACCTGCGGGGCGCTCCAGGTGGCGCCGCCGTCGGTGGAGCGGCGGAGCACGATGTCTATGTCGCCTTTGTCGGCGCAACTGGCGACGCGGCCTTCGGCGAAGGCGAGGAGGGTGCCGTCGGCGGCTTCGACGACGGCGGGGATGCGGTAGCAGAAGTAGCCGCCGGTGCCGCCCTGGAAGAGCACTTCCTGGCTGAACTCGGGTGCTGCTGCTGTTTTTCCGGGGTCCTGTGCGCTGGCGTGGGGGGCGAGTGCGGTCAGGCCGGCGCCGAGGACCGCGGCGCACGCCGCGAGGGCGGTGGCGCGGCGGGGGCTTCTTCGGCGGGAGCGGTCTGCGGCAGGTGCGAGGCGTGGCTGCATGGTGCGTCTCGCTTTCGTCGGGATACGTCGGGCGCATCGAGCACATCGGGCACGTCGGGGTGACGCGGACAGCGGTGGATACCCCATGTCCTACGTAGGACGTGGGATGTCCACCGGCGTAACGTAAAGGCAGCCCCCCGTACGGTCAAGGGTCCGTCCGCAGCTACCCGCAGTTCACCTTCTGCTCATGCCTGCGCCGTTCACCCGACGCCGCGCATCGCCTTCCCCGCGCGCGCTTCGATGCCGCGGAAGTGGGTGGTCATCGCGGCCCGTACGTGCTCGCGGTCGCGGGCCCGCAGCGCGGCGACGATCTCCTTGTGGCGGCGGGCGGTGCCCAGCGGCGAGGGGTCGTCGGCCCAGCCGCGGGCGCCGGCGACGCGGTGGAAGACGTTCCAGAACGCGCTGAGGAGCTGCGGGACCAGGGTGTTGCCTATCGAGCGGTAGAGGACCTCGTGGAACTCGCGGTCCTCCTCGGGGAAGACCTCGCCCTGCCCGGCGCGGGTCTCCATGCGCGCGACGATGGTGTCCAGCGCGTCGAGGTCTTCCTCGGGGATGCTCTCCACCACCCGGCTGATCAGGCCCTCTTCGAGTATTTCGCGGACCTGGAGGATCTCGGTGAGGGCGTGCGCGTCGTCGCCGCCGAGCTGCACCAGGGTGCGGAACGTCAGCCCGTCGGCGAGCGGCGTGAGCGACGCCTCGCCGACGTAGGTTCCGTAGCCGTGGCGGATCTCGACGATGTCGAGGGCCTGCAGCGCCTTGAGCGCCTCGCGCACCGAGTTGCGGCTCACCCCCAGGTCGTCCATCAGCTCGGTCTCGGTGGGCAGCACCGCGCCGGGGCGCAGCCCCCGGTCGAGGATGAGCTGCATGATCTCGCGCTGGATCTGGCCGCCCATGCGCTTCCTTCGGTCCGAACGCGGCTGGGGGTGCTTCAGCTCCTGGGGCATGGCGGTATCGTACGCACAAGGAGGGACATCCTACGTGTGATACGGGAGGTTCATCCGGAAGATGAGGAAGATCCGGGAGTGATGAGCCCCGATTCGTAGCCGATGACCACCAACTGCGCCCGGTCGCGGGCGCCCACCTTGCCCATGATCCGGCTCACATGGGTCTTGGCCGTCAGCGGCGACAGCGCCAGCGACTCGGCGATCTCGGTGTTGTTCAGCCCGCGCGCCACCAGCACCAGCACCTGCCGCTCGCGCTCCGACAGCGCGCCCAGCGCCGCCCCGCCGTGCTGCGTCGCGGCCGGCTGCGGCGCCTCCGGCAGCCGCACCAGGCGCTCGATGAGGCGGGCCGTGGGGCCGGGCGAGAGCAGCGCGTCGCCGGCGGCGACGGTGCGGATGGCCTCCAGCAGCGCCGCCGGCTGGGTGTCCTTGACGAGGAAGCCGGAGGCGCCGGCGCGTAGCGCGGCCATGATGTGCTCGTCGGTGTCGTAGGTGGTGAGGACCAGGACCCGGACGCCCGCCAGGTCCTCGTCGGCGGCGATGAGCCGGGTCGCCTCGATGCCGTCGAGCTCCGGCATCCGCAGGTCCATCACCACCAGGTCGACGCGCTCGCTGCGGGTCAGCGCCACGGCCTCGCGGCCGTTGCCCGCCTCGCCGACGACCTCCATGTCGGCGGCGGAGTCGACGAGCATGGCGAACGCCTTGCGCACCAGGGTCTGGTCGTCGGCGAGCAGGACGCGGATGGGCTGCGCGGTCATGCGGTGCGGCTCCTGTCGGTGAAGGCGGTACGGGCCCCGGGCCGGCCGGCGGGGGCCGCCTGGTCCGCGGGCGCGGCGGGTGCTGCGGGTTCCGCCGGGTCCGCTTCCACGGTCTCGACGCCCTCGGGGCCGCCCGGTACGCAGGGCAGCACCGCGGTGACCGCGAAGCCCGCGGCGTCCGTGCGGCGGGCCGCCTCCAGGGTGCCGCCGACGCTGCGGGCCCGCTCGCGCATGCCGACGATGCCGTAGCCGGGGCGCGCACCGGCGCCCGCGGCCGGCGCGGCGGCGGCCTTCGCCGGGTGGTCCGGCCCGTCGTCGACGACGGCGATACGCAGCTCGCCCGCCCCCTCGTCGTACGTGACGGCGACCCGCACGTGCACCGCGGACCCGGCGTGCTGCACGGCGTTGGTCAGCGACTGCTGCACGATCCGGTACGCGGCCGCCCCCACCCCCCGCGGCACGTCGCGGGCGGCGTCGGCGACGTCCAGGCGCAGCTCGGCGCCGCCGGAGCGCGCCGCCGCCGCCAGGTCGTCCAGACCCGCCAGGCCCGGCGGCGGCCGGGTGCCGTCGACGGCGTCGCCGCCGCGCAGCACCTGCAGCGTGGTGCGCAGTTCCACGCGGGAGTCGCGGCAGGTGCCCGCGATGCCGTCGAGGGCGTCGGCCAGCGCCGCGCGGTCCAGCCTGCCGGGGTCGGCGACCAGCAGGTGCGCGGCCACCGACGTCTGCACGCCGATGAGGGTGATGCTGTGGGCCAGCAGGTCGTGCAGGTCCTGGGCGATGCGCAGCCGCTCCTCGGCGACCCGGCGGGCCGCGGTCTCCTCCCGGGTGCGCTCGGCGCGTTCGGCGCGTTCGACGATGGCGCCGACGTAGTTGCGGTGCACCCGCACCGCCTCGCCGAGCAGCGCCACCGACATGACCCAGCCGGAGGTGCGCAGCAGTTCCGCGCCCTGGTCGGCGTTGCGCAGCGTCAGCATGGTGACGGCCAGCACGACGAGCCCGCAGGTGATCAGCAGCGTCCGCAGCCGGGGTCCGGCGACGGCGAGGGAGTAGACGGCGACCATCATGGTGGGCGTCGGCGCGCTGTGGATGTTGTCGAGGATGTGGTACGGCGCCTCGGGCAGGACGGAGACGAGGAAGACGGCCATCGGGTAGTGGCGGCGCCAGGCCAGCACCGCCACCATGACGAACAGCAGCAGCCAGCCGAAGGCGTCCGGCCGGTGCGCGGATTCCCCGACGCCGCCGAACAGCGCCAGGCACGCGACGACGACGCCGACGAGCGCGGTGAACAGAACGTCCCGGCGCGTCGGCTTCTTCAGCCCGCTCAGCGGGGTCCTCGCTGACTGCATGACCACCATCCTCGCCTACGTCTCCTCAGGCGAAACTCCTCGGTACGGGCGGGCGGTTCCCGCACGCCCGCGGGGCGCGGAAACGGCCGGGCCCGGCAGGGCGGCGGCCTCTCGGGACCGCCGCCCGGCCGGGGCGGGGGGCCGTACGGTGCGTACGGCCGTGGCGGGGCGGTGCTAGCGTGCCGCGCCCGCGCCCGCCGGTTCCGGCTCCTGCCGCTCGCCGGGAGCGGGCGGCGGTGCCTCCTCGCGCTTCGACAGCGGTCCCGGCCACCAGATCTTCTTGCCCAGCAGCCAGCTCGCGGACGTCACCAGGTACGTGCGTACCAGGAACGTATCCAGCAGCACGCCGACCGCGACGACGAAACCCAGCTCGAACATCATCACCATCGGCATCGTCGCCAGCGCCGCGAACGTCGCCGCCAGCACCAGGCCCGCCGAGGCGATCACGCCGCCGGTGCGGCGCAGCGCGGTGAGCGCCGCGGTGCGGGTGCCGGCGCCGTTCATGGCCTCCTCGCGCATCCGGTGCAGCAGGAAGATGCCGTAGTCGACACCCAGCGCCACCCCGAAGACGAAGGTGAGCAGCGCCAGTTCGCCGCCGATGCCCGGATAGCCCATGACCGGCTCGAAGATCAGGCCGCCGATGCCCATCGCCGCGCCCCACGACGCCACCACGGCGACGGTCAGCACCAGCGGCGCCACCAGGCTGCGCAGCAGGACGACGAGGATGACCAGGACGGCGGCCAGGGTGAGCGGGATGACGAGCTTGCGGTCGCCGGAGTTGGCCTCCGCCAGGTCCAGCGCCTCGGCGCTGGGCCCGCCGACCATGGCGTCGGCGCCGTCGACCGCGCCCAGTTCGGAGCGCAGGTCCGCGATCGTACGGTCCTCCCCCGCGGACTGCGGCGGGTCGGCGGCGTAGACGGTGATCTCGCTGAACCCGTTGCCGGAGCGTGCCAGCTCCGCGGAGGCGACGCCCTCGACGCCCCGTGCCGCCGACAGCGCCGCGTCCGCCCCCGCGTCCTTGGCGACGACGACGATCGCCTGGGCGCTCTGCTCGGGATAGGCGTCCTTCAGCTTCTCCATCGCGGTGATCGACTCGGGCTTGTCGGTGAAGGCGTCCTCCTGCTTGAGGTTGCCCGGCAGGTTGAACGCGCCGAGCGCCAGCGCGCCCAGCAGCACCACGCCGCCCACGAGGATCGCCGCCGGGCGGCGGCCCACCGAGGAGCCCATCCGGTCGAAGAAGCCGCGCCGCTTGGGCTCGCTGCCGTAGGCGGGGACCAGCGGCCAGAAGATGCGGCGGCCGAAGAGGACCATCAGCGCCGGCAGCAGCGTCGTCATGACCGCCAGCGCGCACACCACGCCGACCGCGCCGACCGGGCCGAGACCCGCGCTGGAGTTGAGGTCCGCGGCCAGCAGGCAGATCAGGCCGGCCGCGACCGTACCGGAGGAGGCGAGGATCGCCGGGCCGCAGTTGCGTACGGCCGTCAGCATCGCTTCCCGCGGGTCGGTGGTGCGGCGCAGTTCCTCGCGATATCGGGCGACGAGCAGCAGCGCGTAGTCGGTGCCCGCGCCGAAGATGAGCACCGTCATCACCGCGGAGCTCATCGAGTTGACCGTCAGGTCGAACGCCTGGATGAGGCCGTAGACGACGGCCATCGCGCTCATCGACGCGACGCCCACGCAGACCAGCGGCAGCAGCCACAGGAACGGGCTGCGGTAGGTGAGGATCAGCAGGATCGTCACGATGCCCGCCGTGGCGTACATCAGGGTGCCGTCGACCTCTTCGTAGACCGCCTCGGAGTCGGCCTGGACGCCGGCGGGGCCGCCGAGTTCGACGGACAGGCCCTCGGGGGGATCCGCGACGGCCTCCTCGCGGATCTCCTCGACGGCCGCCGTTTGGGCATCCTCGTCGGGCAGGCCGACGACGGAGAACGGCAGCATCAGCGTGCTGCCGTCCTCGGCGGGCACGGCCTGCGGCGTGCCGTCCTTCGCCAGCTCGAACCGGTCGGCGACGGCGCCGGCGTGCTCGGCGGCCAGTTCGCGGTCGGCGGCGGTGATGCCGCCGTCGCGCTGGTAGACGAGGATGCCGTCGAGGGTGTCGCCACCGGGCATGTCCTCGGCTATCTGCGACACCTGGGTGGAGTCGGCGCTGCCGGGCAGGTAGTCGACGGCGCGGTCGCGGCTGACGTCGCCGAGCTTGCTGCCGAACGGCATGGCCAGGGCGAGGATCGCGACCCACAGGCCGAGCACGGCCCAGGGCAGCCAGCGGCGCCCCCGTCTCGTCGCGGGGCCTGGCGGCGCTTCTGGTGGTGCGGATACGGCGCCCATGGCGGGCTCTCCCTCCGGGAGGCAACTGGACTGCGCCCAGCTTCCCCCGGCGATCCGGCACCGGGCTTCGCTCCCGGGTGCGAAACCTCGCCTACTGCACGGGGTGGCCCGCGGCCGCCGCTGCTCCCCGGGGAGTACCCCGGGGAGTACTAGGCACCCTCTTTCAGCACCGTCCGTACGAGCGCGCGCTGCGCGTCGGTCAGCTTCGGGTCGGCGAAGTGCACGGTGCGGCCGCCGGCCGTGACGCGGTACGCGAAGCCGTCCGGCACGCCCGCGGGCGGGGCCGCGCCGCCCTCCGCGAGCACCCGGCCGGCCAGCGCCTCCAGGCCGGCCGCGTCCGCGCGGCCGGCCGTGTCCAGGGTCGCCTCGCGGGTCAGGCCCGCGAAGCCCCCGGTGCGGATGACGGTGATGCGCATGCCCCCACGCCTACCCCGCCTGCGGCGCCGCACCCTCACGGGCCGGGGTCTGCCGCGGCACCGTGGCCTCGGCGTCGGTGTCCACCCCGACCTGCGACCACGCCGAGAGCACCGCGGTGCGCTCCGCGCCGTCGCCGTAGCGGGCCTCGGCGGCGGCGACGGTGGCGGCGGCGAACGCGGCGAAGTCGGCGGTGGTGGTGAGGCCGCCGCCGGTCAGCACGTCGTACCAGATGCGGCCTGCGCGCTCCCAGGCGTTGCCGCCGAGGTCGGTGGCCAGCAGGTAGAAGGCGTGGTTGGGGATGCCGGAGTTGATGTGGACGCCGCCGTTGTCGGTGGAGGTGTCGACGTAGTCGGCCATCGTCGCCGGCTGCGGGTCCTTGCCGAGGACGTCGTCGTCGTAGGCGGTGCCGGGGGCCTTCATCGAGCGCAGCGCCTCGCCGGACACGCCGGGCGCCAGCAGCTCGGCGCCGATGAGCCAGTCGGCGTCGGCGGCGCCCTGGCCGAGGACGTACTGCTTGATGAGGGAGCCGAAGACGTCGGAGACCGACTCGTTGAGCGCCCCGGACTGGCCGAAGTACTCCAGGTTCGCGGTGTACTGGGTGACGCCGTGCGTCAGCTCGTGCCCGATGACGTCGACGGCGAGGGTGAAGTCGAGGAACACCTCGCCGTCGCCGTCGCCGAAGACCATCTGCTCGCCGTCCCAGAAGGCGTTGCCGTAGTCCTCGCCGTAGTGGACGGTGGCGTTCAGCGGCAGCCCGGCGCCGTCGATGGAGTCGCGGGCGAAGCCGCTGAGGAACAGGTCGAAGGTGGCGCCGAGGCCGTCGTAGGCGCGGTTGACGGTGGCGTCGTCGACGGCCGCCCCGCCCTCCTTGCGGACTTCCGTGCCCGGCAGGTCCTGGGTCTGCCCGGCGTCGTAGACCGTCCGCTTCGGCTTCGCGTCGTCCGGCGCCTGCCGCGCGGCCCGCGGGGCGGCGGCACCGCGCACCGTGGTGATGCGGCGCCGGGTGCGCTGCAGCGCGTCGCGCTCCAGGGTGCGGCGGGCGCGGGCCGACAGCGCCGGGTCTTCCGTGCGGGCCAGCTTGTCCAGCATGTGGGGCGGCACGATCGTGCAGAACACGGGGGTACGTGAGGATGCGTCCATACCCTGCAATGTGTCACTGAGTAATTGACTTGTCACTCCCCGCAGCGAGTTCTTCGCGATTTCGGGTGGCGGGGGCCGCCCGGGGCTCCGTGCGGGGTCTCGCATCGTGATACTGATCGGCCGGCGCCGCCGCGGCTGGGCTACATTGGTCGGCATCGTGCGTTACGGGCTGCTTCTTCTTAGCCGCCGCGGCGAGGGTCTGCTGTCGTAGACCGACCCCCTCCCCGCGGAGTCCGGTGCTGCCACCCGTCGGTCGACGACCAGCTCGCGCGAAGGAGCCCACGCCACCATGTCCCACCCCGGTAACGCCGTCGGCCGCGGTACGCCCGTCACCGCCGCCACCGTGCGCCAGCAGCCCTCCGGCATGCCCGTGCACCGCTACCGCCCGTACGACGCCGTCGACATCCCCGACCGCACCTGGCCCGGCAACCGCATCACCCACGCGCCCCGGTGGCTCTCCACCGACCTGCGCGACGGCAACCAGGCCCTGATCGACCCCATGTCGCCGGCGCGGAAACGCGCCATGTTCGACCTCCTGGTACGCATGGGCTACAAGGAGATCGAGGTCGGCTTCCCCTCCTCGGGGCAGACGGACTTCGACTTCGTCCGCTCCATCATCGAGGACGGCGCCATCCCCGAGGACGTGACGATCTCCGTCCTGACCCAGGCCCGCGAAGAGCTGATCGAGCGCACCGTGGCGTCGCTGAAGGGTGCCCACCGCGCCACCGTCCACCTGTACAACGCCACCGCGCCCGTCTGGCGCGAGGTCGTCTTCCGCGGCTCGCGCGACGCGGTGAGGCAGATCGCCGTCGACGGTACCCGGCTGGTCGTGGAGTACGCCGAGAAGCTGCTCGACGACCGTACGGCCTTCGGCTACCAGTACAGCCCGGAGATCTTCACCGACACCGAGCTGGACTTCGCGCTGGAGGTCTGCGAGGGCGTCATGGACGTCTGGCAGCCCGAGGACGGCCGCGAGATCATCCTCAACCTGCCGGCCACCGTCGAGCGCTCCACGCCCTCGACGCACGCCGACCGCTTCGAGTGGATGTCGCGGAACCTGTCCCGCCGCGAGTACGTCTGCCTCTCCGTCCACCCGCACAACGACCGCGGCACCGCCGTCGCCGCCGCCGAGCTGGCGCTCATGGCCGGCGCCGACCGCGTCGAGGGCTGCCTGTTCGGGCAGGGCGAGCGGACCGGCAACGTCGACCTGGTCACCCTGGGCATGAACCTCTTCTCGCAGGGCGTCGACCCGATGATCGACTTCTCCGGGATCGACGAGATCCGGCGCACCTACGAGTACTGCAACCAGATGGGCGTCCACCCCCGCCACCCCTACATCGGCGACCTCGTCTACACCGCCTTCTCCGGCTCCCACCAGGACGCCATCAAGAAGGGCTTCGAGGCGATGGAGGCCAAGGCCGCGCAGGCCGGCAAGCCCGTCGAGGAGATGGCGTGGGCGGTGCCGTACCTGCCCATCGACCCCAAGGACGTGGGCCGCTCCTACGAGGCCGTCATCCGCGTCAACTCCCAGTCCGGCAAGGGCGGCGTGGCGTACGTGCTCCAGCACGACCACAGCCTCGACCTGCCGCGGCGCATGCAGGTGGAGTTCTCCCGCATCATCCAGACCAAGACCGACGCCGAGGGCGGCGAGGTCACCCCCGCGCAGATCTGGGACGTCTTCCGCGACGAGTACCTGCCCAACCCCGGCAACGCCTGGGGCCGCATCCAGCTCCGCGGCGGGCAGACCACCACCGACCGCGACGGCGTCGACACCCTCACCGTCCAGGCCGACGTCGACGGCGCCGGGACCACCCTCGTCGGCACCGGCAACGGCCCCATCTCCGCGTTCTTCCACGCCCTCCAGGGCGTCGGCATCGACGCGCGGCTCCTGGACTACCAGGAGCACACGATGAGCGAGGGCGCCAGCGCGCAGGCCGCCTCGTACATCGAGGTCGCCGTCGACGGCAAGGTGCTGTGGGGCATCGGCATCGACGCCAACACCACCCGCGCGTCGCTGAAGGCCGTCGTCTCCGCGGTCAACCGCGCCGCCCGCTGACCGCCGCGGCACCCCCGGAGCGCCTGGGGTCTGTCTTCAGTCTCCCGGCTGCGGCTGGGGGTACCGCCCACGTGCGCGCAGCGCGCTGTGAGGGAGCCCGGCACGCACGCTCGCCGCGTTGTCGGGATCGACCGCACAGGCCCACTGTGCGGACGACCGTCCGCCTCGCGATCGCACGCACCGGCCTCCCCCTACGCCCTGGGGGCGTGGGCGGTACCCCCTGCGCCGCCCCCCCCTGCGGGCGAACGACGCGGGATCGACGACAGACCCCAGCGCCCCGCGCGCCGTCCGACCGCGGACGGGGCGCGGGGCGCGGCTCGTTCGCACCGCCTTGACGTGCACGAGGGCTGACGATGTCGGCCGGTGTGGTTAGCATCACGTCAGCGCGGCAGCGTTGCCGAAGCGTGATGGAGGTCGACGTGACGCATATCCTCCGCCGGTTCGCCGGCGTGCGGACGTCCTGGCACACCGAGTCGGACGGTGAGTTCTTCTGCCCCGGCTGCGGCGGCGACCGCAACTACCGCCGGCGCAGCGGCAGACGGCGGTTCACCGTCCTCGGCGTGCCCGTGCTGCCGCGCGGCGCCGCGGGACCCGTCGTCGAATGCGCCGGCTGCGGCGGCCACTTCGGCCTCACGTCCCTGGCGGAGCCCACCTCGACGCGCTTCGCGCTGCTGCTGCGCGACGCCACCCACGCCGTCGCGCTCGCCGTCCTGCACGCCGGCGGCACCTCCTCCGCCGCCGTCCGCTGCACCGCCGTCACCGCCGTGCGCACCGCGGGCTACGACGACTGCACCGAGGAGCAGTTGCTGACGCTGCTGGCCGCCATCGAGGCCGACTCGGGGCGGATGCCAGAACTGTGCGCCGACCTGCCGCCGGAGCAGCGGAACTTCGAGGCGGAGCTGCGCGAGACGCTGGCGCCGCTGGCGCCGCACCTGGTGCCCGTCGGGCGGGAGTCGATCCTGCTGAGCGGCGCGCGCATCGCGCTCGCGGACGGGGCGTACACGCCGCCGGAGTGGGAGACCCTCGTCGTCGTCGGCGACGCGCTGCTGCTGCCGGCCCCGGACGTCGAGCGGCTGCTGACGTCGGCGCGTACGCCGTCGTAAGGGGCGCGCGGGACCCGCGCGCCTCTACGCGCCCCCGCGTACCACCCCCCTCGTTCTCCTCGGGCTCAGAAGCCCAGCCGGCGCAGCTTCTTCGGGTCCCGCTGCCAGTCCTTGGCGACCTTCACGTGGATGTCGAGATACACCGGCATGCCCAGCAGCGCCTCGATGTGCCCGCGGGCCTTGGTGCCGATCTCCTTCAGCCGCTTGCCCTTCGGCCCGATGACGATCCCCTTCTGGCTGTCCCGCTCGATGAACAGGTTGGCGTGGATGTCCAGCAGCGGCCGGTCCGCCGGGCGGTCCTCGCGCGGCTCCATCTCGTCGACCACCACCGCGATCGAGTGCGGCAGCTCGTCCCGTACGCCCTCCAGAGCCGCCTCCCGGATCAGCTCGGCGACCATCACCTGCTCCGGCTCGTCGGTCAGCTCCCCGTCCGGGTACAGCTCCGGGCCCTCCGGCAGCAACGGCACCAGCAGGTCCGCGAGCAGGCCGACCTGCTTGCCCTCGACCGCCGAGACCGGCACCACCTCGGCCCACTCGAAGCCCAGGTCCTTCGCCATCCGGTCCACCGCCACGAGCTGCGCGGCGACCGTGTCGGAGTCGGCCAGGTCGGTCTTGGTGACGACGGCGACCTTGGGGGTACGCCGCAGGGCGGCCAGCTCGCCGGCGATGTACCGGTCGCCCGGGCCGATCTTCTCGTTCGCCGGCGCGCAGAAGCCGATCACGTCGACCTCGGCCCAGGTGGCGCGCACCGCGTCGTTGAGCCGCTGGCCCAGCAGCGTGCGCGGCTTGTGGTAGCCGGGGGTGTCGACGAGCACGAGCTGCGCGTCGGGGCGGTGCACGATGCCGCGCACGGTGTGCCGGGTCGTCTGCGGCCGGCTGGAGGTGATGGCCACCTTCTGGCCGACCAGCGCGTTGGTCAGGGTCGACTTGCCGGCGTTGGGCCGGCCGACGAAGCAGGCGAAGCCGGAGCGGTGCCCGGTGTCAGGGGTGGTCATGGGGAGCATTCTCCCCGACCGCCGCCCGGCACCCGCCGCCGCTCCGGTCCCGGCGACCGCGGCGGGTGGCGGGCCGACCGTGGCCCGACGGCGGGCGCGATGGCCGAGCTGGTCGCCGAGGGACGTGGTGTCGGTGCCGGTACGGGGGCTGGCGCCATGCGAACTGGCGCTGCTGTGGCGGAAGGCCGACGGACGGCGGGAGCTCGCGGAGTTCGCGGCGGCGTTCCGGGGGGCACCGGTCGCCGCGGACGGCGGGCCGGGACCCGGACGGCAGGGCGGCAGGTCCCGGGAGAACACGGGGGAGAGAAGCTGGGCCGTCGCGGGCGTCGCGGGCATCAGGCACGTGTGTGGCCGGGGCGCGGGGGTGTGGGCGCGTACGTCTGGGGCGCGGGCGTGCGCCGCGCGTGCGGGGGCCGGACGGGCGGCGCGGGCGCCGGACGGGAGGCGCGGCGGCGCGCGGAACATCACCCTCAGGATGGACTGTACGGAACGTAGCACCGTGGTTACCTGAAGTCGTGACCGTCCGTGCCGCGCTCGTCCGCGGGCCCGCCCTGCGCGCCGTGCTCGCGCTGCTCCTCGGGGTGCTGCTGGTGCCCGGCGGAGCCGTCGAGCGCGCGAGCGCCGCGGATGGCTACTCCACGTCCTCCGCCGCCCCCGGGGCGGCCGGAGCCGCCGGCGAAGCGGCCCCCGGCGAGGACACCGGCCCCGCGCCCGCCCTCGCCCGGCGCGGGCCGCGGCCGGCGAAGGCCGGGCGCGCCGACCACGCCGGCCGCGTCGCGGCCGCCGCCTGGCCCGCGCCCCGGATGCCCCGCGGCGCCGGGAAGACCGGCTCCCCGTGGTGCCCGTACGCCCCGGAGGCCGCGGTGCTCGCCGCGGCCCGGGGGCGGTACGCCGTACTGCGCTGCTGACAGGGCCCGCGCGGCGGGCCCGTTCGCGTACGGACGGACGCCTGCCCCGCTGCCCGTACCCCCCACGTCAGCACCCAAGCGGCAAGCCGGAGTTCGCCATGCCGATCGACCTCTCGCGCGCGCTCGAAGCGTACGTGCGCGCCCAGACCCTCCCGCCCCCGCCCGCCGACCAGCCGCCCGCACCCGAACCCCGGGACCGCCGCCCCACAGGCCATGGCCCGGCACCCGGCCCCGATCCCGTACCCGACCCCGCAGAACCGCAGGCCGACGCCGCCCTCCCCGCCCCCGACGTCCCGCCCGAGCCGCCGGGGGCTCCGCTGCCGGCGTAACGGCACCCCGCCGCTCACGGGCTACCGCGGTACCGCGGTAGCCCGTGAGCAGGCACCCGCACCTCTCCCACACGTCTGGCGTACCGTCCTCGAAACTCACTGGCCACAGCCGCACCTCCCCCCGTTACGATGGCGTCAGGGCCTGCGTGTGGAGCAGGCGTCGGGACCCCGGGCGTGGTCCGTCCGGCGGGCCCTCCTCACCATCACGCGAGCGAAGAAGTGGGATGAGATTCAGGCCCGAGGGCCGGCCCATGACACAGACACCCGTAAGCCGCACCCCCGAAGAGGGACAGGCCCGCGCCCACATCACCATCCCTGCGAAGCACCCCATGGTGACCGTGCTGGGCTCCGGAGACTCCCTCCTGCGGGTCATCGAGAAGGCGTTCCCCGGCACCGACATCCACGTGCGGGGGAACGAGGTCAGCGCCGTCGGCGCGTCCGAGGAAGTCACCCTCGTGCAGCGCCTCTTCGACGAGATGCTGCTCGTCCTGCGCACCGGAGCCCCCATGACGGAGGACGCGGTGGAGCGGACGATCGCCATGCTCAAATCCGACCGCGACGACGAGGCCGGCGGCCACCACGCCCCCTCCGAGGTCCTGACGCAGAACATCCTGTCCAACCGCGGCAAGACGATCCGCCCGAAGACGCTGAACCAGAAGCGCTACGTCGACGCCATCGACAAGCACACCATCGTCTTCGGCATCGGCCCCGCGGGCACCGGCAAGACGTACCTCGCCATGGCCAAGGCGGTCCAGGCCCTGCAGTCCAAGCAGGTCAACCGCATCATCCTGACCCGCCCCGCGGTCGAGGCCGGCGAGCGCCTCGGCTTCCTGCCGGGCACGCTGTACGAGAAGATCGACCCGTATCTGCGCCCGCTGTACGACGCGCTGCACGACATGCTGGACCCGGACTCGATCCCGCGGCTGATGGCCGCGGGCACGATCGAGGTCGCCCCCTTGGCATACATGAGGGGCAGGGCGATGCCGTTGTTCACCAAGGTTCTGACACCCGATGGCTGGCGCCCGATCGGCGACCTCGAGGTCGGCGACCTGGTGATCGGCTCCAATGGTGAGCCGACCCCGGTGCTGGGGGTGTATCCCCAGGGCGAGCGGGACATCTATCGCGTGACGGCTCAGGACGGCTCGTGGACGCTGTGCTGCGGCGAGCACCTGTGGACGGTCAGGACCGCCGCGGACAAGCGGCGCAACAAGCCGTGGCGGGTCCTGGAGACCCAGGAGATGATCGGCAACCTGCGCGCTGCGCACGCCCGCCGGTACGAACTCCCGCTGCTGACCGGACCGGCGCAGTTCCCGGCCCGCGAGGTGCCGATGGACCCATATGCGCTGGGTCTGCTGCTGGGTGACGGCTGCATCACGGGTACCACCACGCCGGGCTCCACCACCGCCGATCCGGAGCTGGTGTCGGCGCTGGAACGGGCTCTGCCCGGCGCCAAGGTCCGGCGGAAAGGCCCGATCGACTTCGTCCTCAACGGCGAGAGCGCTCCGGGCGACGTCATCACGCGGGCGAATCCTGTCACCAGGGACCTGCGCACTCTCGGCCTGCTCGGCTCACGCTCCGTCTCGAAGTTCATCCCGGACGATTACCTCTACAACACCCCCGAGGTCCGGCTGGCTCTGCTTCAGGGGCTGCTCGACAGCGATGGCGGACCGGTTACCCAGTCCGACCGGACCTGCCGCATTCAGTACACGACCGCGTCGATTCTGCTGCGTGACAACGTCATCTCCCTGGTGCAGTCCCTGGGGGGCGTCGCCTACACCCGTCGCCGGGCGGCCGAAGGCCGGAAGCCCGGGCGGGCACGGGGTCGCGATGTGCACCACCGTCGCGACGCGCACATCGTCGACATCCGACTCCCCGAAGGCATCGAGCCCTTCCGGCTCGCGCGCAAGCGCGAGAAGTACCACGCCGCCGGAGGCGGCGGCCGTCCCATGCGGTTCATCGACAGCATCGAGCCGGCGGGCCGCGAGGAGACCGTGTGCATCCAGGTGGCGGCGGAGGACTCGCTGTACGTCACGCAGGACTACCTGCTCACGCACAACACGCTCAATGACGCGTTCATCATTCTCGACGAGGCGCAGAACACGAATCCCGAGCAGATGAAGATGTTCCTGACCCGGCTCGGGTTCAACTCCAAGATCGTCGTCACCGGTGACGTCACGCAGGTCGACCTGCCCGGCGGGACGAAGAGCGGGCTGCGGCAGGTGCAGGGGATCCTGGACGGCGTGCAGGACGTGCACTTCTCCACGCTGACCAGCAAGGACGTCGTACGGCACAAGCTGGTGAGCCGGATCGTCGAGGCGTACGACAAGTTCGACGTCAGGAACAGCGACGACAGGAACGGCAGGGCCTAGACCCGTGTCCGTCGAAGTCAACAACGAATCCGGGGTCGAGGCCGACGAGGAGGCCGTGCTCGGGGCCGCCAGGTACGCGCTGGCGCGGATGCAGATCCACCCGCTGTCCGAGCTGTCGGTCATCCTCGTCGACCCCGCCGCGATGGAGCAGTTGCACGTGCAGTGGATGGACGAGCCCGGGCCGACGGACGTGATGTCGTTCCCCATGGACGAGCTGCGCCCGCCCGCCAAGGACGACGAGGAGCCCGTGCAGGGGCTCCTCGGCGACATCGTGCTCTGTCCCGAGGTCGCCCGCCGCCAGGGTGCCGCGGCGCCGACCGGGCATTCCATGGACGAGGAGCTGCAGTTGCTCACGGTGCACGGGGTGCTGCACCTCCTCGGCTACGAGCACGAGGAGCCCGCAGAGAAGGCCGAGATGTTCGGTCTGCAGAAGGCGATCGTCGACGGTTGGCGCGCCGAGCGCGGCGTGACCGGTCCTTCGCCGGCGCCCACCGAGCGATGACCGCCCGGCTGATCGCCGCGGCGGTCCTGCTCGTGGGGGTCGGCTGGCTGGCGTCGTGCGCCGAGACGGCGCTGGCGCGGACGACGCGGATCGCCGCCGAGGACGCGGTACGTACCGGGCGGCGCGGTTCCGCGAAGCTGCTGGCGGTGACCTCCGACCCGGTGCGCTATCTGAACGTGGCGCTGCTGGTGCGGGTCGGCTGCGAGATGGCCGCGGGCGCGCTCGTCACGTACGCCTCGCTGCGCCATTTCGACCGCACCTGGGAGGCGTTGACGGTCGCGATCGCCGCGATGGTCCTCGTCTCGTACGTCGCGATCGGCGTCTCGCCGCGCACCATCGGGCGCCAGCACCCGGTGGCGACGGCGACGGCCTCCGCGTACGTGCTGCTGCCGCTGGCCCGGATCATGGGCCCGGTGCCGCGGCTGCTGATCCTGCTGGGCAACGCGCTGACGCCGGGCAAGGGCTTCCGCCAGGGGCCGTTCGCGTCGGAGGCGGAGCTGCGCGCGATGGTGGACCTGGCGGAGAAGGAGTCGCTGATCGAGGACGAGGAGCGGCGCATGGTCCACTCCGTCTTCGAACTCGGCGACACCCTGGTGCGCGAGGTGATGGTGCCGCGGACCGACGTGGTGACCATCGAGCGGTACAAGACGCTCCGGCAGGCGCTGACGCTCGCGCTGCGCTCCGGTTTCTCGCGGATCCCGGTGACGGGTGAGAGCGAGGACGACGTCGTCGGGGTGGTGTACCTGAAGGATCTGGCGCGCAAGGTGCACATCAGCCGGGAGGCCGAGTCGGAGCTGGTGTCGACGGCGATGCGGCCGGCGGCGTTCGTACCGGACACGAAGAAGGCCGCGGACATGCTGCGGGAGATGCAGCAGCAGCGGATCCACGTGGCGGTCGTCATCGACGAGTACGGGTCGACGGCGGGCATCGTGACGATCGAGGACATCCTGGAGGAGATCGTCGGCGAGATCACCGACGAGTACGACCGGGAGCTGCCGCCGGCGGCGGAGCTGGGCGAGGGCCGCTTCCGGGTCACGGCCCGGCTGGACATCGGCGACCTGGGCGAGCTGTACGACCTGGAGCTGGACGACGAGGACGTGGAGACCGTCGGCGGGCTGCTGGCCAAACAGTTGGGGCGGGTGCCGATCGCGGGCGCGACGGCGGAGGTCGACGTGACGCACGACGGTTCCGACCCGGGGCTGCGGGCGCTGCGGCTGACGGCGGAGTCGCCTGCCGGGCGGCGGAACAAGATCGTGACGGTGCTGGTGGAGCCGGTGCGGGAGGTGCCGGTGGAGCAGGACGAGGAAGCGTAGCCCCTCCCCCGCGCCGCCTCCTTACGTGCGCCTCCGCGGCACCCGGCACGGCCATCGCGGCCGCACGGCCGGCGGTGTGCGATCAGTGGATGGGACCGTCGGCTTCCAGGCGCGCCAGCCGCGTCCGCCAGCGGGCGGCGTTCTCCTCCTGCCCGTACGCGGACTCGCACGCGGCCTGGGCACGACAGGCGTACACGGCCAGCTCGGGGAGGTGCTCGCGTGCCACCTCGACGATCGCTTCGACGCCGTCGTCCCACGCCGGGTTGACTATCTTGTCGACCAGGGCGGTCCCCATCTCCACGGCCAGCTCCGCCGGGCGGGCCGATCCGCTGGCCAGGGCGTGCAGGAAGGGTCCGCTGCTGTGTCCCTCGTCGGCCAGATCCGCCAGCTTGCGGGCCGTGCCGGCGTTTCCGGCGCGGGCGTGCACGAAGGCCAGGTCCATCGCGAACTGACCCATCCACGTTCCCGCCAGGTCCCCGTCGAGGCTTCCCCCCGAGACCTCGTCGGCCCGGTCGAAGGCCCCTTCGCAGAGGGCCAGTGCGAAGGCGGCCACCCGGGCCGAACCGTCGTCGTAGATCCTGCGCAGCTCCGCCGCCGCCCGTGACAGGTCACCTGACTGTGCGAGGCGGTGTCCGTATTCGGCCGGGCTCTCCATTCCCCCGCCTCGGCGTGCTTCGGCGATGACCGAAGCGCTACCCAGGAATACGTCGCCTATGGAACAGTCGCCTCGGAAGACCGCCACCGCGTACGCCGCCCGCGCTTCCTCCTCGTGCCCTTCCGCGTGCAGGCGAAGGGCCAATTCCAGGGGCACATCGGAACCTTGGTCCTGTGCGGTGTACCTGTCCTGGCCGGTCAGCAGGGCGTCGAGCTCCAGGCGGGCCTGTACTTTGGCGTACGGGTCGCCGTGTTCGAGTTCGATGGCGTGGCGGAACGCGGCGGCGGCCCCGTCGGGGTCGTCGTCCCACAGCACCCACCCGAGCCGCACCGACGCCTCGGCCTCCGCGATCGGCCCCCATGCGCGGGCGCCCCAGCACTGGCCGGCCCGGAGCGTCTGCGTCCAGCGCGGGTCGGTGGCCCAGACGTCGTACTCCGCCTGGACGAGGCGTTCCTCCAGTGCGCCGTGCTCGTCGGGACGGTAGCCGCCGTTGAACGTCCCCGCGTAGTACAGGTGATCAAGGGTGTCGTAGGCGTTGCGGTAGTACGCGGCCAGCGCGTCGTCGACAGGGTGATGGCGCACGGCTACGCGCTCGACGCGTGCGACGAACCGGTGCGCGTTGGCGCGGAGGAACGCGGCATCCAGAGACTGCGCCTCGCTGACCTCCCCGGCCAACGGCCCCCGGGGCCGGCCGGCTTCGCCGTCCGCCGCTTCCCGCAGCACTTGCAGGAAGAACCCCGAGTCGGACGGCAGCAGCATGGCCTGGTCCCACGACGGCTCATGGTGCACGAGCAGCACCCGCAGGCGCACCGGCCCTCCCGAGGCATCCGCGTGCACGACGTGAATCCGGTACATGTTGTCCATGCCGCCACCCTGGCAGGCGCCTACGACAACGCAGGCGGTGGAGACGGCCCGTTGAGCGGCCGCCGTACGGGGTTCGTATGCTCGCCGGTATGAACGAGAGCAGCTCGCTGGACCCGGAAGACCGCAAGATCATCACTCTGGCCCGGAGTACGCGGGCGCGCAACGCCGTGCCGGAGGGCGCGGCCGTACGGGACGAGACCGGCCGCACCTACGTCGCGGGCACCGTGGCGCTGGACTCGCTGCGGCTGACCGCGCTGCAGACCGCCGTGGCGATGGCCGTCGCCAGCGGCGCCACCTCGCTGGAGGCGGCGGCGGTCGTCACCGAGGCGGCGGCCCCCGCGGACGCGGACCTCGCGGCCGTACGCGACCTCGGCGGCCCGGGCACCCCCGTGCTGCTGGCCGCCCCGGACGGCGAGGTACGCAGCACGACCCGGGCCTGAGGGGCTCCGGGAGCCCGCCGGCGTGCGCAGCGCCGCCGGCACGACCGGGCACGACGGGACCCGGAACCGCCCCCTACGGGGCATCCCGCTCCGGGCGGAAGCCGATCGTCGGGACCGCCCGGCGCAGCGGCCAGTGCCGGGGGGCGCACGGCGTGACGCCGTCCAGGAACGCGTAGCGGGCGAGGGCCTGGGGGTCCTGCTCCTCGACCGTGCGTATCTGCTCCCACCAGGCCGCCACCTCCGTCCAGCCCGGGGCCGACTGGGAGCCGCCGAACTCCTGCACCGACAGCGCCGCCGTCAGCCCCGCGAGCGCCAGCCGGTCGGGCAGCGGGTAGCCCGCGAGCGACGTGGTGACGAAGCCGGCGACGAAGACGTCCCCGGCGCCGGTGGTGTCCAGGGCCGCCACCGATATCGCCGGCACCTCGGCGCTCTCGCCCGTACGCCCGTCGACCGCGTACGCCCCCTCGGCGCCCATCGTGACGACCACCAGCGGCACGTGCTCCGCGAGCGCGTGGGCCGCCGCGCGCGGCGAGTCCGTGCCGGTGTAGCGCATGGCCTCCACCGCGTTCGGCAGGAACGCCTCGCAGTGGGCCAGCTCCGGTATCTCCGCGAGGTCCCAGCGCCCGGTGTCGTCCCAGCCGACGTCGGCGAAGACGCGGCTGCCGTGCAGCGCGGCCTGCTCGATCCACGGCTGCCGGCGGCCCGGGTCGAGGGACGCGACGCAGGCGCGGCTCGGCGGCGGGCAGCGCGGGGGCTCGTCGGGCGGCGGCGCCTCGTGGCCGTGGGAGACCATGGTGCGCTCGCCGTCGTACGCCATGGAGACGGTGACCGGCGAGTGCCAGCCGCGGCAGGTGCGGGACAGGGACACGTCGACGCCCTCGCCCGCCAGGGCGTCCTGGCAGTGGTCCCCGTACACGTCGTCGCCGAAGGCGGCCGACAGCGACGTCCGCAGGCCGAGGCGGGCCAGGGCCGTCGCCATGTTCGCCACCCCGCCGGGGCTGGAGCCCATGCCGCGGGCCCAGGACTCCGTGCCGCGGACGGGGGCGCTGTCCAGGCCGGTGAAGACGATGTCGAGGAAGACCGTCCCCGTCAGGTAGACGTCGATGGCCGGGTCGCCGGGGCCGCGCACGTGCTTGAGCGGGTCCACGCCCGCCAGGGCTGAACCGGCCGGCACGGCAGAAATGGCAGAAACGGCAGAAACGGACGGATGGGTGGTCACGTGAGCGCCTCCTTCCACACCGGGCCTCCGCACCGAGAACGGAACACTTGTCCGACTGTTTTCAGTCTGCCTCAGCCCACTGACAACGGCCCTCCGCGCCCGTACCCGCCGCCCTCAGCGCCGCGCCGGCACCGCCACCCTGCCCAGGTCCGTCGCCACCGTCAGCGGCCCCGCGTACCCCGCCTCACGCGCCTCCCGCGCGAAGTCCGCCGGGTCCGGATAGCGCTGCGAGAAGTGCGTCAGCACCAGGTGCCGTACGCCCGCCGCGATCGCCACCCCCGCGGCCTGGGCCGCCGTCAGATGCCCGTACTCGATGGCCAGCGCGGTCTCCGCGCCCAGGAACGTCGACTCGATGACCAGCAGGTCCGCCTCCTCCGCCAGCGCGTACACCCCCTCGCACAGACCGGTGTCCATGATGAACGCGACCCGCTGCCCCCGGCGCGGCGCCGAGACCTCCTCCAGCCGGACGCCCCGCAGCACGCCCTCGCGCTGCAGCCGCGAGATGTCGGGACCCGCGATGCCCGCGCGCGCGAGCAGGTCGGGGAGCATCCGGCGGCCGTCCGGCTCGACGAGGCGGTAGCCGTACGTATCCACGGGGTGGTGCAGCCGGCGGGCCTCCAGGGTGTACGCGGGCGTGGTGGCGATCACGCCGTCGCCCTCGACGGGCCCCGCCTCGATCCGCGCGGTCTCCCGGTACGCGCTCGCGTACCGCAGCCGCTCGAAGAAGTGCCCCCCGCTGGCCGGGAAGTGCACGGTCACGGGGTGCGGGACGCGGTCGAGGTTGATGCGCTGGATGACACCCGGCAGGCCCAGGCAGTGGTCGCCGTGGAAGTGGGTGACGCAGACGCGGGTCAGCCCGTACGCGGCCACGCCGGCGCGCAGCATCTGGCGCTGGGTGCCCTCGCCGGGGTCGAAGAGGATGGCGTCGCCGTCCCAGCGCAGCACGTAGCCGTTGTGGTTGCGCTGGCGGGTGGGGACCTGGCTGGCGGTACCGAGGACGACGAGTTCGCGGGCGGCCACGTGCGGGCGGCCCGCGCTACCCGGGCGGCCAGTTCAGGCCGCGGCCGCCGAGCACGTGGGCGTGCGCGTGGAAGACGGTCTGGCCGGCGCCCGCGCCGGTGTTGAACACGACGCGGTAGCCGGTGGCGTCGATCTTGTCCCCGGCGGCGACCTCGGCGGTCTCGCGCAGCACGTCGGCGAGGAGCTGCGGCTCTGCGGCGGCGAGGGCGGCGGCGTCCGGGTAGTGGGCCCTGGGGATGACGAGGACGTGCGTGGGTGCCTGCGGGTTGATGTCGCGGAAGGCGATCGTCGTCGCGGTCTCGCGGACGACGGTCGCGGGCACCTCGCCCGCGGTGATCTTGCAGAACAGGCAGTCTGCCTGCGGCTCCCCGGCCATGTTCCCGGCCTCCTTCGTACGAGTCGGGCGGTACGGGCCGCATGGTACCCCGCGGCCCGTACCCGTGCCCTGCCGCTACTCCCCCGCCGGGGACTCCGAGGACGCCGGGTCCGAGGACGCCGCCTCCGGCGCGTCCCGTACCGCACCCGGCACCTCCGGCGGCACCGCCGCCGGGCTGCGCTCCAGCTCCTCCAGCGCCAGCCGCACCGCCGTCTCCAACTGCGGGTCGCGGCCCTGCGCCCAGTCCTCCGGCGTGAGCTGCACGTCCACGTCCGGCTCCACGCCGTGGTTCTCCACGCCCCAGCCGGGTCCTTCCAGCCAGATGGCGTACTTCGGCTGCGTCACCAGCGTGCCGTCGACCAGCCGGTAGCGGCTGTCGATGCCGACGACCCCGCCCCAGGTGCGCCGCCCGACGAGCGGCCCGATGCCCAGCGCCCTGATCGCGGCGCTGACGATGTCACCGTCCGAGCCGGAGAACTCGTTGGCCACCGCGACCACGGGACCGCGCGGCGCGTCCATCGGATAGCTGACGGGCTGGATGCCGCGGCCCGCGTCCCAGCCGACGACGCGCCGCGCCAGCTTCTCCACGACGAGCTGCGAGGTGTGCCCGCCGCGGTTGTCGCGGACGTCGACCACCAGGCCCTCGCGGGCGACTTCGACGCGCAGGTCGCGGTGGAGCTGCGCCCAGCCGGGGCCCTGCATGTCGGGTACGTGCAGGTAGCCGAGGCGGCCGCCGGAAGCTTCGCGTACGTACGCGCGCCGTCCCGCGACCCACGCGTGGTAGCGCAGCGGTTCCTCGTCGCCGGTGGGGACGATCACCGCGTAGCGCACGTCGCCCCCATCGGCGGGCAGCACGCTCAGCTCGACCGGCTTGCCCGCCGCGCCCACCAGCAGCGGCGCGGGCCCGGCCAGCGGATCGACGGGCCGGCCGTCGACGGCCACGATCGCGTCGCCGGGGCGGACCGCGGCGCCGGGCGCGGCCAGCGGGGAGCGGGCGTGCGGGTCGGAGGTCTCGGACGGCAGAATCCGCTCGACGCGCCAACTGCCGTCGTCCCCGCGGGTGATGTCGGCGCCGAGGAGCCCCTGCCGCCGCTCCGGCGCGCCCGCGGGAGCGCCGCCGCCCGGGGGGATGACGTACGCGTGGGACGTGCCCAGCTCGCCCTGCACCTCCCACAGCAGGTCGACCAGGTCGTCGTGGGTGGCGACGCGCTCCAGCAGCGGCCGGTAGCGCTCCAGCACGCCGTCCCAGTCGACGCCGCCGAGGTCGGCGCGCCAGAAGTGGTCGCGCATCAGCCGGCCGGCCTCGGCGTACATCTGCCGCCACTCCGCGGCCGGGTCGAGCAACTGCCGTACGCGCGTGAGGTCGACGGTGACGTTGTCCCCGTCGCCGTCGTCGACGTGGCTGGCCTTGCGGTCGGCGGGGACGACCTTCAGCTTGCCTTCGGTGCGCAGCAGGATCCGGGTGCCGTCGCCGGTGACGGTGAAGCCCTCGGCGTCGTCGGCGAGTTCCTCGACGCGCTGCTTGCCGAGGTCGTAGCGCTCCAGCCGGCTGGTGGGCCCGTCGTCGTCGGGCCCCGCGGAGTCGGTGCCGAGGACGCCGCGCAGCGGGTGGACGAGCCACAGCAGGCCGCCCTCCGCGGCGTGCAGCGCCGAGTAGCGGGCGGCCTCGACGGGGAAGGGCAGGATGCGGTCGGCGAGGCCGTCGAGGTCGATCCGGGTGACCGGCGGGGTGTCGCCGGCGCCCGAGCCGGCGTCGTCGCCGTCGTCGGAGGTGCCGCGCTCGGGGGCGCGGCCGTGCCGCTGCGGGCCGAACGGCGAGGGCGTCTCGGCGGCCAGCGTGATCAGGTGGGGGCGGCAGGCGTACGGGAACGACAGGTCGAAGACGTGGCTGTCGTAGACCGGGTCGAAGGCCCGCTCGGAGAGGAACGCCAGGTGCTTGCCGTCCGCCGTGAACGCCGGGGAGTAGTCGCGGAAGCGCAGCGGCGTGGCCTCGGCGACGGCGAGCCCGTCGGTGGTCGCGAGGCGCAACTGCCGCAGCTCGCCGGGGCCGGGGTGGGACCAGGCGAGCCAGGCGGAGTCGGGCGAGAAGACCAGCCCGCCGGCGTCGCCGTACGCACTGGTGTCGACCTCGCGTACGTCGCCGGAGGCGCGCTCGACGAGGAGCACCCGGCCGTCGTGCGAGGCGACGGCGACGCGGCTGCCGTCCGGCGCGACGGCCAGCCCGGTGACCCGGCCCAGGCGCCCGGCGGCGACGCGGCGGGGCGTGGCGCCGGCGTCGCGGCCGGCGGCGGGGGCGAACTCCAGCGCGTCCTCGCCCTCGGCGTCGGTGACGAACACGACGTGCTCGGCGCCCTCGGCGCGGAAGACCCGCGGCATCCGGGCCCGCACGCCGGGCTCCGCGGCCAGCGCGCGGGCGGGGCCCTCGCGGTGGGTCACCCAGTGCAGGGTGCCGCGGATCTCGACGGCGCTGCCGCGGCCGGTGTGGTCGGGGCGGGCGGTGCCGAGGTTGTGCCGGGCGCGCAGCGGGCGGGGGCGCAGGTCGGTGCGCTGGCCGCCGAGGCGGATGTCGAGGCGGCGGGGCTCGGTGCCCTCGTCGAGTCCTTCGAGGAGCCACAGTTCGCCGGCGCTGGCGTAGACGACGCGGGTGCCGTCGGTGGCGGCGTGGCGGGCGTAGAAGCCGCCGAGGGGGGTGTGGCGGCGCAGCGCGGCGTACGCGTCGGGGGCGTCGGTGTCGGCGGAGTACAGCGCGCCGGTGCCCTCGTGGTCGGAGAGGAACGCCAGCCGGCCGCCGGCCCACAGCGGGTACTCGGCGTTGCCGAGGACGGCGTCCAGCCCGGCGGGCCGGGTGAACTCCGCGTCGGCCGCGGTACGCAGCCACAGCCGGCCCGCGGTGCCGCCGCGGTAGCGCTTCCAGTACGCGGCCTCCCGGCCCATGCCCGCGGTGAGCAGCGCGACGCGGCCCTCGGGCCCGTACGCGACGTTGCCGACGGGTCCGAACGGCAGCGTGTGCGCGGGCCCGCCGTCGGGCGGCACGGCGCGCGCCCAGGTGCGGCGCAGCGAGTACTGGCCGTGGGTGGTCAGCGCCACCACGTCGCCGTCGGGCGTCCAGCCGCGTACGGAGGTCTTGCCGCTGCCCCAGTACGTCAGGCGGACGGGCGCGCCGCCGTCGACGGGCGCGGTGAGGACCTCCGGGGTGCCGTCGCGGGTGGAGGTCCAGGCGACGCGCGTGCCGTCGGGGGCTATGCGCGGATGGTCCACCGGCATGTTGTCGGCGCTCACCCGCCAGGCCCGGCCGCCGTCGAGGGGCGCAGCCCAGACGTCGTCCTCCGCCGTGAAGGTGATCAAGTCGCCGTGGAGGTGCGGGAATCGCAGGTAGGCAGGCTGAGTCACGTCGATCATCCCATCATGCGGAGGCGGTACTCACCACCGCTTTGCGGTGCGGTGTGACCTTCGTCCTGTACCCGCCCTGCCGGGGGCTGGAACGAATCGGGACGTAACTCTGAACACTGCGGGAAAACCCCCGGGGTTCCCGCGCCTGGAACGTCAGGATCCGGGCGTACGGCTCCGGCGTACGGGAGGGGCGTACGGGACGGGAGGGCGCAAAGGGTGCACGGAAGCGCCGTACGGAACCTCTCGCTCCGCTCGCTCAGGACCACCGCCCGGTCGCGGCCAGCACCACCGCGCCCGCCGCGGTGCCCGCCGTGGAGGTGCGCAGCACGCTCGGCCCCAGCCGGTACGCCCCCGCGCCCGCGCCCTCGAACGCGGCCAGCTCCTCCGGCGCGACCCCGCCCTCAGGGCCGACCACGAGCACGATCTCGCCCTCCCCCGGCAGCGCGGCGGCGGCCAGCGGCGCGGCGCCCTCCTCGTGCAGCACGGCCGTGAACGCCGCGCCCGCGAGCAGCGGCAGCAGTTCCTTCGTCGAGTGCAGCCCAGAGACCTCGGGGAACCGCAGTCGGCGGGCCTGCTTGCCCGCCTCGCGGGCGGTGGCGCGCCACTTGGCCAGGGACTTCTTCCCGCGCTCCGCGCGCCACTGGGTCACGCAGCGGGCCGCCGCCCACGGCACCACCGCGTCCACGCCGGTCTCGGTCATGGTCTCGACCGCCAGCTCGCCGCGGTCGCCCTTCGGCAGCGCCTGCACGACGGTCAGCCGCGGCCGCGGCGCCGGCTCCTCGCGCACCTCGGCGCAGGTCACCAGCAGCCGGTCGCGGCCCTCCGCGCCGGCCACGGTGCCGTACGCGCCGCGCCCCGCGCCGTCGGTGAGCACGACGTCCTCGCCGGCCCGCAGCCGCCGTACGGACACCGCGTGCCGCCCCTCGGGGCCGGTCAGCGCCAGCACCGCGCCGGGGCGGGCGGCGTCCAGCACGGCTGGCTCGGCCACGAACACCGGGGCGGTCACAGCAGGCCGGCCGACGCGTCGCCGGTGGGCTTCGTCGTGCCGCTGAGCGCGTCGGCCAGCTCCCGGGCCAGCACCTCCACCAGCTCCGCGGCGGGCAGTTCCCGCGCCAGCCGGTAGCCCTGGCCGGCCCACAGCGCCATGCCCTGCGGGTCGCCGGCGCGGGCGGCGGCGGCGCGCAGCGGGGAGGTCAGGTGGTGGACCTGGGGGTAGGCGGCGGGGGCGTACGGGCCGTGCTCGCGCACGAACCGGTTGACCAGCCCGCGCGCGGGGCGGCCGGAGAAGGCGCGGGTCAGCTCCGTACGCGTGAACACCCCGCCGGTGACGGCCCGTTTGTGCAGCGGGTTGGCGCCCGACTCGGGGCAGACCAGGAACGCGGTGCCGAGCTGCGCGGCGGCGGCGCCCGCGGAGAGCACCGCGGCGATCTGCCCGCCGCGCATCAGCCCGCCGGCGGCGATCACCGGCACGTCGACGGCCTCCAGCACCTCGGCGAGCAGCGTGAGCAGCCCGCGGCCCACGTAGTCGTCCCGCGGGTCGTTGCGGAAGCCGCCCTGGTGGCCGCCGGCCTCGACGCCCTGCACGCACACGGCGTCCGCCCCGGTGGCCTGCGCGCGGCGCGCCTCGACGACGTTGGTGACGGTGACGACGGTGTACGTGCCGGCGCGGGCGAAGGCGTCGAGCACGGCCGCCTCGGGGCAGCCGAAGGTGAACGACACCAGCGCCACCGGCTCGTCCAGGAGTATCGCCACCTTGGCGTCGAAGGCGTCGTCCGTGCCGGCCTCGGCGTCCCCCAGCGGCGTGCCGTACCACTCGGCCTCGCCGGCCAACTGCTCGGCGTACGCCTCGATCTGGGCGGGGTCGGGCGGCGAGGGAGGCTGGGGCATGAACAGGTTGACGCCGAAGGGCCGGTCGGTGACGGCCCGCAGTTGGCGGATCTCCTCGTACATCGCCTCGGGCGTCTTGTAACCGGCGGCGAGGGAGGCCAGGCCGCCGCCCTCCAGCACCCCGGCGGCGAGCTGCGGGCAGGAAGCGCCACCGGCCATGGGCGCCTGCACGATCGGGAAGGTGAACAGATCGTTCAGCTCGGTGGGCATGGCTCAATCCTGTCATGCAGGTCGGACGCCGGCGGCCCGCGCCGGATCTTGGAATCCGCGCGTTTTCACGCACCTGGGGACGGCTGACGCCCCACCCGCAACACCCGTCGCACGGGCCGCACGGCGGCGGCCGGGCGAGGTCCCCTGCCGGGGTGCTAGCGGCCGCTCCAGGCGTCCTTCAGCCGCGAGAACAGCCCCTGCTGGCCCGGTTTGAAATGGCCCTGGGGGCGCTCCTCGCCGCGCAACTGGGCGAGTTGGCGAAGGAGCCGCTCCTGCTCCGGGTCCAGCTTCTGCGGCGTCTCGACCTCCACGTGCACGACCAGGTCGCCCCGGCCGCCGCCGCGCAGATGCGTGACGCCGCGCTGGTGCAGCGGAATCGACTGCCCCGACTGCGTACCGGGGCGGATGTCGACCTCTTCCAGGCCGTCGAGCGTCTCCAGATTGACCTTCGTGCCCAGGGAGGCCGCCGTCATCGGGATCGTCACCGTGCAGTGCAGATCGTCGCCGCGGCGCTGGAAGATCAGGTGCGGCAGCTCGCGGATCTCCACGTACAGGTCGCCCGCGGGGCCGCCGCCCGGGCCGACCTCGCCCTCGCCGGCGTGCTGGATGCGGGTGCCGGTGTCGACGCCCGCGGGGATCTTCACCGTGAGCGTACGCCGCGAGCGCACCCGGCCGTCGCCCGCGCACTCGGGGCACGGCGTGGGCACGACCGTGCCGAAGCCCTGGCACTGGGGGCAGGGCCTGGAGGTCATGACCTGGCCGAGGAAGGACCGGGTGACCTGCGAGACCTCGCCGCGGCCGCGGCACATGTCGCACGTCTGCGCCGACGTACCGGGCGCCGCGCCCTCGCCGTTGCAGGTGCCGCAGACCACCGCGGTGTCGACCTGGATCTCCTTGGTGGCGCCGAACGCCGCCTCCTCCAGCTCGATTTCGAGCCGGATCATGGCGTCCTGGCCGCGCCGCGTGCGCGAGCGCGGGCCGCGCTGGCCCGCCTGGCCGAAGAAGGCGTCCATGATGTCGGAGAGGTTGCCGAAGCCGCCGGCGCCGAAGCCGCCGGCCGCGGCGCCGTTCTGCGACAGCGGGTCGCCGCCGAGGTCGTAGATCTGCTTCTTCTGCGGGTCCGACAGCACCTCGTAGGCGGCGTTGATCTCCTTGAACCGCTCCTGGGTCTTCGGATCCGGGTTCACGTCCGGATGCAGCTCGCGGGCGAGTCTGCGGAACGCCTTCTTGATCTCCTCCTGCGACGCGTCACGTCCGACGCCGAGGACCGCGTAGTAGTCCGTGGCCACTTATGACTCCGCCAGGATCTGTCCGACGTACCGTGCCACTGCGCGTACCGCTCCCATCGTTCCGGGGTAGTCCATGCGGGTAGGTCCGACCACGCCGAGCTTGGCGACGGCTTCACCGGTGTCGCCGCCAGAACCGTATCCGACGGAGACGACCGAGGTGGAGGTGAGCCCCTCGTGGTCGTTTTCATGGCCGATACGCACCATCACGCCCGGTTCCTTCGCCTCGCCGAGCAGCCGCAGGAGCACCACCTGCTCCTCCAGCGCCTCCAGCACCGGCCGGATGGTGAGCGGGAAGTCGTGGTCGAAGCGGGTGAGGTTGGCGGTGCCGCCGATCATCAGCCGCTCCTCCGTCTCCTCCACCAGCGTCTCCAGCAGCACCGACAGCACGGTCTGCACCGTGCCCCGGTCGTCCGCGGGGAAGGGCTCCGCCAGGTCGGCCACCAGCCGCGGCACGTCGGCGAACCGGCGGCCGACGACACGGCTGTTGAGCCGGGCGCGCAGGTCGGCGAGGGAGTCCTCGCTGAACGGCGCCGGGCAGTCGATCATGCGCTGCTCGACCCGGCCGGTGTCGGTGATGAGCACGAGCATCACGCGCGCGGGGGCGAGTTGGAGCAGCTCGACGTGGCGCACGGTCGAGCGGGTCAGCGACGGGTACTGCACCACCGCCACCTGCCGCGTCAACTGCGCCAGCAGCCGCACGGTGCGCCCCACGACGTCGTCGAGGTCGACGGCGCCGGACAGGAAGTTCTGGATCGCCCGCCGCTCGGGCGCGCTCAGCGGCTTGACGTCGGCGAGCTTGTCGACGAACAGCCGGTAGCCCTTGTCGGTGGGGATGCGGCCGGCGCTGGTGTGCGGCTGGGCGATGTACCCCTCGTCCTCCAGGGCGGCCATGTCGTTACGCACCGTCGCCGGGGAGACACCCAGGTGATGCCGCTCGGTGAGCGCCTTGGAGCCGACCGGCTCCTCCGTACCCACGTAGTCCTGGACGATGGCGCGCAGCACTTCGAGCCGGCGCTCGCTGAGCATGCTGCCCACCTCCGTACTCGGGGTCCCGTCCGGTCGTTCCGCCGCTGGCACTCGACGGCGGGGAGTGCCAGGGTTCCGGGCCAGTGTACGGCCGGGTAGGGCAGCCCGGGCAAGGCGGCCTGTCAGGTTATAGCGTCGGGGTATGGGTGGCGGTTGGGAAGAGCTGGCCCCGGACGTCCTGCGGCGCCGGCTGCCCCGCTGGGACGCGACGGCGGGCGCGGTGGGCGGAGCGGAAGGCGTGCTGCTCGTGGACACGGGCGCCTCGCTGCGGGAGGGCGCGGAGCTGCGCCGGGCCGTACGGGACCGCTTCGGCCGCCCCGTGACCCGTATCGCGCTCACGCATCCGCACTTCGACCACGTGCTCGGCACCGCGGCCTTCGCCGGCGCCGAGGTCTACGGCCCGGCGGGCATGGCCGCGCACCTGCGCGGCCCGGGCGCGGACGAGCTGCGCGCGGACGCCGTACGCCACGGGCTGAACCGCGACGCGGCGGCGGAGGCCGTCGACGTCCTGGTCGCCCCGCGGCACCCGGTCTCCGGCACGTACCCGCTGGACCTCGGGGGCGGCCGGGAGGTGCTGCTGGTCGAGCTGGGCCCGGCGCACTCGTCGCACGACATGGCGGTCTACGTCCCGGGCCGCCCGGCCGTCGTCTTCTGCGGCGACCTGGTGGAGGAGTCGGGCCCGCCTTCTGTGGGCCGGGATGCGACCCCGGCCCGGTGGCCGGCGGCGCTGGACCGGCTGCTGGAGCTGGGCGGTTCCGGGGCGGTCTACGTCCCGGGGCACGGGGCGGCGGTAGGGGCGGACTTCCTACGGGCCCAACGCGACGAACTGGCGGGACGCTTGTCGTAATCTCACTTCCGTGCGCCGCTACGACACCGACCTCACGCCCCCCTGGAAGAAGCCGCAGCAGCCGGCCCCCGAGGTGGAGGCCGAGCCCGATCTGGTGGTGGAGGAGGTGGCGACGGGCTTCTGCGGCGCGGTCATCCGCACGGAGAAGACCGCGGAGGGCCCGACGGTCACCCTGGAGGACCGCTTCGGCAAGCACCGGGTGTTCCCGCTGACGCCGCGGGGCTTCATGATCGACGGCAAGGTGGTCACGCTGGTACGCCCGGGCCGTACTCGCCAGACGGGCCCCCTGCTCTCAGCCTCCGGCTCGATCGCGGTGCGCGACCACACCGCGCGCGTGGCCCGCGCCGGCCGCATCTACGTCGAGGGCCGCCACGACGCGGAGCTGGTGGAGCGCGTCTGGGGCCACGACCTGCGGGTCGAGGGCGTGGTGGTCGAGTACCTGGAGGGCGTGGACGACCTGCCGTCGGTGGTCTCCGCCTTCGCCCCCGGCCCGGACGCGCGCCTGGGGGTGCTGGTGGACCACCTGGTCCCGGGCACGAAGGAGTGGCGCATCGCGGAGTCGGTGACGAGCAGCCACGCGCTGGTGGTCGGTCACCCGTACGTGGACATCTGGGAGGCGGTCAAGCCCGCGTCGGTGGGCATCGCGGCGTGGCCGAGGATCCCGCGGGGCGAGGACTGGAAGACGGGCGTCTGCCGCGAACTGGGCTGGCCCCCGGACACGGGCGCGGCGTGGCGCCGCATCCTGGAGTCGGTGAGGACGTACCGCGACCTGGAACCGGCGCTGCTGGGCCGGGTGGAGGAACTGATCGACTTCGTCACGACCCCGGGTTCCTGAGGACCGGCGCACGAATCGTCCGGTCCGTGAAAACCCCCGTCCTATGCTGGCGAGTGGACGGCACGCCACTCGCCAGCATAGGACGGGGGTTGTCTCATGGGCGACGACGGCTCAACCGGCGCCCGGCTGCGCGGCTTTCGCCGCCGCCGCGGCCTGACGCAGGAACAACTCGCCGAGGCCGCCGGGCTGAGCCCGGGCGTGGTCAAGAAGATCGAACGCGGGGGGACCGCGCGCGTAGAGACGTACCACGCCCTCGCCCGAGCGCTGCGGGTCAGGACCTCCGCACTGTTCGAGCCCGCCGGGCCACGGCAGAACCCGCGCGCGGACGACGACAACGTGGACCTGCTCGCCCTGCGCCGCGTGATCTCCCCAGCCGTGACCCTCTCGGGCCGGCTCGTACTGGACGACGCCGCCGACGAAGAGCCCGACCTCGACCGGTTGCGGGCAACCGCCACCGCCGTCGCCCTGGCCTACCACCGAGACCACTACCCGCGCGTCGCGGAACTGCTGCCGGAGCTGATCCGCTCCGCCCACACGGCCATCGACCACTTCGACAACGGCACCGAACGGGACGCAGCCCTGGCACTGCGCTCCGAGGCCCTGCAACTCGCCGGCCGCTACCTGACCCAGGTCCGCGCCTACGACCTGGCGCACTTGGCGCTGCGCGACGCCGCCCGCGACGCGGCACGGATCGGCGACCGGCTCAACGCCGCATCCGCCATCATCGGCCAGGGGTGGATCCTGCTGCGCCAGACCCGCTTCGACGAGGCGGAACGACTCGCGGCGGACACCGCAGACGAGGTGGAACCGCGGATCTCCCGCGCCTCCCGCGAGCAACTGGCCGCCTGGGGCTGGCTGCTGCTGCGCGCCGCGGCCGCGGCGGCCCGGAACAACCGGCCGGACGAGTCGAAGGAACTCGTCCAACTCGCCCGCACGGCGGGCGCCGCACTCGGCGCGGAGGTCACGGAGCATCTGCGCGGCTGGGGCACCTTCGGGCCGCTGACGGTCGATCTGAAGGCGATCGAGGCCGAGCTGGTCGCCGAGCGGCCGGACCTCGTACTGGAGATGACCGCCCGCCTGCCCCGCGGGGTGGGCAGGGCGACGTCGGACAACTGGAACCGGCACCGCCTGGACGTCGCGCGTGCGCACGCCATGCTGCGGCACGGCGACGAGGCCACCGACATGCTGGTCGCGCTGCGCCGGGACGCCCCCGAGTGGCTACGCCACCAGCGGCTGGCCGCGACCACGTTCGAGGACGTGCTGAAGACCCGCAAGCGCAGCCTCACCGGCGCGCAGCGGCAGTTGGCGGAGTTCCTGGCCGTGGACGGCTGAGGGCACGGCCCGTACCCCCTTCGGGCGGACGCCCGCCAAACTGCGACGTTCCGTGCCTGTAGGCACACACCATCTGCTTCTACCGTCGGTGACGACCTGATCACCGACGACAGGTGAGCGTGATGGAGACACCCGACACCCACCCGCCCCGGCCCACGCTGGCGTTCATCTACGACCGGCACGCCGTACTGACGACCGCGGCCCTGGACGAGCGCATAGCGCGTTGCAGGCGGTATGCCGCCGAGCGGGGCTGGGTGGTGGCCGGGGAGTGGGTCGACCGCGGGGACCAGGCGCTGTGCGCCTGGCAGCGGGCGCAGTGGCAGATGCTCACCTACGCCATGCGCCAGGCCGCCGGGCCCGCGGTGTGCCTCGTGGACACGTGGGACCGCATCAGTTGGGACCGCGCGGACAGGGCGACCCTCCGCCTGTCAGTCCACCGGGCAGGGGGCCACTGCGTCACCACGGGGGGCGAGAACGACCTGGAACCGGGCCACGGGCGGATCAGCGCCGCGGTGTTACGGAGGGGGCGCCCGTGAACACGGACGGCGACCGGTCCCGTACCGCGGGAAATGGACCGCCGCGGCACCCGGCGACGGATGTCCCGGCGACCACCCTCGCCGCGCACCGCACCTCGATGGCCGCCCCGGTCTACCTGCCCCAGGCGTTCCCTCCCCCGGACGCCACCCCGGCCCCGGGCTGCGCCCGGTGCGCGGAACTGGCGACGAGCCGAAGGGCGGCGCGCGCGAAGGGCGACTTGTCGGCGGTAAGCGACGCGAACGTCCTCATCCGCCGGCATCCCCACTGAGCCCCGAGAGCGGTGACGGTACTCACGACCGCCCTCGGGAGACGCCCCGCCTGCCGTATGGGTCCGGCAGGCGGGGCGCGTACCCCTACACCCCGATCCGCCATCCTGCCGCTCAGCGGAGAAATCGGACCGTAACTCGCGGTAACACCCCCGATTCACCCCGAACCGACCCCCGGAGGCCGACTTTTGCCCCACCGCACGCAGATACGCACCCGCAGGCTCGCCAAGCACCACCCCGGCCGCACCGAGTGCGCACTACCGACACGAACTCCGCGCAACACCCGGACCAAAACCGACCAGATCACCCGCCGGAGCAGAGTTTTGCCCAGTGACGTGCAACCCGAGGGGTACCGGCTGGCTAAGAGGGCCCGAGGGCCGACTGCCCCGGACGATCGCCGGTGAAGTCGGAGCCCGGTGCGCAGGCGAGCGGCCGGGAGCGCACGGCAGGGGCCCAATGCTCCGACCCCACGTCGCAGCAACCGCACGCGATCCCGCCCACCCCCGTTCCCGCGTCCCCACGACCCCGGCCACCAGGCGTATCCGTCCCCCCGGCACCGCCCGCCCGTTGCCGCCCCAGTGAGCCAGCGATGTCAGAGCACCCGCATACCCTTGGGTGGGTGTGAGGGGGTCATGGGTACGGGGAGCCGGGGCCCAGCCCGGGGCGGGTACGAGGCAGCTCCGTACGTCCTGCGCACAGCCCCCGCGGGGCCTGGGCCAGCCCCGTGCGAGCCGAGGCCGGCGCCGCTGGAGCCCGAGGAACAGCCCCCAGCGGGCCCGGGGCGGAGCCATCGGGGTCTCGGGCGCGGAACCGCAAGCGGATCCGGAGCGCAGCCCCGAGCGGTCCGGGAGACAGCCCTGCGGGAGTCCAGCCCGGGCCCGAGGCAGAGCCCCCAGCGAGCCTGAGGCACAGCCGCGCGGGGGCCCCTGCGGCAGCCCCGTCCGGGGATCCGGGCCACAGCCCCGAACGGTCCGGGGCGGGCTCTCCAGGGTCCGGGGCGCGGCCCCGAGCGGGTCCTGGGCGGCGCCCCGGCGGGGGCCGGGGGTGGAGCCCCCGGGTTCGGGGAGGGGAGGGGCGGGAACAGCCCCCTCAGTCCACCAAGTCCCGTACCACCCCGTCCGCCAGCAACCGCCCCCGCAGCGTCAGCACCAGCCGGCCCTCCTCCCACGGACCACCCTCCAGCAGCCCGTCCCCCACCGCCCGGGCCGCCGCCTCCGCTCCCGCCGGTCGCAGCAGCGACACCGGGCAGCCCGCCGACAGTCTCAGCTCCAGCAGGATCCGTTCCACCCTGCGGTCCTCCTCCGTCAGCACCTCCCGGCCCGCCGCCGGCGACCGGCCCGCCGCCAGGGCGGACGCGTACGGCCCCGGGTGCTTGACGTTCCACCACCGCACCCCGCCCACGTGGCTGTGCGCCCCCGGGCCCGCGCCCCACCAGTCCGCGCCCGTCCAGTACAGCTCGTTGTGCCGGCACCGGGCCCCCGCGCCGCCCGCGGCCTCCGCCCAGTTCGACACCTCGTACCACTCCATCCCCGCCGCCGACAGCGCCTCCTCCGCGATCAGGTACCTGTCCGCGTGCACGTCGTCGTCCGTCGGCGGCACCTCCCCCCGCCGGATCCGCCGCGCCAGTTGCGTGCCCTCCTCCACGATCAGCGCGTACGCCGACACATGGTCGGGACCCGCCCCCAGCGCCGCCGCCAGCGACGCCCGCCAGTCGTCGTCCGTCTCCCCCGGCGTGCCGTAGATCAGGTCCAGGTTCACGTGCGCGAACCCCGCCGCCCGCGCCTCCGCCACGCACGCCTCCGGGCGGCCCGGCGTGTGCGTACGGTCCAGCACCCGCAGCACGTGCTCCCGCGCGCTCTGCATGCCGAACGAGATCCGGTTGAACCCGGCCTCCCGCAGCTCCGCCAGATACGCCGGATCCACCGACTCCGGGTTGGCCTCCGTCGTCACCTCCGCGTCCGCCGCGAGGCCGAACTCCGAGCGGATCGCCGCCAGCATCCGCCCCAGGTCCGCCGCCGGCAGCAGCGTGGGCGTACCGCCGCCGAAGAACACCGTCTCGACCTCCCGCGGATCGTCGCCGAGCACCTTGCGGGCCAGGCGGACCTCCTCGGCGAAGGTGGCGGCGTAGTCGTCGCGCGAGGTACCGCGCAGTTCGGAGGCGGTGTACGTGTTGAAGTCGCAGTAGCCGCAGCGGGTGGCGCAGTACGGAACGTGGGCGTAGAAGCCGAGGGGGCGGCCGGCGGCCCCGGCCAGCGCCTCGGCGGGCAGGGTCCCGTCCTCGGGCGCGGGCTCGCCATCGGGCAGTACGGAGGGCATACGCCCCATTGTCCCCCGGCCGCCGGAAGGCCCGGACTCCCCGGCCCTCCGACCTCGGCTCAGCCCCGGCCCTGGGCCCGGCTCCAGCCCCGTCCGGTCTCCGGCTCCAGCCCTGTCCCGGGCCCAGCCCCCCTCAGTACCCGCCCTGCTCCGTCCCCCGCGCCTGCAGCACCATCATCGCCAGATCGTCCCGCGGCGGCACCGGCGCGAAGTCGTGCACCGCCGTCCTGATCCGCTCCGCCACCGCCGCCGCGCCCAGCCCCGTGCAGCACGACAGGGCCTCCGCCAGCCCGTCCCCGTCGTCGAACAGCCGGTCCCCGTACCGCCGCTCCGTCACGCCGTCCGTCACGCACAGCAGCGTGTCGCCGGGCTCCAGGTCGAACGACTGGCTGTAGTACTCAGCGTCGTCCAGCACCCCCAGCAGCAACTGCGCGTCCGCCGCCGCCCGCACCCCGCCGTCGCTGCGCAGGAGCAGCGGCAGCGGGTGGCCGGCGCTGGCCACGGTGCAGCGGACGCCGCCGCCTTCGTGCTCGTACGGCACCAGCTCCCCGTACAGCAGCGACAGGAACCGCGCCTGCTCCGGCGGCAGCCCGAACGCCGTGGCCGCCTCGACGGCCTCGAAGGCGTGCTCCACGAGCGTGCGGTTCAGGCCCCCGAGCACGTCGGCGACGCCGTAGCCCTCGCGCGCGAGCAGCCGCAGCACCGGGCGCGCGAGGCCCGTGACGACCGCCGCCTCCGGGCCCTGGCCGCAGACGTCGCCGAGGGCGAAGCACCAGCGGTCGCTGCCGCTGGGGAAGAGGTCGTAGAAGTCGCCGCCCGCGGCGGCGCCCTCGGCCGGCTCGTAGACGACGGCGGTGTCCATGGCCGGCATCTCCGCGATGCCGCTGGGCAGCAGGCCGCGCTGGAGCACCTCGCTGATGGTGACCTGGCGCGTGTACTGGCGGGCGGCGGAGACGGCGTGCGCGACGCGGCGCGCGAAGTCCGTGACGACGGCGACGACGTCGCCGCCGATCCGGGCGACGCCGGCGCGGCCGAAGAGCAGCGTGCCGACGCGGCGGCCGCCTGCGACCAGCGGGCAGGCCAGCGCGGGGCCGCCGAGCCCGTAGCCGGCGTCCCCGGGACCGCGGGCGACGCCGCCGCTGCCGCCGCCGGGCCACGAGACCGGTACGGGGCGGGCGTCGGGCGGCGGCAGCGGGCACTGCTCCAGGGCGCGGCGGAGGGGGGAGATCCGCTCCTCGGCGGCGTGCCAGACCTGCGCGAGGCGGGGCTCGGCGCCGTCGGCGCCTTCGAGCCAGACGGCGCTCCAGTCGGCGAGCCGGGGCACGAGGAGCTGGGTGGCCAGCGAGGCGACCATGTCCTCGTCGAACTGCCCGGCCAGCATGTCGGAGGTCTCGGCGAGGAACGAGAAGGCGCCGACGCCCGCCCAGGGGCCGCCGCCGCGCAGTTCGGGGTCGGTGGCGCTGCGCGGGGTGTGCGCGGTGGCCTGGCTGGGCAGGCGGAGCGCTGCGGTGTGGGCGGCGTGCGGGTCGGCGAGGTCGTCGTCGGCGAGGTCGTGCGCGCCGCGGACGGTGTCGCCGCCGGAGCCGTCCGCGTGGTGCGGTACGCCCCGGCCGTGGGCCGCGTCGTCGGGTACGGCGCTCGCGCCGTGCGCGCCCGCCTCGTCGTGCGCCGCGCCGGTCTCCCGGTCCGGTGCCGCGGCGTCGGGGTCGTCGTCGGCCGGCTCGCCCCCGACCTCGCGCAACGGGCCCATCCGGAACCAGACGGTCTTCTCGCTGCGCCGGTGCTCCACGCCCCAGGCGTCGGCGAGCGCGGCGACGAGTTGCAGGCCGTAGCCGTACGACTCCTCGGGCGCCGGCAGCGGCATCACCCGGGCCGCGTGCCCGTCGGTGACCTCCACCAGCAGCGTCGGCTCCGCGGCCGCGCCGCCGCCGTCCGCGCCGTCGCGCGCGAGACCGGCGGCGGTGGCGTCCTCGGTGACGAGCCGGCAGCGGACCCGTACCTCGGTGCCGGCGTGCACCACGGCGTTCGTGACCAGCTCGCTGGTCAGCAGCTCGGCGTCGTCGACCTCGGGCCCTGCGCGGCCGGCGAGCAGCTCGCGGACGAACCGGCGGGCCGCCTCGGCGGCGGGCATTCCGGCGGCGAGGGTCAGGGCGACGTCGGTCACGCCCTGCGGACCGGCGGCGGCGTCCGCCTCCGCCTCCGCATCCTCCGCGTCGCCGTCCCCGGGGCCGTCTGCGCTCCCGTGGCCGGATCCGCCCGAACCGCGCTTCGCGGAGCCCGCGATCCCGTCGGCTGCGCTCCCGTCCCCGGGGCCCTCCGCGCCGCTGCCCGCGGAGCCGTCCGCACCGGCGTCTGCGCCGTCTTCCCCCGAGCCGTCCCCGTCCCCGTCGTCCCCGTCGTCGTCCCCGTCGCCCCCGTCGTCCGCGGCGCCCCGGGCCGTGCGGTGCGCCCCTCGGGCTTCCCCGCCGGATGCCGGCACGTCGTCCGCACCGTCCGTTCCGTCCGCGTCGTCGGCACCTTCCGTGCCGCTCCCGCTTTCCCCGCCGGACCCGCCGGACCCGCCGGACCCGCCGTCCGGCTCCGCGGGCTCTCTTCGCACGACCGACACCACGGAGGTTCGACGTACGGCCTGCACTGCGAAGGTCGTCCCCACTGTCCTCTCCCGGCCCAATCCCGGCATACGGGCGTTCCCCACGTACCAGGGTGACAGACTGAGCTCGCCCAGATGCACCAAGTGACACAACTGGTGACCGGATATGGCCCATCCGACCCCCGCCGCACCACCCGGATTACCCCCTTCGGCCACCCCCGCCCGGCACTTCCCACGGGCCCCCCGCGACGCACGGCCGCAGCGGCCGTAACGGCGAAGACACAGCTCACCGCGGTGGACACGCGTGCGTACGAGACCTCCGCACCCCCGGGGACAGCCCTCTCACCACCCCGTCGCGGGTGCCGCGGTCACCGTCAACGGGATCGCGCGCGTCGCCCGTTCGAGGGGCGCGACCGGCGACGCACACGCCGCCCGCACACCCCTGACCGCCCTTCCCGTTCCCCGTGTACGACAAAAGACGCACCCCCGCGGACCGGCCGCAAGCGGCCACCGCCGCACGGCACTTCCGGCCCCGGGGGCGCGTCGGAAACGAGCCGGCCTCAGGCTTCCCTGGCGCCCTCGTACATGTCCTCGATCAGGTCCTTGTACTCCCGCTCCACCACCGGACGCTTCAGCTTCAGGCTCGGCGTCAGCTCCCCGTGCTCGACGTCGAGGTCCCGCGGCAGGATCCGGAACTTCCTGATCATCTGCCAGCGCTGCAACCGCTCGTTGAGCTGCTGCACGTACCCGTCGATCATCTCCCGCGCCTCCGGGGAGGCGACCAGCTCCGCGTACGGCCGGTCCGACAGGCCGTTCTCCTTCGCCCAGCCGGTGAGCGCCACCTCGTCCAGGGAGATCAGCGCGGTGCAGAAGTTGCGGTCGGCGCCGATGACGAGGATCGAGCCGACGTACGGGCAGACGGCCTTGAACTGGCCCTCGACCTCGCTCGGCGCGATGTACTTGCCGCCGGACGTCTTGATCAGGTCCTTCTTGCGGTCGGTGATGCGCAGGAAGCCGTCGTCGGACAGCTCGCCGATGTCGCCGGTGTGGAACCAGCCGTCGTCCTCCAGCACCTCGGCGCTCTTCTCCGGCAGGCCGTGGTAGCCCTGCATGATGCCGGGGCCGCGCAGCAGGATCTCGCCGTCGTCGGCGATCCGCACCTCGCAGCCGGGCAGCGGCTTGCCGACGGTGCCGGTGCGGTAGGTCTCCAGGCGGTTGCAGAAGCTGGCGGCGGCGGACTCGGTGAGGCCGTAGCCCTCCAGGATGGGGACGCCGGCGCCGTCGAAGAAGTAGCCGATCTCGGGGGCGAGGGCGGCGGATCCGGAGACCATGCCGCGCATCCGGCCGCCGAAGGCGGCGCGGAACTTGCCGTAGACCAGCTTGTCCGCGAGGGCGTGCTTGGTCCGCAGGCCGGCGGGCGCGGTGCGCTTGCCGGTGCGGCGGTGGTTGTCCTGGGTGACGCGCGCGTACTCGCGGGCGACCTCGGCGGCCCACAGGAAGATCTTGTACTTGGCGCCGCCGCCGGCCTTCGCCTTGGCGGCCACGCCGTTGTAGACCTTCTCGAAGATCCGCGGGACGCCGCACATCTGGGTGGGCCGGACGACCGGCAGGTTCTCGATGATCTTGTCGATCCGGCCGTCGACGGCCATCACGTGCCCGACCTTGATGTGCCCGGCGGTGAGCACCTTGCCGAAGACGTGCGCGAGCGGCAGCCACAGGTACTGGATGTCCTCGGGCATGACCAGCTCGATGCCCTCGATCGCGTAGCCCATGTACGACCACGAGTCGTGCGCCAGCCGCACGCCCTTGGGGCGGCCCGTGGTGCCGGAGGTGTAGATGAGGGTGGCGAGCTGGTCGGGGCGCAGGGCCTGGATGTGCTCCCGTACGGCCTCGGGGTGCTTCTCCAGATAGTCGGTGCCGCGCCGCTCCAGCTCGGCCAGGGAGAGCACCCAGCCGTCCGGGTCGCCCTCGGCGGCGACGGCGTCCGCGGCCTCGACCACGACGACGTGCGCCAGGTCGGGCAGCCCGGCCCGCATCTCGCGCGCCTTGGCGAGCTGGGCGGCGTCCTCCGCAACGAGCACGCGGCTGCCGGAGTCGGCGAGGATGTATGCGGTCTCCTCGGCGTTGGTGCTGGGGTAGACCGTGGTGTTGGCGCCGCCGGCGCAGAGGATGCCGAGGTCGGTGAGGATCCACTCCAGCCGGGTGTTGCAGGCGAGCGCGACCCGCTCCTCGGGCTGCAGGCCGAGGTCGAGCAGCCCGGCGGCGATCGCGAAGACCCGCTCGGCGGACTGCGCCCAGGTCAGCGACCGCCACTCGTCGCCCTCGCCGGCGGTGGCCGCGGGCACCGGGTACTGGAACGCCTCCCGGTCCGGGGTGGACTCGACGCGGTCAAGGAAGAGCGTGGCGACGGACGGCGGGCGGCTGTCCAGCTTCGTCTGGGTTTCGGTCTCGGTCACTGCATCCTCCGGCCCTGCTCTTCGCTGGTAACTGGCGAGTAACCAGCAGATTAGAGGGTGACATCGAGCGGCGTAAGGGTCTGCAAGGCGTCGGATAGGTCTCGAAGCCGGGCCGGGCGGGGGGTCCCGCGCCGGCCCGGTCCGTACGATTCCGCTTCCCGCCCCGGCGGGCGGCCGCCGCTACTTCTTCGCCTTGCCGTCCTCGTCCGACGACAGCACCGCGATGAACGCCTCCTGGGGCACCTCGACGTTGCCGACCATCTTCATCCGCTTCTTGCCCTCCTTCTGCTTCTCCAGCAGCTTCCGCTTACGGGAGATGTCACCGCCGTAGCACTTGGCGAGGACGTCCTTGCGGATGGCGCGGATGGTCTCGCGGGCGATGACGCGGGAGCCGATGGCCGCCTGCACGGGCACCTCGAACGCCTGCCGCGGGATCAGCTCCTTCAGCTTGGCGACGAGCCGGACGCCGTAGGCGTACGCCTTGTCCTTGTGCGTGATCGCGGAGAAGGCGTCGACCTGGTCGCCGTGCAGCAGGATGTCGACCTTGACGAGCTGGCTGCTCTGCTCGCCCGTGGGCTCGTAGTCGAGGGAGGCGTAGCCGCGGGTCTTCGACTTGAGCTGGTCGAAGAAGTCGAAGACGACCTCGGCGAGCGGCAGCGTGTAGCGGATCTCGACGCGCTCCTCGGAGAGGTAGTCCATGCCGAGGAGCGTGCCGCGGCGGTTCTGGCACAGCTCCATGACCGAGCCGATGTACTCGCTGGGGGTCAGGACCGTCGCCCGTACGACCGGCTCGTAGACCTCCTCGATCTTGCCGACCGGGAACTCGCTGGGGTTGGTGACGACGTGCTCGGTGCGGTCCTCCAGCACGACGCGGTAGATCACGTTGGGCGCGGTGGCGATCAGGTCGAGGTTGAACTCGCGCTCCAGCCGCTCCCTGATCACCTCCAGGTGCAGCAGGCCGAGGAAGCCGACACGGAAGCCGAAGCCGAGCGCCGCGGAGGTCTCCGGCTCGTAGACCAGCGCGGCGTCGTTGAGCTGGAGCTTGTCCAGCGCGTCGCGCAGCTCGGGATAGTCGGAGCCGTCGACCGGGTAGAGCCCGGAGAACACCATGGGCTTGGGGTCCTTGTAGCCGCCGAGCGGCTCGGTGGCGCCCTTGCTGAGCCGGGTGACGGTGTCGCCGACCTTGGACTGGCGGACGTCCTTGACGCCCGTGATCAGATAGCCGACCTCGCCGACGGAGAGGCCGTCGGCCGGGGTCATCTCGGGCGAGTTGGTACCGATCTCCAGCAGCTCGTGCTGGGCGCCGGTCGACATCATCTTGATCCGCTCGCGCTTGCCGAGCGTGCCGTCGACGACCTTCACGTACGTCACGACGCCGCGGTACGAGTCGTAGACCGAGTCGAAGATCATCGCGCGGGCGGGGGCGTCCTTGACCCCCACCGGCGGCGGCACCTGCCGGACCACCTCGTCGAGCAGCGCCTCGACGCCCTCCCCGGTCTTCGCCGAGACGCGCAGCACGTCGGCGGGGTCGCAGCCGATGAGCCCGGCCAGCTCGGCGGCGAACTTCTCCGGCTGCGCGGCGGGCAGGTCGATCTTGTTCAGCACCGGGATGATCGTGAGGTCGTTCTCCATCGCGAGATAGAGGTTCGCGAGGGTCTGCGCCTCGATGCCCTGCGCGGCGTCCACCAGCAGCACGCAGCCCTCGCAGGCGGCGAGCGAGCGGGAGACCTCGTACGTGAAGTCGACGTGCCCGGGGGTGTCGATCATGTTGAGGATGTGCGCCTCGCCGCTGCTCTCACCCTCCGAGGGCGACCACGGCATGCGTACGGCCTGGGACTTGATCGTGATGCCGCGCTCGCGCTCGATGTCCATACGGTCGAGGTACTGCTCGCGCATCTGGCGCTGGTCGACGACTCCGGTGATCTGGAGCATCCGGTCGGCCAGCGTCGACTTGCCGTGGTCGATGTGCGCGATGATGCAGAAATTGCGGATCAGCGCGGGCTCGGTACGGCTGGGCTGCGGCACGGTGGTTTCGGTCGCGGGCACCTAGGGGTCCTGTCGGGAGGGAGGGGCGTGTCTGCACTCGTCGCCCCCATGGTCCCATGCGCGCGGGGCCGGGAGCGGTTTGGGCGGCCGTCCTGGCTGCTGGTAGCCTGAGCCACTGTGCCTGGACCCGGTGAGGTCCGGCAGTTCAGGTCCCACAGGACGATCTTCGAACATCTCTCAAGAGGCAGCTACGTGGCGAACATCAAGTCCCAGATCAAGCGGATCAAGACCAACGAGAAGGCCCGGCTGCGCAACAAGGCCGTGAAGTCCGAACTGCGCACCGCGGTCCGCCGTACCCGTGAGGCCGTCGAGGCCGGGGACGCCGAGAAGGCCGTGGAGGCGCAGCGCGCCGCCGCCCGCAAGCTGGACAAGGCGGTCAGCAAGGGCGTCATCCACCGCAACCAGGCGGCGAACAAGAAGGCCGCCCTGGCCAAGCGCGTCCAGGCCCTCCAGGTCTGACCCCGGTCCCCGAAGGGGCCCACCCCCGGCCGACAGTCGCGAGCCCTCTCACTCCGCTCCGGCCGGGCACCGAGAACATCACGCCGCACGCGGCCTGCGTTCGCCACGCGGGTGCGGCGCACAGCATCCCCGCAAGGCCCCGTCCCGGCCCCTCCCCAGGGCCCCGACGGGGCCTTGCGCATGGGCGTTGGCCCCGGCCATGCGGCGGGCCGGCCGCCGCAGTCGTTCCTGGTGGCCCCCGGACCAGGGGTGCCTGGGTCAGCGGGGGCGGGCGGCTGTGCTGATGGTTACTACGGCTCTTTCCAGGGCGTAGGCCGGGTCGTCCGAGCCGCCCTTGACGTCCGCGTCCGCCTGGGCCACCGCGCGGAGTGCCGTCGCCACGCCGTCCGCGGTCCAGCCGCGCATCTGCTGGCGGACGCGGTCCACTTTCCACGGCGGCATGCCCAGCTCGCGGGCCAGGTCGGCGGGGCGCATGCCGCGGGGGGCGGAGGCGAGGCGGCCGATGGAGCGGACGCCCTGGGCGAGGGCGCTGGTGAGCAGGACCGGAGCCACGCCCGTGCTCAGCGCCCAGCGGAGGGCCTCCAGGGCCTCGGCCGTACGGCCCTCGACGGCCCGGTCGGCCACCTCGAAGCCGGAGGTCTCGGCCCGGCCCGTGTAGTAGCGCGCGACGACCGCGTCGTCGATCGTGCCCTCCACGTCGGCCGCGAGCTGCGCGCACGCGCTGGCCATCTCCCGCAGGTCGGAGCCGATCGCGTCGACCAGCGCCTGGCAGGCCGACGGCGTCGCGGTGCGGCCGGCGGCCCGGAACTCGGCCTTCACGAACGCCAGCCGGTCCGCGGGGCGGGTCACCTTCGCGCAGTCGACCTCCCGGGCGCCGGCCTTGCGCGCCGCGTCCAGCAGGCCCTTGCCCTTGGCGCCGCCGGCGTGCGCCAGCACCAGGGTGATCTCGGCGGCGGGGGCGGCCACGTACGACTTGACGTCCTTCACCGCGTCGGCGGCGAGGTCCTGCGCGCCCCGTACGACCACGACCTTGCGCTCGGCGAAGAGCGACGGGCTGGTCAGCTCGGCGAGCGTGCCGGGCTGGAGGGCGTCGTGGGTCAGCTCGCGCACGTCGGTGTCGGGGTCGGCGGCGCGGGCGGCGGCCACGACCTCCTGCACGGCGCGGTCGACCAGCAGGTCCTCCTGGCCCACGGCGAGCGTGACGGGGGTGAGCGGGTCGCCGCTGGCGCTGCCGCCCTTGCTGGTCCTGGGGTTCCGCGTCGTCGCTGCCATCGCCGTACAGCATCCCACGCCGGTACGACACCGCCCGCGGCCACGGGCACAATGGCGGCGTGAGCGACCTGACCTACGTACTCGTGCTGCCCGACCGCGACGCCGCGGAGGAGGTGGCCGAGCTGGCCGTGGAGCGCTTCGGCCTGGCCGGGGAGCCGCACCTGATCCGCGACGCCCTGGCCGGCGAGGACGACGCGGAGGACGCGCAGTGGCTGGTCGTCGTCGAGGACGCGCCGGAGGCGGTGGCGGCGGGGCTGGAGGACCTGGCCGAGTCGTACGACGGGTGGCTGGAGGGCTCCGCGACCGTGCCGGACGACCCGGCCGGCTGACCGGCCGGGCCCGCCGCGCGGCCCCGTAGCGTCAGCTCGCGGGGCACCCCGCGGCGTCAGCTCGCGGCCACCACCTGGATGTCCAGTTCGATCTGGATGCTGGAGCCCACGACTGCGATGCCGCGGGCGAGCATGTGCTGCCAGTTGAGCGTGAAGTCCTCGCGGTGCAGTTCGACGGTCGCCCGGCAGGCGGCGCGCAGTTCGCCCTCCATGCCGTAACCGGTGCCGAGGTAGCGGGTGTCGAGCGTGACGGTGCGGCTGACACCGTGGATGGACAGGGCGCCGGTGACGGCCCAGCGGGCGCCGCCGCGGTGGAGGAAGCGGTCGCTGGCGAACTCGATCGCCGGGTAGCGCTGGACGTCGAGGAAGTCCGGGGAGCGCAGGTGGTCGTCGCGCATCCTGATGTTGGTGTCGATGCTGGCCGCCTCGATGGCGACGCGCATGGCCGAGTCCTCCATGCGCTGGCCGACGCGCAGGGCGCCGTTGAAGGCGTTGAACCGGCCGCGTACGCGCGCCATGCCGATGTGCTGCGCGACGAACGCGATGGTGGTGTGCGCCGGGTCGACCTCCCAGTCGCCGGGCGGCGGGAGCTGCGGCAGCGGGGAGGGGCCGAGGGCGAGGTCGCCGAGGGAGTTGTGGGCGCCTTCCGCGACTTCGGCCTCGCCGCGGTACGGGGTGAAGCCCTCGGCGTTGATCGAGAGCCGGTAGCTGCCGGCCGGGACGGCGACGACGAAGGTGCCGAACGGATCGCTCTCGCCGCTGACGACCTTGCGCCCGGCGGCGTCGGCGAGCACGACCTCCGCCTGCGGCAGCGGCTGTTCGACGGGGTCGAGCACGCGGCAGCTCAGCACCCCCGCGTGTGCAGGGACCCGCACGCCGACCAGGCCGGCGCCGCGCCGGTTTGCCGTGGCCGGGGATCTGCGCCGGAGACGACCGATCATGAAGCATCCACCCCCGTGGAATTTCAGTGGCTCGGGCATTCATTCGAGCACTGGTACTGCTTTCTATGCAAACCGGGGGTCTACCGCCGGGTTGTGACAACTGGGGCGGGCTTGGGTCAAGTGCCGGAGTTCACCGGTCCGTTTGGATCCGTTGCCGGCGCGGCTATCTGCCGCCCAGGGTGGCGGCGGGGGTGCGGTCCTCTGCCTCTCCTTCCGCGGTGAGGGCGAGGGGGCCGTGCAGGTCGGTGCGCAGCACCGCGGCTCCCTGGGCGCGCAGGGCGGCGACGGTGCGGGGCGAGGGGTGGCCGTAGGGATTGCCGGCGCCCGCGCTGACGAGGGCGAAGCGGGGCCTGAGGCGCCGTAGCAGTTCGTGGTCCTGGTACGCGGAGCCGTGATGCGGGACCTTCAGGGCGTCGAGGCGGGGCAGTTGGGGGACGGCGGCGAGCAAGGCGCGCTGGGCGGGCGGCTCCAGGTCCCCTGGCAGGAGCACGGTGAGGCCGGCCGTCTCCACGAGGAGGGTGACGCTCGCGTCGTTCGGCTCGGCCGGGGGCGGTGCGCCGGCCGCCGGCCACACCACCTGCCACGACAGCCCGCCCACCCGGCGCCGCTCCCCCGGGCGCGCGCGGACCACCGGCACGCCCGCGGCGGCCGCCGTACGGCGCACGGCGGCCGCCTGGCCCGCGGGTTCGTCCAGGCCGCCGACCTGGATGGCGCCCACGGCACGGCCGCGCAGCACACCGGCCAGACCGGCGACGTGGTCGTCGTGGAAGTGGGTGAGGACGACGAGCGGGACGCGGTGGACGCCGAGGTCGCGCAGGCAGCGGTCGACCAGCGCGGGGTCGGGTCCGGTGTCCACGACGACCGCCTCCCCGTCGCCCGCGGCCAGCGCGAGCGCGTCGCCCTGGCCGACGTCACACGCCACGAGGCGCCAGCCGGCGGGCGGCCAGCCGGTGAGGACCCGGGTCAGGGGTACGGGGCGGAGCACGGCGAGCAGCACGAGAAGGGCGCAGGCGACGCAGAGCCACCGGCGGCGGGCCAGGCGGCGCAGGCCGAGCAGAAGGGGAGGGGTCACGGCGGCCAGGGCCAGCCCGCCGTACCAGCCGCCGGGCCAGCCGTACGTGGCGCCGGGCAGCGCCGCCCCGGTCCTGGCGACGGCGGCGATCCACTCCGCCGCCCAGCCCGCGGGCGTCGCCAGCAACTCCGCCACGGGCATCGCCGGCAGGGCGGCGGCGAGCGCCGCGAACCCCAGGACGGTGGCGGGCGCGACGGCGAACTCGGCGAGCAGGTTGCACGGGATCGCGACCAGGCTGACCCGCGCCGCGAGCACGGCGACGACGGGCGCGCACACCGCCTGCGCGGCCCCGGCCGCCGCCAGCGCCTCGGCGAGCCGCGGCGGCACCCGGCGGGCGCGCAGCGCCGCGCTCCAGCGGGGCGCGAGGGTGAGCAGGGCGGCGGTGGCCAGGACGGAGAGGAGGAAGCCGTATTCGCGGGCCAGCCACGGGTCGTAGAGGACGAGCAGCAGGACGGCGGCGGCGAGGGCGGGCAGCAGGGAGCGGCGCCGGCCGGTGCCGAGGGCGACCAGGGTGAGGAGCCCGCAGACGGCCGCCCGCAGGACGCTGGGCTCGGGGCGGCAGACGACGACGAAGCCGAGGGTGAGGAGCCCGCCGAGGAGCGCGGTCGCGCGCAGCGGAATGCCGAGCCGCGGGGCGAGCCCGCGGCGCTCGGCGCGGGCGGCGAGGTGGGGCGGGCCGATGAGGAGGGCGAGCAGGATCGTGAAGTTGGCTCCGCTGACGGCAAGAAGGTGAGTGAGGTCGGTGGCGTGGAAGGCGTCCTGGAGTTCGGCGGGGATACGGGAGGTGTCGCCGACGACGAGCCCGGGCAGCAGCGCGCGGGCGTCTGCGGTGAGCCCGTCGGTGGCCTCGCGCAGCCCGCCCCGCAGAGCGCCCGCGGCGCGCTGCATCCCGCTGGGCAGGCCCACGACGTCCGGCGGCCCGTCCCCGACGACCCGCAGCACGGCCCCCACGGCCCGGCCGCCCCCGGAGTCCGGCGAAACCCGCGCGTCGACGCGCACCCGGGTCGAGGGCAACAGCCCCAACCAGGCTTGCCGTGCGGCGGCGTCGCGGGGCTGCACGAGGACCAGTACGGGTGTGCGCACGCGGGCGGTCTGTGGGGCGGTGGCGGGTTGGGTGGGAGCCAGGCCGGCGGCTTGACGGGTTGCGTCGACGGGCGGGGTGGCGAGGGGTGCGGGCGCCAAGCCGGCGAGGGTCGGCGGTGGGCCGGCGGCTCCGGGGGTTGCACTGACGGCCGGAGTGACGGGTGGGGTTGGCGTCGGATCGGTGGAGGCGGTCGGCTCCGGAGCGGCGGCTCGCGGTACGGGAAGGGCGGTCGGCGGGGTGGTGGCGGTCTGTGGCACGGGGCTCTTCGGCGACGCTTGGGGCGTGTCCGTGGGGCGGGTGGTCACGTGGCGGGCTTCGGCTCTGATGAGTACGGCGGCGGGGGTGGCGGCCGGGCCGCGGACCTGCGGCCGGGTCAGCCGGGGGTCGGAGGTCACCTCCATCTCGACGGTGGCCTGCCCGTACCGTTCGGCGACCGCCGGCAGCGGTCCTCGGTGGAGGTCGGCGCCGTGCAACGCCGCAACCCCCGCACCCGCGGCACCGCACAGCAGCGCCGCCGCCCCGGCCACCAGCACCCGCGACCGCGCGGCGGCGGCCGGGCGGACGGTGGCCGGGCGGTGCCCCGGCCGCGCCCCGCGCCACCTCCCGCGGAGGCGGGCGGCGGCAAGCAGCACCAGCGCGGCGGCCGTTGCCAGTCCGCACGCCACCGGCACCGCCGCGCCCTCCCGGCCCAGCGCCAGCGCTGCCGCCACCCAGGCGGCCAACGCGGGTGGCACCAGCCGCAGATCGCCAGGACCCTCCGCCGCGGGGGACGGGGCCGCCGCGCAGTCCGCCCGTAGCGTGCCCGGCAACCGGCCCCGGGGTACCGGGGGTCGGGCGGATGCGGCGGCGGTGGTCGCGGTCGAGGCGGGGTCACGGCTGGACATGGGGGCGGAGGTCCGCGAAGCGGCTGTCACCGATGCCGTTCACGTCGCGGAGTTGCTCGATGTCGGTGAAGCCGCCGTTCTGGTCGCGGTAGTCGATGATGTGCTGCGCCAGTACGGGGCCGATGCCCGGCAGCGCGTCGAGCTGTTCGAGCGTCGCGGAGTTGAGGCTCACCACCGCCGTCGGTCCGGTCACCGGCGAGCCGCCTCCCGCCGGTGGGCTCGGGGCAGGGGCCGGTGGGGCGCCGGGCGCCGCGGGTGGCGGCTCGCCGACGACGATCTGCTCGCCGTCGACCAGCGGCCGCGCCCGGTTCAGGCCATCGGCCTCGGCGCCCGGGCGGACACCGCCCGCGGCGCGTAAGGCGTCCTCGACACGCGACCCGGCGGGCAGCCGGTGGACACCCGGCTCGCGCACCTTGCCGACGACGTCCACCACCACGTCCGCCGCCGCCCGGGCGCTGGGCTCCCCCGCGGCATCCGGCACCGCCGCCTCCGCGGCGGGCGTCGGCGCGGAGCCCCGTGCCTCCGGAGGGTGTACGGGCTGGGGGCGGCCGGACCAGAAGTGGTACGCGGCGAGAGCGACCCCGGCGACGAGCACCAGCACGAGAGCCGCGCACGTCGCGGGCTCCAGCCCGCATCGCAGCCGGATCCACACCGGCAACCGCTCCCGCACCGCAACCCCCCACCGCTCCCACCGCCCCATCTCCTCGCGGTCGAGGGCCGGTTGATCGCCGGCCCCCTCGGGTGGGGAGGCGGCGCGCCCGGCGGCCGGGGCGGTGGTGGGAGCGGCGGTACGGCGGGGTGGCGCGACGACGGGGGTGGCCACGGGAGCAGGGGCGGGAACAGAGAGGGGCGCGGGTGGACGGGCGGGCACAGAGCCGGAGGCAGGCGCGGGAGCGGGCACAGGGACACGGGCCGGCACCGGCCCGCCGTCACGGCTGCCCGCGGCCCGGCGGGCGAACTGCCGCCGCGGCCCGGGCGGGTCCGGTTCACCCTCGTCAAAGGGAGGCTCCGGCGCAGGTACGGAAAGCCGGGCCGCCGCCCCCGCGCTGCTACTGCCCGCGTCCCGGCCGGCAACGCGCCGCTGCGATCCCGGCAAGCGCGCCCCGCCGCCCGCACCCCGCGGTGCGGACGCGGGCGCCGCGCGCCGTGGCGAACCGCCCTCGGGCGGCTGCCCATCGGCGCCGTCCGCGCCCGAGCGCGACGGCAACGCCGAGCCACCGGGCGCCGCCCGGCCGGTTTCCTCCGTCGCCGGCGGCACACCGCCCCGGCCCCACCCCGGCGGCGCGGTCGGCTCCGCCATCTGCGGCCCGTGCGACTCCCCCGCCGTACTCCGCCCCCGGTCGGACCATCCCGGCTTCGCCGGCCCCGGTTCCTCCGCACCCTCGCCGCCCGTCCCCCTCCGGGGGAAGCGCGGGGGGTCCTTGCTGGTCCAGCGGAGGTCTGGGCGTGGTTCGTCCGTGGGGTGGCGGATAGGCGGGCCGAGCATCGCTGTTGCTCTGTGGCGCAGGTGCTCCCGCGACGCGGTCCTCGGCGCCCCGCTCCCCCGCCGACCGCGCCTGCGCTGCTCGTGGCGTCCCGGTCCCCTGGTCTCCGTACCCGTTCGTGCGCTCATGGCCCGAAGGTACGAGCCCCGCCCCCACCCCCGCTGATCACCGGCAATTCCTGTGGATAACTCGCCGGTTGTGGACAACCCGCGGCTACGCGCCGCCCCGCCGCGACACCACCGCGCCCAGCAGCCCCGGCCCCGTGTGCGCCCCGATCACCGCGCCCACCTCGCTCAGGTGCAGCTCCTCCAGCCCCGGCACCCGCTCCCGCAGCCGGTCCGCCAGCTCCGCCGCCCGCTCCGCCGCCGCCAGGTGGTGCACCGCGACGTCCACCGGGCCCTCCGCCGCCCGTTCGAGCACCAGCTCCTCCAGCCGCAGGATCGCCCGGCTCGCCGTACGGACCTTCTCCAGCAGCTCGATCCGCCCGCCGTCCAGCCGCAGCAGCGGCTTGACCGCCAGCGCCGAGCCCAGCAGCGCCTGTGCCGTGCCGATCCGGCCGCCGCGGCGCAGGTAGTCCAGGGTGTCGACGTAGAAGAACGCCGACGTGCCCGCCGCCCGCCGCTCCGCCGCCTCCACCGCGTCGTCCACGGTGCCGCCCGCCTCCGCCGCCTCGGCGGCGGCGATCGCGCAGAAGCCGAGGGCCATCGCCACCATGCGGGTGTCCACCACCCGCACCGGCACCGGCGCCTCCTTCGCCGCCAGCACCGCCGCGTCGTACGTCCCGGAGAACTCCGCGGACAGGTGCAGCGACACGATGCCCCGCGCGCCCGCCTCCGCCGCCTTCCGGTACGTGGCCGCGAAGAGCGCGGGGCTGGGCCGCGACGTCGTCACCGGGTTCCGCTTGCGCAGCGCCTCGGCCAGCGAGCGGGCGGAGATCTCGGTGCCCTCCTCCAGCGCCCGGTCGCCGAGCACGACGGTCAGCGGGACGGAGATGATGCCGTGCCGCCGCATCGCCTCGGGCGGCAGATAGGCCGTGGAATCGGCGACGACAGCGACATCGGGGGACATGCCCAAGACACTACTGGGCTCGCCGAACACCCCGCATCCGAGGGCCCGCGCGGCGCGTACGGCCTAGGCGGTCCGCCCAGGTCACGCCCGGTGTCCCGGCCGCGGACAGCTCTATGCCGACTCCGGCTTGCGCAGCTTCTCGATCTTCGACAGCAGCGCCTGGAAGGCGTCCTGCCCCTCCGGCGTCCCGCCGGACGACAGCGCCGGCTGCTGCTTCGGCGACCGGCCCGCGCCGTCCGCGGGGCGCGTCTTCTCGCCCGAAGTCGCCTCGGACGGCGGTGCCTCGGCCGACGCGGCGCCCGGGGCCGCCTCCTGCTCCGCCGCCGGCGTCCAGTGCCGCAGCGCGCCGGTCTCCAGGTCGATCTGCGTCGTCAGCGCGTCCAGCCCGTCCTCGTCCTCCGCCGTGTGCCGCGCGCGGTCCTGCGCCGCCCAGCGCAGCGAGTTCGCCGACTGTGCGATCCGCTCCGCGCGGGTGCGCAGCTCCGGCAGCCGCTCCGCGATGCGCGACTTGTCCGGCTCCCGCTCCAGGTGCCGCAGCTCGCCGTCGACCTGGCGCGCGTACTCGTGGAGCCGGTCGAGCAGGCCGATCGACTCGCGCAGCCCGGGGTCGCCCTGCACGGCGTGCTCCAGCTCGCGACGGGTGGCGTCGATGGAGTTGCGCAGGGAGAGCCGCAGGCCCGCGATGTCACCGGCCGCGCCGGGCTGCACCGCGCGGCGGGCTTTGAGCGTCGTCTCCTGGACCGTTCTGCGGGTGTCGGCCACCGTGCGCTCGACGCCGCGCTTCACCGCCCGCGTGGCCTTCACGGTCAGGACCACGCCCGCCGCGACACAGAGCACGAAGAACAGCGCCAGCAGAGCGACGACGACGTCCATGAGGTCCGCATCCCTCCATCTCGGGCCGCGCAGCCCCGGGCGGCCACGGCAGGCGGTCTGCCCTCCAGACTACGGGTACGGGAAAGGCCGGGCGGCCCCGCCGGCCCCCCGCCCTTCCCGGAATCGTCCCTTAGGGAACGCCCCGGGGACCCGGCCGCGGCCGGTCCCGCGACCGGGCCCACCAGTGCTCCGCGGCGGCTTCCTTGCGTGTCCCGCGGCTGCTCCCGCGCCTCGTACGAAGGCGCCGGGCGCCCTCAGATGACCACGTTCACCAGCTTCGGCGCCCGTACGATCACCTTCCGGACCGGCGCCCCGCCCAGCGCGCGCACCACCGCCTCGTCCGCCAGGGCCGCCGCCTCCAGATCCGCGTCCGAGATGTCGGGCGACACCTCCAGCCGGGCCTTGACCTTGCCCTTGACCTGCACCACGCACGTGACCGTCTCGTCGGCCACGTACCGCGGATCGGCGACCGGGAACGGCTCGTAGACCACCGTCGTGACGTGCCCCAGCCGGTGCCACAGCTCCTCGGCGACGTGCGGCGCCAGCGGCGCGACCAGCTTCACCAGCGCCTCGGCGACGCTCCGCGGCACCGCCGGCAGCTTGGTGACGTGGTTGTTCAGCTCCGTCACCTTCGCGATGGCGGTGTTGAAGCGCAGCCCCGCCATGTCCCTGGTGACCCCGTCGACGGCCTTGTGCACCGCCCGCAGCGTCGCCTCGTCCGGCTCGGCGTCCACGACCGTGACCGCACCCGTCGACTCGTCGACGACGTTGCGCCACAGCCGCTGCAGCAGCCGGTACTGGCCGACGACCGCGCGGGTGTCCCAGGGCCGGGAGACGTCCAGGGGGCCCATCGCCATCTCGTACAGCCGCAGCGTGTCCGCCCCGTACTCGGAGCAGATCTCGTCCGGCGTGACGGCGTTCTTCAGGGACTTGCCCATCTTGCCCAGCTCGCGCCTGACCTGCGCGCCGTCGTACCAGTAGCCGCCGTCGCGCTCCTCGACCTCCGCGGCGGGCACCGGGAAGCCGCGGGCGTCGCGGTAGACGTACGCCTGGATCATGCCCTGGTTGAACAGCTTGTGGAACGGCTCGGCGGACGAGACGTACCCCAGGTCGTACAGCACCTTGGACCAGAAGCGGGCGTACAGCAGGTGCAGCACGGCGTGCTCGGCGCCGCCGACGTACAGGTCGACGCCGCCGTGCGGCTTGCCCTCGGCCGGGCCCATCCAGGCGCGCTCGACCGCCGGGTCGACCAGCCGCCCGGCGTTGTGCGGGTCCAGGTAGCGCAGCTCGTACCAGCAGGAGCCGGCCCAGTTGGGCATGGTGTTGGTCTCGCGCCGGTAGCGCCGCGGCCCCGAGCCATCGCCCAGGTCCAGGGTGACGTTCACCCAGTCCGCGTTGCGCGACAGGGGCGTCTCGGGGCGGCTGCCGGCGTCGTCGGGGTCGAAGGTGCGCGGCGAGTAGTCCTCGACCTCGGGCAGCTCCAGCGGCAGCATCGACTCGGGCAGGGCGTGGGCGACGTCGTTCTCGTCGTAGACGATCGGGAAGGGCTCGCCCCAGTAGCGCTGCCGGCTGAACAGCCAGTCGCGCAGCCGGAAGCTGACGGTGCCTTCGCCGACGCCGTGGTCCTCCAGCCAGGCGATGATCTTCCGCTTGGCGTCGGCGACCTCCAGCCCGTTCAGGTCGATGCCGTCGCCCGCGGAGTTGATCGCGGGTCCTTCGCCGGTGTACGCCTTGCCGTCCCAGTCCGCGGGCGGCTGCACGGTACGGATGATGGGCAGCTCGAAGACCTCGGAGAACTCCCAGTCGCGCTGGTCCTGTCCGGGTACGGCCATGATGGCGCCGGTGCCGTAGCCCATCAGGACGTAGTCGGCGATGAAGACGGGGACGCGCTCGCCGTTGACGGGATTCAGGGCGTACGCGCCGGTGAACACGCCGGTCTTTTCCTTGGCTTCCGCCTGCCGCTCCACGTCGGACTTGGCGGCGGCCTGCGCGCGGTACGTCTCCACCGCCTCCGCGGGCGTGGCGTGCCCGCCGGTCCACACCTCGTGGGTGCCCTGCGGCCAGCCGGCCGGTGCGATGCCGTCGACCAGCGGGTGCTCGGGCGCCAGCACCATGTAGGTGGCGCCGAACAGGGTGTCGGGGCGGGTGGTGAAGACCGGGATCTGCGTGCCTTCGTGGCCGTCGACGGGGAAGTCGACGCGGGCACCCTCGCTGCGGCCGATCCAGTTGCGCTGCTGCAGCTTGATGGCCTCGGGCCAGTCCAGCTCGTCCAGGTCGGCCAGCAGCCGGTCGGCGTAGGCGGTGATCCGCATCATCCACTGCCGCAGATTCGCCTTGAAGACGGGGAAGTTGCCGCGCTCGGAGCGGCCGTCCGCGGTGACCTCCTCGTTGGCCAGCACGGTGCCCAGGCCGGGGCACCAGTTGACCGGGGAGTCGGAGGCGTACGCCAGCCGGTGACCGCTCAGCACCTCGGCGTGCTCCTCCGGCGTCAGCTCGCCCCAGGGGCGCCGGTCGGGCGTCTCGCGCTTGCCGGTCTCGAACTGCTCGACCAGGGTGGCGATCGGGCGGGCGGCGCCCGCCTCCTCGTCGTACCAGGACTCGAAGATCTGCAGGAAGATCCACTGGGTCCACTTGTAGTAGTCCGGGTCGATGGTGGCGAACGACCTGTCCCGGTCGTGCCCCAGGCCCAGCCGGCCCAGTTGGCGGCGCATGGAGGCGATGTTCGCCTCGGTGGTGACGCGCGGATGGGTGCCGGTCTGCACGGCGTACTGCTCGGCGGGCAGGCCGAAGGCGTCGAAGCCCATGGTGTGCAGGACGTCGTGGCCCGTCATGCGCTCGTAGCGGGCGAAGACGTCGGTGGCGATGTACCCCAGCGGGTGGCCCACGTGCAGGCCCGCGCCCGAGGGGTACGGGAACATGTCCATGATGAACTTCCGGGGCCGGTCCGACGCCGCGGCCGTGTCCACCGCGTACGTGCCCTCGCGCTCCCAGAATTCCTGCCAGCGTCCCTCGATCTCGGCCGCCAGGGCCGCGGTGTAGCGGTGCGGTGCCGTCGGCGGCACCGACTCGGTGGCGGCGGCGGTGGTCGTCTCGCTGCTCATGGTCCTCAAAGCTCCTGGTGGTCTCTGCCTGCGGTGCCGGATGCGGAAACGAAAAAACCCCTCGCACAGGAGGGGACGCCGCGCTGAGTGTTTCCTGCCGTCAGCGCGGCCCGCTAAGCAGAAGGCGTCGGGCACGCATGCGCTCAGGATATCGCAGCCGGAAGGGGAGCCGAGTGGAGCTAAGGAGATTCGAACTCCTGACCCCTTGCATGCCATGCAAGTGCTCTACCAACTGAGCTATAGCCCCTGGGCGGGCTTCACCCTACCCCACCGGCGGCGGTGGCAGATCAGGCCGTCGCGAACGAGTAGAAGCGCTTGAGCGTGCAGTGCTCGTCCAGCAGCCGGCCGTAGATCGGCTCGCCCTCCAGCTCGCGGTAGGTCTCGATGGGATCGCCCTTTATGATCAGCGCCCGCGCGCACTCCTCGCACCAGTACTGGTAGTCGGGATTGAGCGGCTCCATGTCGCGCACGATGGGGGTGCCGTTTCCGCACCAGTCGCACTTCCTGCTGTGTGCTCCCATCACTCAGCTCCAGCTATGGCCGCAGGCCGTGCACACATAGGACACTCCGCCGTTGTCACCGAGCACCTGCGCGACGTGCGAGGAACCGCAGGCTGGACAGTGCAGGGCGGAGGCGCGGATCGCTCCCGGCCGGCGGGTCTCGGCCGCCGGCTGCCTCCTGGTGGCGCACGAAGGCATCTCGCAGCCCCTCCCTTCGGCTTCCGCCCTGTGAGGATGCTGTGATTCTGCCACGCGCGGCCGAGGTGGTCAGCGCCGATACCGGTACCGAACCCCCGCAAGCAGCCCGAGCACCCCCACAGCGGCCAGCGCGAGGAGCGCGTCCCACACCGCGTCCGCGGAACTCCGCGCCGTGAGCGCCCCCACACGCTCCAGGTACAGGGTGCCGATCGTCGCCACGCCGATGAGCCCGCCGAGCTGTGCGGTGGTCGTCAGCAGGCCGCTGACGTGCGGTGCGTCCTCGGTGCGTACGAGCGCGAGCGCGGCCGTCAGGTTGGGGCTGAAGGCCAGCGCGAGACCGAGGCCGACGCCGGTCAGCCCGGCGTAGAAGCCGGGGCCGCCCTCGCCGCCGTCGCGCATCGCCAGACCCACCGCCACGAACGACACCGTGAGCGTCACGAAGCCCGCCGGCACCACCGCCGGGCGCAGCCGCTCCGGGAGCCGCTGCCAGGTCAGCCCGGCGATACCGAAGGCGACGGCGGTCGGTACGAAGGTCAGCCCGGCGCGCAGCGGGCCGAAGCCGAGTCCTGACTGCAGATGCAGCGCCATGACGAACATGAACGCGCCGTTGAGCACCATCGCGAGCCCCGCGCGCACGACGGCCACGGGCATCCCCGGCGCACGCACCACGCGCGGAGGGAACAGCGGCACGCCCCCGCGCCGGGCGAGGCCCGACTCGTACGCCGCGAAGGCCGCCACCGCCGCGACGCTGCCGCCCAGCATGATCCAGCCCCAGACGGGCCAGTCCAGCTCCTGCCCGAGCACCAGCGGCACGGTGAACAGGGTCACCGCGGCCGCCAGCAGCACCAGCCCGCCGCGGTCGAGGACGCCGCCGTACGGGGCGCCGCCCGCCGCGGACCGCGGCTCGTCGCGCGGCAGCAGCCGGGCGCCGAGCACCAGCAGCGGCAGGCCCACCACCACGTTCACCAGGAACACCGGGCGCCAGCTCCAGCCGAAGATGTCGGCGCTGACCAGCAGGCCGCCCGCGATCTGCCCGGCGGCCGCGCCGGTGGCCAGGACGGCCGCGTAGACGCCGAGGGCCCGGACCCGCTCGGTGCCGGTGAAGTTGCGCTGGATCAGGCTGAGCACCTGAGGGATCATCGCCGCCGCGCCCGCGCCCTGGACCAGCCGGAACGCGATGAGCTGCCCCGAGGTGGCGGCCAGCCCGCAGGCGAGGGAGGCGGCGGTGAAGAGCACGAGCCCGCCGAGGTACATGCGGCGGTGGCCGAGCATGGCGCCCAGCCGGGCGCCGGTGATCAGCAGCACGGAGTACGAGATGACGTATCCGGCGATGATCAGTTGCAGCTCGGCGCCCGAGGTGCCCAGGTCGGTGCGCATGGTGGGGGCGGCGACGTTGACGATGAAGACGTCGAGCAGCGCCATGAACTGCCCGGCGAGGACGATGCCGAGGAGCCAGCCGGTACGTGTGCCGGGAGCGTTGTCGGTGCCGCGCGCTTTACTGGAGACGGCAGCGGCGCCGGGCGCGCTGCCGCCGGCGGGGGACGTCGTGGTGGTGTCAGGCATGCCGCGAGCATCTCCCCCGCGCCGTACTGGTAATGAGAGCCTGCTGATGCTGGTACTGACAGCACCTGGCACGGCGGGCGGAACGCCCTGACCCTGGGGAGATGAGCATGACGACGATGGCGGCCGGCCGCCGCAGGCCGGAGCTGGCGGCCTTCCTGCGCAGCCGCCGGGCGCGCATCACCCCGGCGGACGTCGGCATGCCGCCGGGACCGCGGCGCCGCACCCCGGGGCTGCGCCGCGAGGAGGTCGCGCAGCTCTCCGGCGTCGGCGTCACCTGGTACACGTGGCTGGAGCAGGGCCGGCGCATCAACGCCAGCCCCCAGGTGCTCGACGCGGTGGCGCGCACCCTGCGGCTGGACGCGATGGAGCGCGAGCACCTGTACCACCTGGCCGAGGTGCCGTACGCGCCCGAGCCGGCCGCCGCCGCCCAGTCCGTCGGCCCCGAGGTGCTGGGGATCCTGGCCGCCATGGACCTGCCCGCGGCGGTCTACAACTCGCGCTATGACGTGCTCGCCGCCAACGAGCTGTACGAGCGGATGTTCCCCGCCGTCCGCGCCGCAGGCCCGCAGGCCCGGAACGTGCTGTGGCAGCTCTTCTCCGCCCGCGCCTGCTGCTGCGCGATGGTCAACCGGGACGAGGAGCTGCCGATACTCGTGGCCACCTTCCGCGGGGCGTACGGCCGGCACGTCGGCGAGCCGTCCTGGGAGCGGCTGATCCACACCCTCTCCGAGACCAGCGAGGACTTCGCGGAGATGTGGCGCAAGGGAGACGTGGCGCCGCCGGGCTCGCGCATCAAGGTCGTGCAGCACGCCTCGGTCGGCGTGCTGCGCTGCGTGTCGACGTCGCTGTCCATCACCGGCATGCCGGAGACCCGGATCGTCGTCTACACGCCCGCGGACGAGGCGAGCCGCGCGCTGCTCGACTGCCTGCGGACGCTGGCGGACCCCCTGGTCGGCTGCCCGGCCCACGCCCGCCCGCTCTCCGAGGAGCGCGCCCGGCAGGCGGCGCTGAAGGGGCCGGAAAACGACGAATCCCGCCACAGCGGGACGGGGGCGGGGTGAACAGAGTGCGGGGCTGCCGGAGTGAGGGGGTGCGGGTGGCGAAGCCCCCGCCGGGCGCGGACGAAGTCCGTGCAGAAACGACAAAGGCGACATGGTCCGCGCTTTCCGCGGGCACACATCGCCGGTCGGCTCTGTGGAGCTAAGGAGAATCGAACTCCTGACCTCTTGCATGCCATGCAAGCGCTCTACCAACTGAGCTATAGCCCCTTGCAGTCGCCCCGCCGCAACCGCGGGGGCGAACGAGACAGAGCTTAGCCGGAAGGGGCCCGGAAACAAAAATCGGTCACCGGCGGCCGCCCGGGAGCTACGTGTCGTCGCCCAGCACCGGCTCCGGCAGGCTGCCCGCGTTGTGCTCCAGCAGCCGCCAGCCGCGCACCGACTCCCCGAGCACCGACCAACTGCAGTTCGACAGCCCGCCCAGCGCCTCCCAGTTCCGCGGCTCGATGCCCAGCAGCCGCCCGATCGTCGTCCGGATCGTGCCGCCGTGGCTGACCACCACCAGCGTGCCGGCGTCCGACAGCTTGTCCGCGTGCGCCAGCACCACCGGCGCCGCCCGGTCCGCGACCTCGGTCTCCAGCTCACCGCCGCCGCGCCGCACCGGCTCGCCGCGCTTCCACGCCGCGTACTGCTCGCCGTGCCGCGCGATGATCTCCTCGTGCGTGAGCCCCTGCCAGACGCCCGCGTACGTCTCCCGCAGCGCGCTGTCGTACGTCACGTCGAGATTCGTCAGCGACGCCAGCTCCGCGGCCGTGGCGCGGGTGCGCAGCAGGTCGGAGCAGATCATCGCGTCCGGCCGCAGCGCCGCCAGCAGCCGGGCGGCGCGCCGCGCCTGCAGCACGCCCGCCTCGGTCAGCTCGATGTCGGTCTGACCCTGGAAGCGCCGCTCCAGGTTCCAGGCCGTCTGGCCGTGCCGCCACAGGACGATCCGGCGGTCACGCATCCCGCCGGGCCCCGTCGCCGTGGGCCTCCGCATACTCCGCGGCGCGGCCGCGGGTGGCCACCGCGTCCGGCGGCAGGTCCAGCTTGGGGCAGTCCTTCCACAGCCGCTCCAGGGCGTAGAACACCCGCTCCTCGGAGTGCTGCACGTGGACCACGATGTCCGAGTAGTCCAGCAGCACCCAGCGGCCGTCCCGCTCACCCTCGCGCCGCACCGGCTTGGCGCCGCGCTCCTTCAACAGCGCCTCCTCGACGCCGTCCACGATGGCCTTGACCTGGCGGTCGTTGGGCGCCGAGGCGAGCAGAAAAGCGTCGGTGATGGCGAGGACGTCGCTGACGTCGTACGCGACGATGTCGTGCGCGAGCTTGTCGGCGGCGGCCTGGGCTGCGGTGCTGACCAGGTCGATGGAGCGGTCCGTTGCGGTCACGGGCAGGGCTGTCCACTTCTGTCGGGAACTCGGGGTATCGCTGCGGATACGTATTCCAGGATCTCACGCCCGTACGACAGCCCCGCGGCTCCCGGCACGGTCACCCCTCGTAGTCCTGCCCGAGGACGACCGCCACGTCGGCGTTCGCCGGCGTCTTGCCCTTGACCACAGCCTTCTCCGGCAGCCCCAGCGTCTTGGCGACCTGCACGGCCTCCTCCTTCGCCGCCGCGTCCGCGTAGCGCACCTCGGAGGCCGCCTCCGGCTCCGCCGCCCGGCCGCCGTCGACGAACGTGTAGCCGCCGTTCACCAGCGCGACCTTCGCCGTCTCCGCCGGCTTCGCGCTGCCCGCGCCGTTCTGCACGCTGACCCGCGCCGCCGTGTCCCCGCCGGGGTTCTTGACCGTGCCGCCCAGGACGTCCTCGACGACCTTCTGCGTGGCCTGCTCGCTCGGCCGCCCGTCGCCGCCGACCTCCAGCGTCTCGGTCGCGTACGCGCCCTCCTTGGCCAGCTCCGACAGCGACGCCAGCGACGCGGCCAGCTCGGCCTCGGACAGCGACGGGTCCAGGACCATGCCCATGGACTTCACCAGGCTCTTCGCGCCCGCGGTGTCGCTCGGCAGCTTCTTCAGCACGGACTGCATGACCTGCCCGAAGCGCTTCAACTGCGCCGTCTGCGGCTCGCCGTCCACGTGGTACGTCGCGTAGGCGATGGCCTGCTCGCCGTTGAGCTTGCGCTGCGGGCCCTTCTCGACCAGCGGGTCGTCGCCCTTCTTCGCGCCGGGCACGGTCGCGTCGGCGTCGACGGTGATGCCGCCGACGCCCTCCACGAGGATCTCCAGGTACGGGGTGTCCAGCCGCCAGCTTCCCTTGATCTGCGAGCCGAGCAGCGCGTCGATCGCGTCCCGGGTGGCACCCGCGCCCTGCTCGTCGACGGCCTGGCCCAGGGTGGTGGCGGTGCCGTCGTCGCCGGAGACGGCGAGGTCGTTGGGCAGCAGCACGGTGGTGCCCTTGCCGGTGGTGGCGTTGTTCACGAGCAGCGCGGTGGCGCTGCCGCCGCCGTCGGTGTCGTGCAGGTGCACCACCAGGGTGTCGCGCTTCTCCTCCCCCGCCTCCGCCGGCGCCGAGTCGCCGCCGGCGAAGGGGAGGCGGTCGGTGGCCCACAGATAGCCCGTGCCGCCGAGCACGGCGAGGACCATGACGAGCAGCAGCGCCATGCGGCGGTTGCGGCCGCGCCGCTTGGCCTCCTCGCGGCGCTCGGTGCGGCTCTCGGTGAACTTCAGCCAGTCGATGACGTCTTCCGAGGACTCGGTCTCGTCCTCGACGAAGGAGAACTGCTCGGTGGCGTACTCGCGCGGCTCGTGCGGCGGCCGGCCCCGGCCGGGGGGCTCCGCGCCGGGCGGCCGCTGCTGCGGGATGCGCCCCCACTCGCCGTCGGGCGGTACGGGCGTCACGGGCTGCTCGCCGGAGTGGGCGGCGGGGCCGTAGGGGTCGTAGTCGTAGTCGTACCCGACGGCCGGGGGCGGGGCCTGCGGGGCGTAGTGCTGCTGCTGCGCCCGGGGGGCCTGGGGTGGGTAGGCGGCACTCTGCTGGGGCGGGGGCGGCTGCTGCTGGGCGTACGGGTCGTAGTCGTACCCGTAGCCGGAGGACGGGTCCCGGTAGCCCTGCTCGCCGGGGTCCTGGGGGGCGCCCTGCCGGTCGTAGTCGTAGCCCTGCTGTGCGTACGGGTCGTAGCCGCGGGCGTAGGGGTCCTGGTACGGGTCGTGGCCCTGCGGGCCGCGGTATCCGTCGTTCACTGGTGCCCCTTCCATAATGGGCAATCCCCGCCCATGGTCCCCCCGTACTTACCCTTCGCTCCCCGTGCGGCCCCCGCCGCTTCGTAGATCCTGCGCGTCAATCGCCGTCGCGGTAAAGCCTTCGCTTGTTGATGTAGCGCACAACGCCGTCAGGGACCAAATACCAGACGGGTTCCTCGCGAGCCACCCGTTCCCGGCAATCCGTGGACGAGATGGCGAGCGCGGGAACCTCGACCAACGACACCCTGCCTTCCGGCAGCCCGGGGTCGTGCAACCGGTGACCCGGCCTGGTCACCCCGATGAAGTGGGCCAGCGAGAACAGTTCCTCCGCGCCCCGCCAGGTGAAGATCTGGGAGAGCGCGTCCGCGCCCGTGATGAAGAAAAGCTCCGCCTCCGGTTCGAGCCCGTGCAGCTCCCGGAGGGTGTCGATCGTGAAGGTCGGCCCTTCGCGGTCGATGTCGATGCGGCTGACCGAGAACTGCGGGTTCGACGCCGTGGCGATCACGGTCATCAGATAGCGGTCCTCGCGCGGCGACACCGCCTTGTCGCTCTTCTGCCACGGTTCGCCCGTGGGCACGAAGATCACCTCGTCGAGGTGGAAGCGGGCGGCGACCTCGCTCGCCGCCACCAGGTGACCGTGGTGGATGGGATCGAACGTCCCGCCCATCACGCCCAGTCTGCGTCTCACCGCCCTCAGCGGTCCCGGTTGAAGCGGGTGGTGATGAAGAGCAGGAGGAGCAGGATGAACAGCGCGCTCCCGCCGATGAAGTACGGGTTCAGGCTGGCGTGGTTGCTCTCGTGCTCGCCGCCGCCACCGCTCTCGGATGCGGAGGCGAGGGTCACGGCGAGGTCGTGGGCGGCGGTCAGAGCGCTCATGGTCACGGTGGCCAATCCGGTGTCGTCGGGTGGGCGTGCCTCGACATCGTAAGCGGGTCCGCGGCCCGCTCCCACGTCGGCTCCGCCATCGGAGGGCGCCGGACGGGGACACCGCCGCAGACGCCGAGGTCACCGTGCGGTACGGGTGCCGTGACGAACCTGCTACGGAACTCCCGGCCGCGCCGGCCCGTTGTCGCACTAGCCTTGGGGGTCAGACGTACGGGGAGGGGACGGACAGACATGCCTGAACTCAACAAGAACGTGCCGAGCCGAGAACGCAGAAGGTTCCCGGGCATCTCGTCCCGGGCGTACGAGCACCCGGCGGACCGCTCCGCGCTCGTCTCGCTGCGCAAGCTCACCGGCTTCGACAAGGTCTTCAAGGCCATCAGCGGCATGCTGCCGGAGCGCTCGCTGCGGCTGCTGTTCCTCTCCGACTCGGTGCGGGTCGGCGACCAGCAGTTCCAGCACCTGCACGACATGCTGCGCGACGCCTGTTACATCCTGGACCTCGACAAGGTCCCGCAGATGTACGTCAAGCAGGACCCCCAGCCCAACGCGATGTGCATCGGCATGGACGAGCCGATCATCGTCGTCACCACCGGCCTCGTCGAGCTGCTCGACGAGGAGGAGATGCGGGCCGTCGTCGGTCACGAGGTGGGCCACGCGCTGTCCGGCCACTCGGTGTACCGCACGATCATGCTCTTCCTCACCAACCTCGCTCTCGCGCTCGCCTGGATCCCGCTGGGCGCCCTGGCGATACGGGCCATCATCGCCGCGCTGCTGGAGTGGTTCCGCAAGTCGGAGCTGTCCGCGGACCGCGCCGGGCTGCTCGTCGGGCAGGACCTGGAGGCGTCGATGCGCGGGCTGATGAAGCTCGCCGGCGGCAACCACCTGCACCAGATGAACGTCGACGCGTTCCTCCAGCAGGCCGAGGAGTACGACCGGGGCGGCGACGTCCGCGACTCCGTCCTGAAGATCCTCAACGTGCTGCCGCGCAGCCACCCCTTCACCACCATCCGCGCCGCCGAGCTGAAGAAGTGGTCGGAGAGCCGCGACTACCAGCGGATCATGGACGGCCACTACCCGCGGCGCGACGAGGACAAGGACGCCTCCGCGCGCGAGTCCTTCCGCGAGTCGGCCAGCAGCTACGCGGACACGGTGAAGAACAGCAAGGACCCGCTGCTGCGGCTCGTCAACGACATCGCGGGCGGCACCGCCGACATAGGCGGCAAGCTGCGGGACCGCTTCAACAACCGCGGCTCCGGCGGCTCCGCCCCGTCGGACGGCTCCGGCCCCGCGGACCCCTCGCCCAACTGAGCACCGTCCCCCCTCCGCTCAGCGAGCGCCCACCGTACGAAAGCCGCCGCCCCCTCGTCCCGGGGGCGGCGGCGTCGTTCGTACGGCGTTCGTCCTACGGGACGCGCGGTCCGCGCCTGCGGCCCGTGCCCCCGCGCTACGACGCCTTCGCCGCCTGCCCCGTGTCCAGCACCCCGCACAGCGACCCGCTCAACTGACCCGGCGTCGCGAACGGGTTGGTCCCGTGCGGCGTCTTCCGCGGGTCCCGCTCGCCGGCCAGCAGCGGCCGCAGATACGCCGAGGCGTCCGCGGTGCACGCCAGCGGCCCGGCGGTCAGCGCGGTCTCGGCCAGCTCCAGTTGCCGGTCGCGCAGGTCGTCGTGGTCGAAGCGGATCCGCACCTGGCGGCGCACGGTGAACAGCGACGCGTCCGCCTCGGACGTCCCGGCGGACGCCTTCGCGGGGCGCAGTGCGTAGACGAAGACGTGGTCCGCGCTGACCTCCAGCTCCTGGTCGCTGACCTCCGCGAAGGTCACCGCGCCGTCGACCCGTACGCTCCGGTGGGCCAGCCGCACGTGCTCGGGGTCGAAGCGGACCATCCAGCCGGTCGCGGCGTGCCTGCCGTCGTCGGCGGGGCGGGCGAGGCTCTGGTCGAACTGGCCGTGCTGCTGCGGGTCGAGCTGGATGCGTACGTCGCGGACGTTGCCGCCGGTGAGGGTGCGGGCGTCGACCGCGGAGGTGACGAGGTAGTCCTTGCTGGCGGTGAGCGCCTGGACGACCTGCTCCTCGGTGAAGTTCCGGGTCGCGACCGGATCCGGCAGGTCGATGCCGTCGGCGCCGGTGCCGAAGTCCGCGGCGGGGCTGCCGGCGATCAGCTCTTCGGGCTCGCCGCCGGGCACCGGGCCGTCGGGCGTCAGCGGGACGACGGTGCTGCGCAGCGGCGCCGCGGCGGGGGCGCCGGGCTGCCGGTAGGGCATGCGTACGCCCATGTAGATGGCGGTGCCGAAGGCGAGCGCGATGAGCAGCACGAGCACCAGGGCCTGCCGGGAGGCGCCGGGCCGCTGGGGGCGGCGGCTGCGTACGGCGGGGGCGTGGTCGCCGACGCGCTCGCGGGCGGAGTACTCCTCCAGGCGGGCAGCCTTGACGAACGCCTCATCGAACACGATGGAGCGGTACTCGTCGTCTCCGCCTCCGGGGGCGCGCTCGGGTGTCCCGTCGGGCGGGCCTTCGTGCCCGGCCATATACAGAAGAGTAGGTCCGCGGCGCCCCCCGTAAACCGGCGCGTCAACGCCAACTTGCCGCTGCGCCGGTGGGGGTACCGCCCACGGCCGCAGGACGTAGGGGGAGGGTGAGGATCAATCGGGCGGAAGCGGTTGCGGCAGATCGCCGGCGACGCCCGCACGGAGGTCGCGCGGGGGGCTCAAGCAGGGGTTCCGCAGGGTCAACGCGGGGTCAGCGACGGTTCGAGGGCGTCCGCGCCGGTCGTGGCCGAAGGGCTGGAGCCGCCGGGGGGCGGGGCGTCGTCGCGGCCGTCGGGGCCGGAACGGTACACGGCGGCGAAGGACAGCGCGACTATGCCGACGCCGAGGAGGAGGGCGAGCAGCAGGGCGACGGGGCGCTGCCAGTGCCCGTGGCCGCGGTACGGGCGCAGGGCGCCGCCGTAGGGGCCGTACGGGTCGGGGGCGTCCGGGTCGTCCCAGCCGTCGTATATCCGGTCCTCGTTCGCTGCCTCGTCGAGGACGGCCTCCGCCTGGGCCCGCGCCTCCGCGGCGCCGACCATGCGCTCCACGGCGCTGGGCTCGTGGAAGTGGGCCGAACGGACGAAGTCCTCGTCGAGGACCACGGCGGCGAACTCTTCGTCCGCGCCTCCGTGGTGGTGGCTGTCGGGCTCGTCACCGTCGGCGTACGGTGGCCTGCCCCCCACATCGTCCGGCACCCGACCAGCGTAAACCGGGACAGTCGGGATGCGCCAGGCAGCGCGGGATACGGACGCAGGGGCCCGGCCACCCCTCCGGACCCGTGCGGCGGCCGGGACGGGCCTGAGAAGGCGCCTGTACGGCCTGCTCCCGGCCCGGATGCCGCCGCGCGGACTCCTGGAGCCCCACTGGGCCGTTCGGCGGCGGGGCGCCCGGCTACCGGCCCTTGAGCTGGCCGTCGCCGGTCACGACGTACTTCGTCGAGGTCAGCTCCGGCAGCCCCATCGGCCCGCGGGCGTGCAGCTTCTGGGTGGAGATGCCGATCTCCGCGCCGAAGCCGAACTCCGCGCCGTCGGTGAACCGGGTGGAGGCGTTCACCATGACCGCCGCGGAATCCACCAGTGCGGTGAAGCGGCGGGCCGCGCCGGTGTCGCGGGTGACGACGGCCTCGGTGTGCCCGGAGGACCAGCGGCGGATGTGCGCCACCGCGTCGTCCAGGGAACGCACCACGCCCGCGGCGATGTCGTACGACAGGTACTCCGTGGCCCAGTCCTCGTCGTCGGCGAGCTGCACCTCCACGCCGGCCGCGGCGCCCGCCTTCACCCAGGCGTCGTCGCCGTGCACGGTGACGCCCTCGGCCTCCAGGGCCCGCAGGGCGCGGGGCAGGAAGGCGTCGGCCACGGCCTGGTGGACGAGGACGGTCTCGGCGGCGTTGCACACGCTGGGGCGCTGCGCCTTGGAGTTGACGAGGATCTTCTCGGCGAGGTCGAGGTCGGCGTGCTCGTCCACGTACACGTGGCAGTTGCCCGTGCCGGTCTCGATCACCGGGACCGTGGACTCCTCGACGACGGTGCGGATGAGGCCGGCGCCGCCGCGCGGGATCAGCACGTCGACCAGGCCGCGGGCGCGCATCAGCTCGTGCACGGACTCGCGGCCCTGCCCGGGCACCAACTGCACCGCGTCCGGCGGCAGCCCGGCCGAGGCCACCGCGTCGCGCAGCACGGCGACGAGGGCGGTGTTCGAGGCGTACGCGGAGGAGGAGCCGCGCAGCAGCACCGCGTTGCCCGACTTCAGGCACAGGGCGGCGGCGTCCACGGTGACGTTGGGCCGGCCCTCGTAGATGATGCCGGCGACGCCCAGCGGCACCCGCACCTGGCGCAGCTCCAGGCCGTTCGGCAGCGTGGAGCCGCGGACCACCTCGCCGACGGGGTCCGGGAGCTTGGCGACATCCCGGACGTCGGAGGCGACGCCGGCGACGCGCTCCTCGGTCAGCGTCAGCCGGTCCACGATCGTGTCGGAGACGCCGTCGGCCCGCGCCCGGGCGACGTCCTCGGCGTTGGCCGCGACGACCTCCGCGGCGCGCGCCTCCAGCGCGTCGGCGACGGCCAGCAGGGCGGCGTCCTTGGCCGCGCGGGGCAGCGGGGCGATCATCGCCGCCGCGGTACGCGCCCGCTGGGCGGCCTGGCGGACCGGGGACTGGGTTTCGCTGCTCATGCCGAGCAGGGTAGTCGGCGGTGCCGACATCGTGGACAGGCCGTATCACTCCGCGAGACGCGGCACCGGCGGGTGCGCGCTCCCGCGCTTCACCTCGTGCGCGTGCGCCGGTAGCCGCCCCAGGGCGCGGAGGCTGCCGCGCGCGCCGGGGCGTACGCCCCCGCACGGCCCCCTGCGGACCGTGCCGCGGCCGATCCCCCGCCGCGGCTCAGAACGGATGCACCCCCACCGGCACCGCGGGCGCCGGCCCGTACCCGCCGGCGATGCGCTGGTGGTACGTCTCCCTGGCGATCACCTCCAGGCCCACGATCTCCCACGGCGGCAACTGCGCCGACGCCCGGTGCTCCCCCCAGAGCCGCAGCGCCACGGCTGCCGCGTCGTGCAGGTCGCGGGCCTCTTCCCAGTAGCGGATCTCGGCGTGGTCGTTGGCATAACGGCTGGTCAGCAGGAAGGGATGGTCGTGCGCCAGCCGTTCCAGACCGCGTCTGATCTCCTTCAGCGGGGCCTCGGGTCCTGCGACGCTCAGCGTGACGTGCCACAGCCGGTGGGCGCCGTCGGCGGCGGGACCGCCGGCGTCCGCCGCGGTCGCCGGCTCCTCCGCGCTGCCCGCATGCCCACCTCCGGTCCCCTGGACGCTGGTCAGCGTCCGCTGTGCCGTTCCCCGGGGCAGCGCCCCTGGACGCCCTTGTGTCACGGGCGGCCTCCTGAATACGAGTCTGCAACGGGCTGCGCGCCGCGGCAGCCCCATACAACAAAGTTGACCAGCCGACGCGCCCGCCCGTGGTGCTTTTGCCCAAGGTCTCTGCCGGGACACGGGTTTTTTCGCGCGCCGCGCGCCGGTCTCGCGGGGGGTACGGCGCACACAGCGGCACGTGCCGCGCCCTGCCGGTCAACCGTCAGTTGCCGCCCGCCACTTGTGGCGCCTCAGTTGTCGCCCGCGCCTGCCGCGCCGCACCGCTCGCGCCTCAGTTGTCGAGCACCACGAGGTCGTCCCGGTGCACGACCTCGCGCTCGTACGCCGGGCCCAGCTCCTTGGCCAGCTCGCGGGTGGAGCGCCCGAGCAGCCGCGGCAGCTCCTCGGCGTCGAAGGCGACGAGCCCGCGCGCGACCGCCCGGCCCGAGGTGTCCCGCAGCTCCACCGGGTCGCCCGCGGTGAACCTGCCCTCCACCTCCTTGATCCCCGCCGGCAGCAGCGACGTGCGCCGCTCGGTCACGGCCCGTACCGCGCCGTCGTCCAGCACCAGCGCCCCCAGCGGGGTCGAGGCGTGCGCGAGCCACAGCAGCCGGCCGCGGGCACGCCGCCCGGTGGGGTGGAAGTACGTGCCGGTGGGCTGCCCGGCCAGCGCCGCGTCCGCGTACACGGCGGACGTCAGCACCACGGGCACGCCCTCGCCGGTGGCGATCCTGGCCGCCTCCACCTTGGTCACCATGCCGCCCGTGCCCACCCCGGCCCGCCCGGCGGTCCCCAGCCGGACCCCGGCCAGCTCGTCGCGGTGGCGCACCTCGGCGATGCGGGAGGCGCCGGGGGCGCTCGGCGGGCCGTCGTAGAGGCCGTCGACGTCGGAGAGGAGCACCAGCAGGTCGGCGCGGGCCAGATGGGCGACGAGGGCGGCGAGCCGGTCGTTGTCGCCGAAGCGGATCTCCTCGGTGGCCACGGTGTCGTTCTCGTTGACGACGGGCACGGCGCCCATGGCGAGCAGTTGCTCCAGGGTGCGCTGCGCGTTGCGGTAGTGGGTGCGGCGGCTCATGTCGTCGGTGGTCAGCAGCACCTGCCCGACGCGCCTGGCGTAGCGGGCGTACGAGGCGGTGTAGCGGGCCATCAGCAGCCCCTGCCCGACGCTGGCCGCCGCCTGCTGCCTGGCCAGGTCACGGGGGCGCTTGCCGAGCCCGAGCGGCGCCAGCCCGGCGGCGATGGCCCCGGAGCTGACCAGCACGATCTCCCGGTCCCCGTGCTTGGCGAGCGCGTCCACCAGGGCGTCGACCCGGTCCGCGTCCAGCCCGCCGGCCGCGGTGGTCAGCGAGGACGACCCCACCTTCACGACGATCCTGCGGGCACCCGCCGCGGCTTCCCGACTCGCCCCTGCCACCTGCACCCCTGCGCTTTCCCGGCCCGCGTCCCATACGTACGGAACTGCGAATCTACGCCACCTCCCGGCCGCCCCGCGGCGCCGTCCCACGGTACGGACACCCGCCCGGACGCCCTTCCGGGCACCCGGAGGCGTGCGGGACCCGAATTCTTGTACTGATATGAGAAACGAAATGGCCGCCAAGGACCGCTACACGCATTTGCGCCCGATTGGCGGCCCATGCCGGGTGGAGAATTGTCTCCTGCCCCGTGACCGTCATACGGTCTGGGGTCAACTCCCTACCACCCCCGGAACCAGGCGGTCCCGGGACCGTCCTCACGACCTCCCTGCCAGGAGTCAGCACCCGTGCCTTTCGCCGGTATCGCCCCCCGCCGCGCCGTGCAGCTCATGGCGCTGACAACGCTGCTAGCAGCGTATTGCGCGCAACTCGTCGGCGCGCTCAAGCCCAACGTGCCCCTGCTCGTCGCCGCGGCCGCGGGCGGCCTCGCCCTCGACCTCTATCTGCAGCACCGGCAGCCCGGGCTGCTCTCCCTGCTCAGCAGGGTCCGCTTCGACGTCATGGTCCGCCAGTTGCTGCGCGACATGCTCATCCTCTTCGGCCTGCTGCAGATCGACGGCATCGAGCCGCTGCGGGAGCAGTCCGCGCTGACGGTCATGCTGCTGTCGTCGTACCTGGTGCACTTCCTCATCCAGGGCGTCACGATCATGGTGCGCCGCGACCGTACCGTGCCGGTCGTCACCCGGAACGTCGACGTCTCGGCCCTGGGCCTCTCGCCCGCGCCGCCGCGGATCCTCGCCCGCCGCTCCAGCCACCGCCTGCTGTACCTCTCCGTGCCGGTCACGGTCGGGCTGCTGACCACCGCCGCCACCGCGGACGCGGTGTGGGGCGTGCTGGGCCTCGGCATCTCGCTGGCGCTGAGCGTGGGCGGCGCCCTGTATCTGGCGACCTGGCTGCTGCCCGCCAAGCGCACGGCCGACGACCAGCGGGTACGCGAGTGGTTCGCCGGCTGGCTGCAGGAGTACCAGCCGACGGTGGGCCTCTACTTCTCCGGCGGCGCCACCTCCGCGTACCAGGCCAACATGTGGGTCTCCACGCTGGCCGCCCTCGACGGCAGGCCGCTGATCGTGCTCCGCGAGCGCTTCATGGTGCAGAAGATCACCGCCACCGACGTGCCGATCGTCTGCCTGCCCAAGGTCGCCGACCTGATGCTGCTGGAGCACTCGACGCTGAAGATGCTGCTGCACCCGGCGAACTCCGGGAAGACCTCGCAGGTGCTGCGCATCCCCACCATCAAGCACGCCTTCACCAACCACGGCGAGAGCGACAAGCTGTCGAGCTGCAACCCGTACGCCAAGGCGTACGACGAGGTGTGGGTGGCGGGCCTCGCGGCCCGCGACCGCTACCAGCTCGCCGACATCGGCGTCGACGATCACGACGTGGTGGAGGTCGGCCGCCCGCAGCTCGCGCCGATCCGCCCGTACCCGGGCCCGCCGCCCGCCGGCGGCCTGACCACCGTGCTGTACGCCCCCACCTGGGAGGGCTGGGACGGCAACCCCGGCAACACCTCCGTCGTGCTGGCCGGCGAGAACGTCGTGCGCGAGCTGCTCGCCGACCCCAAGGTGCGGCTGCTGTACAAGCCGCACCCGCTGACCGGCTCGGTCGACCCCCGCGCGGGCGAGGCCAACAAGCGGATCCAGGCGATGATCGCCGAGGCGAACGCCGCCATGGTCGCCGAGGCCGCCGCCGGCCAGGCCGAGGGCGGCCGGGGCGCCGAGCGGCCGGGCCCCGAGGCCGCCGCGGAGCTGGCCAGGGTGCAGGCGGAGCTGGACGGCCTGGTTACCACGTCCTTCCGGGCCGGCGCCGACGAGGTCGAGCGGATGCTGATGCAGTCCTCCCCCGAGGCCGGCCGGGCCGAGGCCGTGCAGGCCGCGACCGCCGCCTGGGAGGAGGCGTACTGGGCCTCGCTGCCCGCCTGGGAGCACCAGGTCATCACCGACTCCCGGCCCGGCATCTACGCCTGCTTCAACGTCGCGGACGTGCTGGTCAGCGATGTCTCCAGCGTCATCTCCGACTACCTGACCAGCGAGAAGCCGTACGCGGTCGCCAACACCAGCGGGCTGACGGAGGCGGAGTTCAAGGCGGAGTTCCCGACCGTACGGGCCGGCACCATCCTCGGCCCGAAGGCGAAGCAGATCCCCGCCATGCTCCAGGCCGTCCGCGACCCGGAGCACGACACCCTGGTGCGGGCCCGCGCGGAGCTGAAGGAGCACCTGCTCGGACCGTCTGAACCGCCGTCGCTGGTGCGCTTCAACGCCGCCGCGGTGGCGCTGTGTGCCAAGGCGGACGCGCGCGCGGCGCGCATCGACGCGCGAGGGGAGTCCGATATCCCTTCTCAGCGTCGGGACGCGGCGGAGGAGATGGAGCTGGAGCCGGAGGAGCCGGCGGGCGTCTAGGCCGCGTCCCCGACACGGACCCGGTGACGGACGAGCCCGTCGACGCGATCGCGGAGGCGGCCGCCGACCCGGACGCAGATCCGGATCCGGTGCCGTGAACGGCGGCGGCCCGCGGGAGCACATCCCGCGGGCCGCCGCCGTCGTTCGTCCAAGGCCGGGTCCCGGTCCGGGCCGGGGGGCCGGGTCAGGCGAAGGGGTCGAAGTCCTCGTACTCCTCCTCCGCCCGCTCCGCGTCCCGCTCACGCCGGCGCTGCGCGGCCGGCCGCGGGGCGTCGAAGCGGTGGTCCTCGCCGCGCCGCCCCAGCATCTCCGCGCCGGAGGCCATGGCCGGCTCCCAGTCGAAGACGACGGCGTCCTCGCCGGTGCCGATCACGACGTCGTCGCCGGGCGTCGCCCCGGCCTTGCGGAGCCGGTCCTCGACGCCGAGCCGGGTGAGCCGGTCGCCGAGGTAGCCGACGGCCTCGTCGTTGCCGAAGTCGGTCTGGCGCACCCAGCGCTCCGGCTTCTCGCCGGTGATACGGAACAGCGCCCCGTCCGCGTCGCCGCCCTCGCGGGCGACGGAGAAGCCCGCCTCGTCGACGGCCTGCGGGCGGATGACGATGCGCGTGGACTCCTGCTTGGGCCGCGCCGCGCGCGCCTCGCCGACGATCCCGGCGAGCCCGTACGACAGCTCCTTCAGGCCCGTACGCGCGACCGCCGAGACCTCGTAGACCGTGAAGCCGCGCGCTTCGAGGTCCGGCCGGACCATCTCGGCGAGGTCGTGGCCGTCCGGGATGTCGATCTTGTTGAGGACCACCACGCGCGGCCGGTCGTCCAGCCCGCCGTACGCGCGCAGCTCCTCCTCGATGACGTCGAGGTCGCTGACCGGGTCGCGGTCGGACTCCAGGGTCGCGGTGTCCAGCACGTGCACGAGCACCGAGCAGCGCTCGACGTGCCGCAGGAACTCCAGGCCGAGACCGCGGCCCTCGCTGGCGCCCGGGATCAGGCCGGGGACGTCGGCGATCGTGTACGTCACGGCGCCGGCGGTGACGACGCCGAGGTTGGGCACCAGGGTGGTGAAGGGATAGTCGGCGATCTTGGGCTTGGCCGCCGACAGCACGCTGATCAGGGACGACTTGCCCGCGCTCGGGTAGCCGACGAGCGCGACGTCGGCGACGGTCTTCAGCTCCAGCACCACGTCGCGCGCGGTGCCCGGCTCGCCGAGCAGCGCGAAGCCGGGGGCCTTGCGGCGCTGGGAGGCGAGCGCCGCGTTGCCGAGGCCGCCGCGGCCGCCCTGGGCGGCGACGAAGGTCGTGCCGTGCCCGACGAGGTCCGCGAGCACCTCGCCGTCCTTGGTGAGGACGACCGTGCCGTCCGGCACCGGCAGGACGAGGTCCTTGCCGTTGGCGCCCGCGCGGTCGCCGCCCTCGCCCGGCTTGCCGTTGGTGGCCTTGCGGTGGGGGGTGTGGTGGTAGTCGATCAGGGTGGTGACGTTCTGGTCGACGGTGAGGATGACGTCACCGCCGTGACCGCCGTTGCCGCCGTCGGGGCCGCCGAGCGGCCGGAACTTCTCGCGGTGTACGGAGGCGCAGCCGTGTCCCCCGTTGCCCGCGGCCACGTGCAGGGGGACGCGGTCCACGAAGGTGGTCATGAGGGTGTGCCTCCCGGCGTTGAGGTGCGATCGGAGGTCGTTCGGTGTCGTACGGAACGGTCGTGCCGTACGGGACGAGCGTGCCCTACGACGTCATGGGAACGCGCCGAGGGCGGCCCGGCTTCCCCGCACGTCGTCCGTGGCACGTGCGGAGCGGCGGACCGCCCTCGGATCAGGTGTGTGGTGTCCGGAGCCGGTGCTTACTCGGCGGCCGGGACGATGTTCACGACCTTGCGGCCGCGGCTGGTGCCGAACTGGACCGAGCCGGGGATCAGCGCGAACAGCGTGTCGTCGCCGCCGCGGCCCACGCCCGTGCCCGGGTGGAACTTGGTGCCGCGCTGCCGGATGATGATCTCGCCGGCGCCGACGGCCTGACCGCCGAAGCGCTTGACGCCGAGCCGCTGGGCGTTGGAGTCGCGACCGTTCCGAGTGGACGATGCGCCCTTCTTGTGTGCCATCTCTCCTCAGTCCTTACTTCGCGGCCGGCGCGGGGATCTGGGTGATCTTCAGCGCGGTGTGCAACTGACGGTGACCGATCCGCTTGCGGTAACCGGTCTTGTTCTTGTACTTCAGGATGTCGATCTTGTCGCCCTTGTGGTGGTCCACCACCTCGGCCTGGACCTTCACCCCGTCCAGGACCCAGGGGTCGCTGGTCACGGTCTCGCCGTCGACGACGAGCAGGGTGGAGAGCTCGACGCTGTCGCCGACACTCTTGCTGGCCAACCGGTCTACCTCGATGACGTCGCCCACAGAAACCTTCTGCTGGCGGCCGCCGGTGCGCACGATCGCGTACACGCGCTTCAGCTCTCTTCCTCAGTCGCGACGGAGACCCCTGATGCCAGCCGCTCGGCCGGGACGCATGGGATGAGCGGCCTCTCCCGCCGCTCACGAGGAGACTGCGGGAGGGAGTTGCTCAGGAGCCTGGCGTGCCATACAGACACGCCGACGCTCCAGATTACGGGCCCCTTGACCGCCTGGTCAAACCGGTCTACCGGAGGGGACGCTCGCCGTCCTGGGGCAGCGACTTCACGCCCTGGCACAGGTTCGTCTTGTCCGCCGTCCCGGGCCACGCAACATCCCGCACCGAGGTGTAGTGGCCGAGGTACGTGTCGTGCACGGGGTCGCTGTCGATCTTGACGACGGCCTCGTCGTTCTCGCGCAGAGCGGGGCCGGTGAAGTTCTGCGAGCCGGTGAAGACCAGCTTGTCCCGGGAGCCGGCGTACATGCCGTCGATCAGCACGTACTTGTTGTGCACGATGTACGGCGTGGTCAGCTTCTGGCCCGGGTTCTGCGGGTCGCGGTCGTCGTTGTAGCAGCGCAGCGAGGGCCCGCCGGAGGCGTGCAGCACCTCCCAGGTGCCGCGGGTGCCGCCCTGGCTCTTCGCGCTGTCGGACTCGGCGTAGACGAGGCTGACGCCGCAGCCCGCCTTCTTCAGCGCCACGAGCTTGTCGGCGATCGCCTTGCGGGTGATCTTGAAGATCGCGACCCGGACCAGGGTGCGCTGGGTCACTCCGGCGGGGTCCTTGTACGTGCACCGCACGTTGTCGAGGACGGCGTGGATCGTGTCCGTGCTGTTGGTGGTGCCGGCCCGGGGGAAGAAGTACGCCTTGTAGAGGCCGTTGTTGGCGGTCACCGCGCGGTAGCGCCAGGTCGACCACTGGGCGCCGACCATGTCGCGGAAGTACTCCGCGTACGCCCCGTACATCGCCGGGTTGTCCGGCAGCAGCAGCGCGTCGTTGAAGAACTTCGTGTGCGCGGAAGGGGTGGAGTTGGAGGTGGTCTGGACGACGACGTTCCGGGCACCCTCGACCTCCGAGAAGAGCCAGAACTTGTTGTGCATGATCGACGCCCCGAACTTCGGGTCGCCGAGGCAGGACTTGTCGACCGGGCAGAGCCTGACGAACGACCCCGCCGTCGTGCTGGTGCCGAGCGCCGCCTTCAGGCTCGCGTACATGGTGTTGTCCGGCCGGTCGCTGCGGCTCGACTCGTCCAGCAGCACCTGCACGTTCACGCCGCGCGCGCGGGCGCGTACGAGCGCGTCCACGACCGGCTGCTCCCAGATGTGGTAGACCGCCACCTTGATCACCGAGCCGGGGACCGCCGCGTCGGTCAGCTCGATCAGCCGGGTGCGGATCGCGTGCTGCTCGTCCACGGTGCCCAGCGGGTCGTTGAAGATCGGCCCCTCGATCCACACCCGCGGCTCCGCGGCCGCGCCGCCCGCGCTGCTCACGGCGTGCGCGCCGGCCGCGGACAGGACGGTGGCCAGCGCGACGGCCTGGCGCGCGCCCTTGCGCGGCGAGACGGCACGGTGGCGCCCGGTGGGCTTGAACACGGACATGGAAGAAAGACCCCCTGGGGTGCACGGCTGCCTGCTGCCTCGACTGCCGTGCGGTGGGGGCGCCCGCGCGTTCGAGTGCGGTGTATCCAAACCGGCGCCGGGAGCCATGTCAAGCGAGCGGACAAAGGGGGACAGAAAGCCCCTCGCCCCGCCGGCGGACCGGCGGGGCGAGGGGCGTACGACAGGCGCGCGGGCGGCCTCAGTCCTCCGTGGTGACGGAGACCGAGGGCGGGGAGCCCTGCTCGGCCGCGGCGGTCTTCTTGACCGACTTCTTCGCCGACTTCTTCGCCGTGGCCTTCGTCGCCGTCTTGGTGGCGGCGGACTTGGTCGCGGCCTTCTTCGCGGTGGTCTTCGCCGTCTTCTTGGCCGCGGCCTTCTTCGCCGTGGCCTTCTTGGCGGAGGCGCGCTTGGCGGCGGTCTTCTTACGGGCCCGGGGCTTCTCCGCGGCCTCCGCCTCCGCGGCGGCCGTCTCCGGTGCCGCCGCGGGCTCCACGGCCGCCACGGGGGCCGCAGCCGGCTCCGCGGCCGCGGGCTCCGCCGGCTGCGGCGCGCCGCCCGGCGACATCGCCTTGCGGGTCACCCGCCGCCGCGTACGGGCCGGCCGTACCGCCTCCGCGGGCTCGCCGGCCTCCGGCCGCTCCACCTCGACGGGCTCGGCGGCCGCCGGCTCCGCGGGCGCGGCCTTGGCCGCCGCCGCCTCGCCGCCCTGGACTTCCCTGACGTCCTTCGCTGCTTCCTTGCCTTCCTTGCCTTCCTTGCCCTTCTTCTTCCGCTTGCCGCCGCCGGCCCCGGCCGCCGTGGCCTGGTCCATGTGCACGATCACGCCCCGCCCGTTGCAGTGCGCGCACGGCTCGGAGAACGACTCCAGCAGGCCCTGCCCGACCCGCTTGCGGGTCATCTGCACCAGGCCCAGCGACGTCACCTCCGCGACCTGGTGCTTCGTCCGGTCGCGGCCCAGGCACTCCAGCAGCCTGCGCAGCACCAGGTCCCGGTTGGACTCCAGCACCATGTCGATGAAGTCGATCACGATGATGCCGCCGAGGTCCCGCAGCCGGAGCTGCCGCACGATCTCCTCGGCCGCCTCCAGGTTGTTCCTGGTGACCGTCTCCTCCAGGTTCCCGCCCTGGCCGGTGAACTTGCCGGTGTTGACGTCGACCACGACCATCGCCTCGGTCCTGTCGATCACCAGCGAACCGCCCGACGGCAGCCACACCTTGCGGTCCAGCGCCTTCATCAGTTGCTCGTCGATCCGGTACGTGGCGAAGACGTCCACCTCGGACGTCCACTTCGACAGCCGCTCCACGAGGTCGGGTGCCACGTGCGAGACGTAGCCCTGGATGGTGTCCCACCCCTTCGCGCCGCTGACGATGACCTTGGAGAAGTCCTCGTTGAAGATGTCGCGGACGACGCGGACGGTCATGTCCGGCTCGCCGTACAGCAGCGTGGGCGCGTTCCCGCTCTTCGCCTTCTTGCGGATGTCCTCCCACTGCTTCTGCAGCCGCTCCACGTCCCGGCGCAGCTCGTCCTCGCTGGCGCCCTCGGCGGCCGTACGGACGATGACGCCCGCGTCCTCGGGGACGATCTTCTTGAGGATGGTCTTCAGCCGGGCCCGCTCGGTGTCGGGCAGCTTGCGGCTGATGCCGGTCATCGAGCCCTCGGGCACGTACACGAGGTAGCGCCCCGGCAGCGAGACCTGACTGGTCAGGCGGGCGCCCTTGTGGCCGATGGGGTCCTTGGTGACCTGGACCAGGACGGACTGGCCGGACTTCAGCGCGTGCTCGATGCGGCGGGGGCTGTGGGCGAGGCCGAGGGCCTCGAAGTTGACCTCGCCGGCGTAGAGGACGGCGTTGCGGCCCTTGCCGATGTCGACGAACGCGGCCTCCATGGAGGGCAGGACGTTCTGCACCTTGCCGAGGTAGACGTTGCCGACGTACGACGCCGACTGCTCCTTGTTGACGTAGTGCTCGACGAGGACGTTGTCCTCCAGCACGCCGATCTGCGTACGGTCGCCCTGCTGGCGCACCACCATCACGCGCTCCACCGCCTCGCGGCGGGCCAGGAACTCGGCCTCGGTGATGATCGGCACCCGCCGCCGGCCCTGCTCGCGGCCCTCGCGGCGGCGCTGCTTCTTGGCCTCCAGCCGGGTGGAGCCCTTGATGGACTGCACCTCGTCGCTGGGCTCGGACTTGGCGCGGGGCTCGCGGACCTTGACAACGGTGCGCTCCGGGTCGTCGGGCGCCCCCTCGGAGCCTTCCGCGCCCTCGGTACGGCGCCGCCGGCGGCGGCGCCTGCGGCTGCTGGTGCTGGAGGAGCCACCCCGGGCGCGCTCGCCGTCCTCGGCCTCGTCCTCCGCGGCTTCGGCGTCGGCCTCGCGGGCGTCCGCACCGTCCTCGGCGGCCTCGTCGCCGCGATCGCCGTCCTCGGCGCCCTCGCCGCGGCGCCTGCGCCGCCCACCGCGGCGGCGCCGGCGGCGGCCGCGGTCGTCCCCGTCCTCCTCCTGCTCGTCGCGGTCCTCGGCGGCGCCGTCCTCGGTCTCGCCGATCACCTCGGTCCCGGTTTCCGCCCCGGCCCCGGTCTCCTCGACGTCCTCGGGCTCCTCGGCCTCCTCGGGCCCCACCGCCGCCTCGGCGGCGGCGCGCTGCGGGGTCTGGAACGCGGGCTCGGTGAAGACGGGCGCCTGGAACAGCGCGAGCGGCGCGGCACCGAAGCCGGGCGCCTGCTCGCCGCCGTCGGAGAACTGCCCGGCGGTGTCGTCAGCGGCCGGCTCGGCGGCGGCAGCAGCGCGGCGGGTGCGCCGGCGGGGCGCGGCGTCGGGCTCGGCGGCGGCCTCGGCGGGCGCGGGCTGCTCGCCCGTCGCGGGCTCGCCCGCGGCGGCGGCCCTGCGGGTACGGCGGCGGGGGGCGGCGGACTCGGTCTCGGCGGCCTCCTCGGCGGCCGCGCCGGCGGCCCGGCGGGTACGGCGGCGGGTGGTGCCGGAGTCGGCGGGCGCCTCCTCGGCGACCGGCTCGGCGGCGGTGCCGGCCTCGGCGGCGGACTCGCCCGCCGGGGCGGTCGCGCGGCGGCTGCGGCGACGGCCGGTGCCGGAGTCCGCGGGGGTCTCGTCGGCGGCCTCCGCGGAGGTGCTCGCGGCGTCGGCGGCCGGCTCGCCCGCCGGAGCGGTCACGCGGCGGCTGCGGCGGCGGGGGGCGGCGGGCCCGGCCTCGGCAGCGGCCTCGGCAGCGGGCTCGGCAGCGGGCTCGGTCTCGGTCTCGGCGGCGGCGGGCGCCGGGGCTTCCGCGGCGGGCTCGACGTGGGTCGGCTCGCCCGCGGGCGCCGTGACCCGGCGGGACCTGCGGCGCCGGGTGCCCGCGGCGGGCTCGGCGGCGTCCTCGGCGGCGGGCGCGGCGGTGGTCTGGTCGCCGGGCGCGGCGTCGGCCGCGGTCTCCGCGGCGTCGGCGGCCTCGGCGTCGGTCTTGCGGCGGCGTACGCGACGGGTGCGCGGTGCCGGCTCCTCGTCGGCCGCCGAGGTCTCGGCGGGCGCGGTCTGGGCGGCGTCGGCGGCCGGTTCCACGGCCTCCGGGGTACCGGCGCTGCGTACGACCCGGCGGCGCTTGCGCCCCTTCGGGGCGGCGTCGGCGTCCGGCTCCGGCCTGGCGTCGGCGGCGGGGCCGGTCCCGGCCTCCGTCTCCGCCTGCGGCGCGGCCTCGTCGGCCTGTTCCGGTGCCGCCGGCTGCGCCGCGGCCTCCGTGCCGGTGGCCGGGGTGCCCGCCGTGCGGGTCACCCGGCGGCGCTTGCGGCGCGGGCCGGAATCGGCGGAAGAGTCGGCGCCGTCGGCCTCTGTTTCGTTGTCGGCCACGGTGTGGGCTCCCTCGTTGGTGCTGTCATGGTGGTCTGTGGTGGTGGCGGCGTCACCGGCCGCGGCGGGCTGCGGTACGGACTCGGCGGCGGCCGCCGCCTGCGGCGTCCCCGCGTCCCGTACGACCCGCCGCCTCCGCGGCGGCGCGGCCTCGGCGGCCGGCTCCCCGCCGGCTACGGGCACCGTGTGCCCGGACGCCGCGGGCCCGGGCTGCTCGCCCACCGGCACCACGACGGTGTCCGGTGCGGCAGCCTCCGGCGTGCCGGCGTCGCGTACGACCCTGCGCCGCGAACGCCTCGCCGGCGCGGCGGCCGCGGTGCCGGAACCCGGCTCCGCCGCCGCCGTCCCGGCGGTGATCTCGCTGTCCACGGCCGCGGGCGACCCGGCGGCCTCGACTACGTCCTCTACCGGCTCGGCGAGCACGGACCCGGGCGCGCCCGGGTCCGCCGGCTCTCCGGCGGGCTCATACGTCAGTGCCGGCCCCGGTTCTCCGGTGGTCGGCTCCGTCGCTCTCTGCGGCACCTCCCCCGCCGACTCCGCCGCCGCACGCCGGCGGCGGAAGGGCAGGCGGTCGCTGGGGGTGTCGAGCGGGCCGCCGACGGCGGCTCCGGCATCGCCGGTGATGCCCCCGGAAGGCGACTGCGCTTCCGTAGGCTCAATCGGTTCGAGCATGCGGGCGGTTCTCCCGTCACGCCCCCGGGCGCCACCCCCCGTACGGCGGCGGCGCCCGTGCCGTGCACAGGGCCACCGCCCGGGACGTATGCGCCGCGCGAGGGCTCTTGTCTCGCTCGCCGGACCCGCCCTCCTCGGGCGGACCGGCGAAAGTCTGCTGGTCCATGCGCCTGCCGGGTCCGGGGTGGCTCCCTCGTCCACCGGCGGCGCTTCGACACCGTCCCTACCCGGTGCCGTCCCCTGCCGTGGGCGGGGTTCCGTTCGCGACCTGCGGTGTGGCGGCGAGGGCCGTGGCATCGTCGCGGTCCGGCGCGAGCGGATCGGTCACCGTGCCGGTCTCCGCGTCGAGCGGCCCCTGCGCCAGCCTGGTCACCGCTGCCGGGACCGGCGGCGCCAGGTCAGCCGCGACTCGCAGGCCGGACAGGACGTCGTCGGGTCGTACGGCAGGTGTCAGGTGCCGCACTACCAGCCGCAGTATCGCACAAGGACCCGCCTGCGGCCTATCGCCCCCGGCCGGGAGCACGTCGAGCGCGGCCACCGCGCCGCGCGTGTCGAAGGTCCTCATCCCCTTTTTCGTCTGCCGTTCCACCTCGACCGTCTCCGCGGCGAGGAAGGCGCGGACCGCCTCCTGCGCCGTGGCGGGCGGCACGCCGTCGAGCCGCAGCTCCCACACCGAAGCCCCCAGCCGGTCGGCGAGTCCCGGAGCGCGGGCCTCGACGGCGTCGACGACGTCGAGCCCGGTGGGCAGGGACTCGTCGAGCAGCGCGCGCAGCAGCTCCGGGTCGCGGGCCTCGGTGAGCGCGATCTCCAAGTACTCGGCTTCGCTCGCCGTCCCCGTGGGGGCCGCGTTCGCGTACGAGACCTTGGGGTGGGGGGTGAATCCCGCGGAGTACGCCATGGGCACCTCGGCCCGGCGCAGCGCCCGCTCGAAGGCGCGCTGGAAGTCGCGGTGGCTGTTGAACCGGAGGCGGCCGCGCTTGGTGTAGCGGAGTCGGATGCGCTGCACCGCGGGTGCGGGCGGCGGGCCTTCGGGCTGTCGCTTGCCCAGAGTCGTTCAGTCCTTCGTCCGTGAGCTTGTCCTGCCCCCAGGGTACGTGCCCGCTTTTCCGGCGGCTCCGCTCAGTCGGCCTTTCATCTACGTCGTACGGCCGCCGCGTTGGCCGCCGGTGCCGCCGCGGAGCGGGCGGTCAGCGGTGCCCGGGCCCGTGCTTGCCCAGGTCCACGGCGGGCGCGGGGGTGTCCGCCGGCGCCGGTCCCGGCGGGCGCCGCGCCGCCTCGGGAGCGGGATTCCGCGGGCCGCCGAAGAGCGCGGCGCGCAGTTCCAGGCGGGTGCGGCGGGCCGTGGCACGCGCCGCCGCGAAGGCGTCCCTGACGGTGCGCCAGGCGCTGCGGACGGTCCGGCCCAGGGGGCGGGCGGTGGCGTTCCAGAACCAGCGGGTGATGCGCCCGGCGATGGGCCAGACGGGGGCGATCACGTAGCGCCAGAGGAGGAGGAAGGGGACGAGGAGCATGTGCAGCACCCGGCCGACCGCGGTGAGGAGCATGCGGAGCACCCAGAGGAGGCCCCTGCCGAGGGGCTTCAGGACGTACGACCAGAGCAGCGACAGCGGCGCCACCACCAGCCGGTCCCACGCCCACACCAGCCCCGCCGCCGTGGCGTCGATCGCGGCGGCGATCCAGCGGCCGACGGGGCGCAGGACGTAGCGGTGGAGTGCGATCGCGGGGACGACGACGAGGTGGTGCAGCAGCCACCGCAGGCCGTGTCCGGTGGGGGTCATGAGGTTCGCGTACAGCCAGGCGGCCGGCGTCACGACCAGCCACCGCCACACCCACGCCACGGGGGCGACGACCACCCACCGCCAGACCCACGCAACGCCACGGCCCAGCGGCGTCAGCACCCTGTGGTACAGCCAGACCGCGGGCCAGGCCACCAGGCGCTCCGCCAACCACAGAAGCACCGTGCCGAGCCCCTTCAGGGCGGCCACGAGCACGTCCCACACCGCCCGGACGGGCACCACGAGGATCAGCACCACCCAGCGGACCGGGGCGGCGAGACAGCCCCCGCCGGCCGCGTCGACGCCCGGCGCCTTCGGTCCGTACCGTTCCCGCTCCCGGGCCACAGCCCTCATCCCCCTCGCCCCCCGCGCGGACGCGCCCCCGTGCGCCGCTACTCCTTCGCCTCCGCCGTGGCGACCCAGTACCGCAGCTTGAGCCCCCGCCGGTCCTCGAACACGCCCCCGTTGGCCTCGATGACCTTCCGCGACGCGACATTGTCGTGGTCGCAGGTCACCAGCACCTCCGCGAGGCCCAGACCGCGGGCCACGGGCAGCGCGTCGCGCAGCATAGCGGTGGCGTGGCCGCGGCGGCGGGCGGTGGGGCGGACGTCGTAGCCGATGTGCCCGCCCTGGTCCCGCAGCCAGCCGGTGAGCGAGTGCCGGATGGCGATCCGGCCGAGGTAGGCGTCCCCGTCCACGTACCAGAGCGTGGTGCAGTGCACCCAGCCGGGGCGGATCATCGGGATCGTCTCGTCCGCCTCGGCGCGCAGCCCCGCGACGTACGAGGCGAAGACCGCGGGGTCGTGCCAGCGCCGGCGCCAGCGGCGCAGGTCCTGGCCGATGGACGTGTCGTCGCCGACCGCGCCCCTGCCCTCGGCCTCGAACTCCTTCATCGCCCCGGCGAAGGAGGCGCGGAATCGAATGTGGGGGGTGGTCAGTTGCGGCATCGACCCATGCTTACGGGGTTCGGAGGGCCGCGGCAACCGGATAACCGGAGGTCACAGCGTATTCACAAATCAGTTGAGGCGGATGCGCACGGTGAGGCGCAAAGGAGAATTTCCGGTAATCAAGGGGTTTGTGGAAGAGTGACACTGAAACTGTCGTTTCCTCACTGGTGGTGACCATGGGCCAGCACGCCTCCCGATTCCCCTCCCGTACGCATCGCGCCCTGCTGCGCGCCGGCCTGATCGCGGCGGCGGCCGGCTCCGCGCTCGGGGCCGGCGGAGCCGCGGGGGCGGCCGCGGCACCCGCGGACGCCCCGACGAGCACGGCGCTGGACCCCCTCGGCAAGCTGAAGGTCGGCGAGGACAACAAGATCGAGACCGACCAGGTCGCCGCGGCGCTGGCCGGCGCCGCCCAGGGCCTGGACACGAGCAGGCAGACGGCGTTCGGGCCGCTGGCGGCCCTCCCGCTCAACCCGCTGGCCAAGACCGGCTCCGACCCGCTGGACAACTCGGTGAGCACCGCGGTCGGCGAGGGCGGTCCGCCGGTGAGCACGGCGGCGGTCACCGGGCCGCTGGCCGAGGGCGCGTCGCTGGGCGAGCTGCCCACGGCCGGCCCGGTGGTCTCGGGCCTCGTCGGCTGAGCACAGCCGGACGGAAGCCTGGTGCGGACGGCCCGCGGAGTTCGCTCCGCGGGCCGTCCGCGTGCGCCGTGGGCGGTGTCCCGCGTACGTGACCGCCGCACCCGCTCCGCACAAGGCCCCGGCCCGGGGCGAGTACGACTCGCCCCGGGCCGGGTACCGGGATTCCCCGTGTGGTGCGGGACTCAGCCGGCTTCGTTGCCCGCGCCGTTGCCCGAGAGGATCGGGAAGTCTTCCAGCAGGTGGGACAGCGGGGCGTCGCCCTGGTCCGCGCTGGAGTTCTTGGCGCAGGTCTGGTTCTGGTTCTGGCTCAGGATCTCGTCCACGCCGACGGCGGCCGGGATCGGGCCGATGTGCTTCACGTTCTTCGCGACCTGCGGCAGCGCGATGCAGGGCTCGTTGAGCGAGCCGTTCACCAGGCTCATGTTCGGGCTCATGTAGCCGCCCGTCTCGGTGTTGCCGTAGGCCTGCGTCGAGCCGTTGCCGTTGGCGTACGGGCCGTCACCGGTGTCGTCGGCGGCCAGCGCCTGCGGGGCGGCCAGCGCCGAGGCGCCGAGCATGGTGACGGCAACCGCCGCGGTCTTCAGGTACTTCTTCATGATGTTCTTTCCTTTTCCACCTGAGGGAACAACGATGCGGGCACGCTGTACAACTCCGCACCCTTGAGTGAGTTATCCGGAACCGCCCGTTCGGACGATCGGATTGTGTCCGGAGCGAAACCGACCGCTCAGGAGCCGCGCCGCGACTCCGCGCCGGCGGGCGCCAGGGTGTTCTGTGGCAGGGCGCCCCGGATGACGTCGTGCGCCGCTTCGTCGACCGGCCGGGTGAGCTCCCGGACCGCCGGTCCGTCGACCGGCAGGCTGTGCTGCACCAGCTCGGTCCCGGGCCGGTTGACCAGACCCTCCACGGCCTGCTGGGCCGCGGCGTCCAGACTCAGGTCCGGGCTGGTGAGCCCGGGGTCGACTGCGCCCGCCGGGCCGGCAGTGCCGAGTGCCAGGGCGGCACCGCACAGGACCACGGCAGACTTGACGTACTTCACTTGGCATCCTTTCCGCCACGGAGTCTTCGGGCGAATTCCTTACCGTCGGAGCGACGGCCGTTCTCCCGAAGCCCCACCTTCGTTATTCGAAACGAGGGCGGCGCGCCGACGACACGGCGCGCGGAATAATCGCGTACAAGTCCCCCGTGCGGAGCAATGATGCGATTGTCGGCGTTACCCCGGAAAAGCGGCGGCGGAATGCCACGAAATGCCGGTGTGCGCGGGCACGGAAAAGCCCCGGACCGGCGTTCAGGCCCGGGGCTCACCCGTTTTATCGCCCGCGCGTGCGGGTCTCGCCAGCCGGCCCGAAGGCCGGCCCGCGTCAATCCGAGTTTCCGCCCGTCCGGCCGTCGACCACGCTCAGCGGCAGCAGCTTCTTGCCCGTCGGGCCGATCTGGATCTCCGTGTCGAGCTGCGGGCACACGCCGCAGTCGAAACAGGGCGTCCAGCGGCAGTCCTCGACCTCGGTCTCGTCGAGCGCGTCCTGCCAGTCCTCCCAGAGCCAGTCCTTGTCCAGGCCGGAGTCCAGGTGGTCCCAGGGCAGGACCTCCTCGTAGGAGCGCTCGCGGGTCGTGTACCAGTCGAGGTCCACGCCGTGCGCCGGGAGGGCCTTCTCGGCGCAGCGCATCCAGCGCTCGTACGAGAAGTGCTCCCGCCAGCCGTCGAAGCGGCCGCCGTCCTCGTAGACCGCGCGGATGACGTCGCCGACGCGGCGGTCGCCGCGGGAGAGCAGGCCCTCGACGATGCCGGGCTTGCCGTCGTGGTAGCGGAAGCCGATGGCGCGGCCGTGCCGCTTGTCGGCGCGGATGCGGTCGCGCAACTGCTCAAGACGGGCGTCGGTGTCCTCGGCGGAGAGCTGCGGGGCCCACTGGAAGGGCGTGTGCGGCTTGGGCACGAAGCCGCCGATGGAGACGGTGCAGCGGATGTCGTTGGATCCCGCGACCTCGCGGCCCTTGGCGATGACCTTGGCCGCCATGTCCGCGATCTGCACGACGTCCTCGTCGGTCTCGGTCGGCAGCCCGCACATGAAGTAGAGCTTGACCTGCCGCCAGCCGTTGCCGTACGCGGTGGCGACGGTGCGGATCAGGTCCTCCTCCGAGACCATCTTGTTGATGACCTTGCGGATGCGCTCCGTGGCGCCCTCGGGGGCGAAGGTCAGGCCGGAGCGGCGGCCGTTGCGCGTCAGCTCGTTGGCCAGGTCGATGTTGAAGGCGTCGACCCGGGTGGAGGGCAGCGACAGGCCGACCTTGTCCTCCTCGTAGCGGTCGGCGAGGCCCTTGGCGACATCGCCGATCTCGCTGTGGTCGGCCGACGACAGCGACAGCAGGCCGACCTCCTCGAACCCGGTGGCCTTCAGCCCCCTGTCGACCATCTCGCCGATGCCCGTGATGCTGCGCTCCCGTACCGGCCGGGTGATCATGCCGGCCTGGCAGAAGCGGCAGCCGCGGGTGCAGCCGCGGAAGATCTCCACGCTCATCCGCTCGTGCACGGTCTCGGCCATCGGCACCAGCGGCTGCTTCGGGTACGGCCACTCGTCGAGGTCCATGACGGTGTGCTTGGAGACCCGCCACGGCACGCCGGAGCGGTTCGGTACGACCCGGGCGATGCGGCCGTCGGGCAGGTACTCCACGTCGTAGAACGACGGGACGTACACCCCGCCCGTCTTCGCCAGCCGCAGCAGCAGTTCCTCGCGCCCGCCCGGGCAGCCCTCGGCCTTCCACGCCTTGACGATGTCGGTCATCGTCAGCACGGCCTGCTCGCCGTCGCCGATCACCGCGCAGTCCACGAAGGCGGCGACCGGCTCCGGGTTGAACGCGGCGTGCCCGCCGGCGACGACGATCGGGTCGTCGTCGCCGCGGTCGGCGGCGGCCAGCGGGATGCCGGCGAGATCGAGGGCGGTCAGCAGGTTGGTGTAGCCCAGCTCGGTGGAGAAGGAGACGCCGAACAGGTCGAAGGCGCGCACGGGGCGGTGGCTGTCCACGGTGAACTGCGGCACGTCGTGCGTGCGCATCAGCTCCTCCAGGTCCGGCCACACGCTGTACGTGCGCTCCGCGAGCGTGTCCGCACGCTCGTTCAGCACCTCGTAGAGGATCATGACGCCCTGGTTGGGCAGTCCGACCTCGTACGCGTCCGGGTACATCAGCGCCCAGTGGACGTCGACCGCGTCCCAGTCCTTGACGGTGGAGTTCAGCTCACCGCCGACGTACTGGATCGGCTTCTGGACGTGCGGGAGGAGGGCTTCCAGGCGGGGGAAGACCGACTCGACGGTGGGTGCGGGCACGGCAGTCATCGGGAAAGCTGTCCTCGGCGGTCCTGTGGTACACGTACGCGGGTGACCATTCAGCGTAGCGCGCGCCCCGCGCGTGCCCCTCTTCGCGCTGGTCAGAGATGTTTCTGCGACAGCCGCGGGAGCCGGTCGCGCAGTTCCGCCGCGCGCGCCTCCTCGCGCGCGTAGAGGACGCCGTACGTGAACGAGGGCTCCCCCGCGGCCTGCGCCTGCACCGCGATCTCGCGCAACGCGGATCGCGCCAGCACGCCGTCCTGGTAGTCGCCGAGCAGTTCCTGGACCTCGCGCATCAGCGACGTGACGGTCTTGGCCTCCCGGCCCAGGGCGGGGCGGGCGACCTCGGCGGCGTAGCGGGTGCGCTTGGCGGCCTTGCGGGTCTCGTGGATGGCGGTGTCGCGGTCGGGGCCCGGCGCGAGGTCGAAGGTCTCCTGGAGGGAGCCGGCGAAGCGCCGGTACTGGCGGTCGACAGCCTTGCGCAGGACGGGCTCCGCGGGGCGGTCGGCGGCGGTGCGCAGCGGCGGGTCGGTGAGGATGCCGTCGAGGGCGTCGAGCAGGGCGAGGTAGCGGCGGCCGTCGAGCACGGCGACGATACGGCGCCGGGAGCCGGTGCGGCGGGCGGCGGACCAGGTGCGCAGCCGGCCGCGGACGGGGCCGAGGACGAGCGGGCGCTCCAGTTCCGCGAGGCCGGCGTGGATGCGCTCGGTGAGCACCTCGCGGTCGCGGTCGACGCCGAGTTCACCGGCCAGCCAGCGCAGCTCCGCGGAGACCGGGTCGGTGACGGTGCGGTCGAGCACGGCGCGGTAGCTGCGGAAGGTACTGCGCAGCCGGCGGCTGGCGACGCGCATCTGGTGGACGGCGTCGGGCTGGTCGCGGCGGACGGCGGGGTCGAGTTCGACGACGGCGGTGATCTGGGTGCGTACGTAGTCGAGGACGAGGTCGCCGGCGGGGCGGGCGGCGGGCTCGGGGGGCTTCTTGCCGGCGGCCTTCTTCTCGTCCGCCTTCTTGCCCGCGCCCTTCTTGCCCGCCTTCTTCTTGTCCGCGCTCTTCTTCTTGCCCTCCTTGCCGTCTTTCGGCTTCTTGCCGTTCTTCTTGGCGCTCTTCTTGTCGTTCTTCGGCTTCTTCTCGTCCGTCTCCGCCAGCGCCCGCGCCAGCTTCGACGCCGCCGCGGAGCGCCGCAGCCCCGCCCCGGTCAGCGCCGCGTCCACCGCGTCCAGCACCTCCGGGTCTCCCCCGGCACTCAGCTCGGCCTCCACCTCGGCCCACCGCGCCGTCGCCCCCGTCTCCGGGCGCTCCGCGGTCACCCGGTCGACGGAGACCTCGGCGACCGGTTCGCCGTCCGCGTCGAGCAGTTGGTGGACGTCCCGCTCCGTGCGGATGCGGACGACGGGCGCCAGCTCGGCGTCGCGCGTACGGGAGCGGACGAGGGCCGCGAGGCGGCGCGGGATGCCCTCGCCGAGCGGGGCGCGGATCTCGTCGCGTACGCCCGCCGCCACCGGCAGCTTCAGATGCCAGCCCGCGTCGTCGCCGCCCGTGCGGCGGCGCAGGGTGATGCCGTCGGCCGCCAGCCGGCGGGCGGCGGTGTCGTAGTAGACGGCGTCGAGCAGGGCGGTGCCCTGGTCGATCACCGAGGCGACGCCGTCGACGCCCGTCAGGTCCGGCAGCGGGGGCAGTCCCCGGGTGCCCGCCGTGGCCTCGTACTTCCGCTCGATCTCGCGCACCGTGTCCACCATGAATCGAATTTAGCCGCGGATGGGCGATTGGTCATGAGGTGCGCGGGGCCGGATCGCGGGAATGTGCCGGGTGGCGGGGGTCCCGGGGGTGTCCTAGCGTCGCGCCTGGAACGACAAGGAGCTCGCCCATGGCCCAGACGCGCACCATCCCCGCCATCAGCTACGCCGAGGACATCGACGAGGGCGTGACCGGCGTGGACGCCGGGCTGCTGGTGCTGCGGGCGGTGGTCGGCGTGATCCTGGCGGGGCACGGGGCGCAGAAGCTCCTCGGCTGGTTCGACGGGCCGGGGTTCGACTCGACGGCGGCGACGCTGGCCGGGGCCGGCTACCCCTCCGGGCGGACGATGACGTGGGTGCTGGGGCTGAGCGAGATCGTCGGCGGGTTCGCGCTGGTGGTCGGCTTCCTCACCTCGTTGGCGGCCGCAGCGGTGATCGGCGTGATGATCAACGCGGTCGCCCTCAAGTGGGGCTACGACTGGAGCGGCCCGATCGCGGCGACGGATCCGCGGGGCATCGAGTACGAATTCCTGCTCGGCGCCGCGGGCGTGGCGCTGGCGCTGACCGGGGCAGGGCTGGTCTCCGTGGACGGTGCGCTGGGGCGCGGCGGGCGGCTCGCTCCGGGGGTGGCCGCGGTGCTGCTGGGGGTGGCGGCGGGGGTGGGCGTGCTGTTCCTGCGGCGGCTGTAGCGCGGGCGGGCCCCGGCTGCGCAGCGCCGGGGCCCCACCTCGTCACAGCGCTCTCAGGCGGACAGGGGCCGCTGCGCCTTGATGGACTGCAGCAGTCCCACGGCGATCCACACCGCGAACATCGACGAGCCGCCGTAGCTGACGAACGGCAGCGGCAGACCCGCCACCGGCATGATGCCGAGCGTCATCCCGATGTTCTCGAACGCCTGGAACGCGAACCACGCCACCACGCCGGCGGCCACGATCGTGCCGTACAGGTCGCTGGCGTCCCGCGCGATCCGGCACGCGCGCCACAGCATCACGCCGAGCAGCACCAGGATGAGCCCCGCGCCGACGAAGCCCAGCTCCTCGCCCGCGACCGTGAAGATGAAGTCGGTCTGCTGCTCGGGCACGAACTGGCCGGTGGTCTGGCTGCCTTCGCCCAGGCCCTTGCCGGTCGCGCCGCCGGAGCCGATGGCGATACGGGCCTGGTTGGTGTTGTAGCCGACGCCCGCCGGGTCGAGCGCCGGGTTGGCGAAGGCGGCGAAGCGGGCGACCTGGTACTCGTCGAGCATGCCCAGCGAGACGATCAGCGCCGCGCCGCTGACGCCCGCCAGCACCAGCCCCAGCACCCAGCGGTTCGACGCGCCCGAGGCGAGCAGCACGCCCAGCACGATCGACGTCAGCACCATCGCCGAACCGAGGTCCGGCATCAGCACGACGATCCCGATGGGCACCGCCGCAAGGCCGAGGGCCTGGACGACGGAGCGGTGGTCGGGGTGCTCGCGGTCGCCCGCGTCGACCCGGGCGGCGAGGATCATCGCCATCCCCAGGATGATCGTGATCTTGGTGAACTCGGCCGGCTGGACCGTGAAGCCGCCGCCGAGGTCGAGCCAGGCGCGGGAGCCGTTGATGGTGCTGCCCAGCGGGCTGAGCACCATCGCGACGAGCACCAGCGACAGCCCGTACAGCACCGGCACCACCCCGCGCAGCGTGCGGTGGCCAAGCCAGACGGTGGCGGCCATCAGCGCGATGCCGACGGTGGTGAAGATCGCGTGCCTTATCACGAAGAAGTACGGGTCGCCGCCGGTGAGGTCGTCGCGGTTACGGGTCGCCGACCAGACCAGCGCCGTGCCCATGACGGACAGCGCGAGCCCGGAGAACATCAGCATCCAGTCGACCCGGCGCACCAGCGAGTCGCGCGCGGTCAGCCTGCCCCACGTGCCCAGCTCGGGGGTGAAGCGCCGGACCGAGTACCCCTCTGCGGCCGTCATCGCGCCTCGATCCTGCCGTCCGGCGAGATCTTCGGCAGCTTCTTCTCCGGCTCGGGCAGCAGCGCCTTCTTCTTGTCGCCGACGCCGTAGAGCGCGTCGTAGACGGCGCGGACCGCGGGCGCCGAGGCGCCGGAGCCGGTGCCGCCCTGGGACATGGTCATGACGATCGCGTAGTCCTCGGTGTACGTCGCGAACCACGACGTCGTCTGCTTGCCGTAGACCTCGGCGGTGCCGGTCTTCGCGTGCATCGGGATCTCGTTCTGCGGCCAGCCGCCGAAGCGCCAGGCGGCGGTGCCGCGGGTGGCGACGCCCGCGAGGGCCTCGTCCATGGCGACGCGCGTCTCCTTGTCCATCGGCAGCTTGCCGTGCGCCTTCGGCTCGATCACGTCGACCTTCTTGCCGTCGGCGCTGACGATGGCCTTGCCGACGGTCGGCTGGTAGAGCGTGCCGCCGTTGGCGAGGGCCGCGTACATCGTCGCCATCTGTATCGGGGTGACGAGCGTGTCGCCCTGGCCGATGGAGTAGTTGACGGAGTCACCGGCACGCATCTGCATGCCCTCCCGGCAGTTCTCGTACGCGATGCGCTCGGCGTAGGCGCCGTCCTTCTCGCCCTGCTTGCACCAGGCGTCCTTGTTGGCCCGCCAGTAGTCCTTCTTCCACTGCCGGTCGGGCACCCGGCCGGTGACCTCGTTGGGCAGGTCGACGCCGGTCTCCGCACCGAGGCCGAACTGGTGGGCGGTCTTGTAGAACCAGTCGTCGGGCTTCTTCTTCGGCTTGATCCCGCCGTCGTTCTGCCACTCCTGGTGCGCGAGCCGGTAGTAGACCGTGTCGCAGGAGACCTCCAGCGCGCGGCCGAGGCCGATGGCGCCGTAGCTCTGCGACTCGAAGTTCTTGAAGACCTGGCCGCCGATGCTGTAGTCGCTGCTGCACTCGTAGCTGCCGTCGAAGTCGTACCCGGCGTTGACCGCGGCCGCCGTCGGGATCGGCTTGAAGATCGAGCCGGGGGCCGACTGGCCCTGGATCGCCCGGTTGAGCAGCGGGTAGTTGGCCTTCTTGCCGGTGAGCCTCTTGTACGTGCCGGAGTCGATGCCGCCGACCCAGTCGTTCGGGTCGTACGACGGGTTGGACGCCATGGCGACGATGCGGCCGGTGTCGGCCTCCATCACCACCATCGCGCCGGAGTCCGCCTTGTAGTTCGTGCCGGTGTTGTCGTCGAACTCGGTGCGGGCCTTCTCCATCGCCTTCTCCAGCTCCACCTCGGCCAGCGCCTGCACCCGCGAGTCGACGCTCGTGACCAGGTTGGAGCCGGGTACGCCCGGCTGCTTGTCGGCCTCTCCTATCACCCGGCCGAGCTTGTCGACGCGGTAGCTCGTCACCCCGGCCTGGCCGCGCAGCTCGGAGTCGTAGGAGCGCTCCAGGCCCGAGCGGCCGATCTGGTCGGTGCGCAGCAGCGGGTTGTCGCTGTCCTCGGCACCGGCGATCTCCTCGTCGGTGACCGGGGAGAGGTAGCCGAGCACCTGGGCGGTGTTCGCGTCGTTCGGCGAGCCGTAGCGGCGGACGGCGCTGGGCTCCGCGGTGATGCCGGGGAACTCCTCGGCGCGCTCACGGATCTGCAGCGCCTGGCGGGCCGTGGCCTCGTCGGTGATGGGGATGGGCTGGTACGGGGAGCCGTTCCAGCAGGGTTTGGGGGTCTTGGCGTCGCAGAGCCGGACCCGCTCCATGACGGTGTCGGGGTCCATGCCGAGCACGTCGGCGAGCTTGGTCAGTATCGCCTCGCCGTCGTCGTCCATCTTCATCAGGTCGGTGCGGCTGGCGGAGACCACGAGGCGGGTCTCGTTGTCGGCCAGCGGTTCGCCGCGGGAGTCGAGGATGGAGCCGCGTACGGCGGGCTCGATGACCTGCTGCACGTGGTTGCCCGCGGCCTCCGCCTCGTACTCGTCGCCGTTGCGGATCTGGAGGTACCACAGCCGGCCGCCGAGCGTGAGCAGCAGCGAGAGGACGAGGACCTGGATGCCGACGAGCCGGACGGTGACCCGGGTGGACTTGCCGGTCTCCGGGATGTTGGTCACAGCCGCTTCACCCCTTTGATGCGGGTGGCCTTGGCGGACTTGGACTTGGGGCCGAACAGGTTGCCCCGCTGCCGGCCGATGCCGCCGCGGCCGTAGGAGCGGGCGCGCTTGACGGCGGTGCGGCTGGCCGTGCCGCCGGCCAGCCAGCGGTACGAGGAGTCGCCGGCGGCCGAGCCGCCGGCGGCGGTCTCGGCGGCCTCCGCGGTCGTGTCCCGGTCGGCCTTGCGGGCCAGCGCCATCACCAGCGGCACGGTGAACGGGGCGAGCAGCAGGTCGTAGATCGCGGCGGTGAAGACCAGGCTGCCCAGGCCCACGCCGCGCACCGAGCCCTCGCCGACGAGGGCGCCGACGCCCGCGTACAGCAGCGTGGAGCCGACGGCGGCGCAGCCGACGACCATCATCGGGCCCGCGGCGGTGCGCACCTGGCCGGTCTCCGGCTTGACGAGCCCGGCGAGGTAGCCGATGACGGCGAGCACGAGGGCGTAGCGGCCCACGGCGTGGTCGGCGGGCGGCGCGATGTCGGCGAGCAGGCCGGCGGTGAAGCCGACGAGGGCGCCGCCGACGTGCCCGTAGACCATCGCGAGGGCGAGGACGACGAGGAGCGTCAGATCGGGTACGGCACCGGGCAGATGGAGCCGGGCGAGCACGGTGACCTGGAAGACGAGGGCGGTCACCAGCAGCGAGGCGCAGAGCAGGACGCGGTTCACGTGCCTCATGCGGTCAGTTCACGTCCTCTCCGGCTGCGGGGGCCCCGGCGGCGGGATCTGCCGCCGGGTCCTCACCGGCTCCGGCGCCGGCCCCGGCGTCCGCCTCGCCCTCGGCCGCGCCGCCGTCCGCCTCGCCCTCCCCGCCCGGGGGGACGGTGACGGTGACGGTGGGCGTCGGGGTGGCCTTCGGTGCGGGCGGCAGGACCGCGTCGCGCGGGTCGTCGCGGGGCGGCTGGACGACGACGCCGACGATGTCGAGCCGGGTGAAGGAGGCGTACGGGTCGACGTAGACGGTGCGGGTGACGTCGCCGACCGGCTCGACCGACGAGACGACTCCTATCGGCACGCCCGGCACGAACGGCCGCGACTCGTTGGAGCCGAAGGTCACCAGCCGGTCGCCCTTCTCCACCTTCAGTTTGCCGTTGAGCAGTTCGACCTTCATGGGCCGGTCGCCCTGGCCGGTGGCGAAGCCCAGCTCGCTGGTCTTCTCCAGCCGGGTGCCGACGGTGAAGTCCGGGTCGTTGGCGAGCAGCACGGTGGCGGTGGACGGCCCGACGGTGGTGATACGGCCGACGAGGCCGTCGCCGTTGAGTACGGTCATGTCCCGCTCCAGACCGTCGCGGGAGCCGGCGTCGATGGTCACGGTCCAGGACAGGCCCTGGGCCGCTCCTATGGCGATGACCTGGGCGCCCTTGATGCCGTAGCGGCCGGCGCCCGCGGTGTTGAGGATCTTGTCCAGCTCGGCGGCGCGGGCACGGTTGCGGTCGTCGCTGCCCAGTTGCTGCTTCAGCGCGGCGTTCTGCCGCTGCAGCTCGGCGATCTTGTCGTGCCTGTCCCCCGACTCGCGGACCGCCTCGATCGCGTTGCCCACCGGGTCGACCACCGTGGCGACGCCGTTCTCGACGGGCCCCAACGCCGCCGCGGCCCCCCGCTTCGTGGCGTCCAGGGGAGAGTCGTCCCCGCCCCGGATGTCGACCGTGATCAGCGCGAACGAGATGGTGATGAGCAGCAGGAGCAGGACCCGGCTCTCTCGTGTGTCCCTCACGTGCTTCCGAAGCGCCTTCCTGGGTGTCCCGGCGGTGGGGTACGGACTTGGGTGGGGCTAGCGACGGGGCTGCGCGTCCAGCACCTGCTGCAGCGCCTCGAACTCCTCGACGCACTTGCCGGAGCCGAGCGCGACGGAGTCGAGCGGCTCCTCGGCGAGGTGGATCGGCATCCCCGTCTCGTGCCGCAGCCGCTCGTCGAGGCCGGCCAGCAGCGCGCCGCCCCCGGTGAGCACGATGCCGCGGTCCATGATGTCGCCGGACAGCTCCGGCGGGCACTTGTCGAGCGTCGTCTTGACCGCGTCGACAATCGCGTTGAGCGGCTCCTCCATGGCCTTGCGCACCTCCGCGGAGGAGATCACGACCGTCTTCGGCAGCCCGCTGACCAGGTCGCGGCCGCGGATCTCGGTGTGCTCGTCGCGGTCGGTGTCGTACGCGGAGCCGATGGTGATCTTGATGTTCTCGGCGGTGCGCTCGCCGAGCAGGAGGCTGTACTCCTTCTTGATGTGCTGGATGATCGCGTTGTCCAGCTCGTCTCCGGCGACCCGGATGGACTGCGCCGTGACGATGCCGCCGAGGGAGATCACCGCGACCTCGGTGGTGCCGCCGCCGATGTCCACGACCATGTTCCCCGTCGCTTCGTGCACCGGGAGGCCCGAGCCGATGGCCGCCGCCATGGGCTCCTCGATGATGTGCACCTGGCGCGCGCCCGCCTGGGTCGACGCCTCGATGACCGCGCGGCGCTCGACTCCCGTGATGCCGGAGGGGACGCAGACCACGACGCGCGGGCGGGCGAGGTAGCGGCGCTTGTGGATCTTCAGGATGAAGTAGCGCAGCATCCGCTCGGTGATCTCGAAGTCGGCGATGACGCCGTCCTTCAGCGGGCGCACCGCAACGATGTTGCCCGGGGTGCGGCCGATCATCTTCTTCGCCTCGGCGCCGACGGCGAGGATGCCGCCCGTGTTGGTGTTGATGGCCACGACCGACGGCTCGTTCAGGACGATGCCCCGGCCTCTGACGTACACCAACGTGTTGGCGGTCCCAAGGTCGACGGCCATGTCACGGCCGATGAAAGACATGTTGTTCGCCATGGGATACGTCTGGCCTTCCAGGGTGATGGCGGACGGGGGTCGGCAGCAGGGCGACGCGCGCTACGGCCCGTAGGGGCCATCGTAGTCTCGCGAGGTCGCGGAGGGAGCGAGGGTGTCGCAGTCAATACGGCACCGTGTCGGTTGCGCTTTCCCCCTTTTCGCTTGCACATGCCAAGAGGCGACCGAATGATCCGGTCGCCTCTCCGGGACGTGCGTCCGCTGCCGACCTGCGGGGACGTCAGGCGAGGTCCGGGAAGAACAGCTTCAGCTCGCGCGCGGCGGATTCCTCGGAGTCCGAGGCGTGCACGAGGTTCTCGCGGACGATGGTGCCGAAGTCGCCGCGGATGCTGCCGGGCGCGGCGGCGATCGGGTCGGTGGGCCCGGACAGGGTGCGGACTCCCTCGATGACCCGGTCGCCCTCGACCACGAGCGCGACGACGGGTCCGGAGGCCATGAACTCCACCAGGGGCTCGTAGAACGGGCGGCCCACGTGCTCGGCGTAGTGCTGCTCCAGGATCGAGCGGTCGAGGGTGCGCAGCTCAAGCGCGGCGATCGACCAGTCGGCCTTCCGCTCGATCCGGCCGATGATCTCGCCGACCAGCCCGCGGCGTACCGCGTCGGGCTTGAGGAGGACGAGCGTGCGCTGGCTCATGTACGGCTCCTGGCAGTGCGTTGCTGGATTCGGGGGAATCCGACCTTACCCGGCCCCCCGCGGGCGCCCGCACGCATCCCGGACTCCGGCGCTACGGCGGCTACGCCGGGGCGCCGCCGGTCTGCTCGGCCGGGGCACCGCCGGTCTGCTCCGCGGTGGCGCGGGCCCGCGCCGCCTTGGCCTCGTCGACGATCCGGCCGTAGTGCACCGACGCCCACCACAGCGCGGCGAAGACCGCGCCCAGGAAGAACATCGACGGCACCACGAAGCCGGAGGCGATCAGCGCGATCTGCAGCCCCCAGCCGACCTGCACGGCGCCGGGGCGCCCGAGCATGCCGCAGAGCAGCACGCACAGCACCATGGCGGCGCCGCTGACCCCCCAGATCGTGCCGTTCGACAGGTCGGACTGCCGCATCGCGACGAGACCCGTCAGGCCGACGACCAGGATCTCGCCGATCAGCGTGCTCGCACAGAGCGTGCGCATCGCTCGCCCCTCCACTTCGTTCCAGCGGTGGTGACCGAACCGTGGACCGGCCCGCCCGTACCGGCGCGCCCGTCCACCGCCAGGGTAGTGCCCCGCTACTTCGCGCCCAGCAGCAGCCGGGCCTCTCCGGCGGTGATGACGGAGCCGGTGACCAGCACGCCCGCGCCGGCGTACTCGTCCTCCTCCTCCGCCAGGGTGATGGCCGCCTCCAGGGCGTCGTCCAGGCGCGGCTCGACCTGGACCCGCTCGCTGCCGAAGACCTCGACGGCGATGGCCGCCAGCTCGTCCGGGTCCATGGCACGGGTGGTCGAGTTCCGGGTGACGACGACCTCGGAGAAGATCGGCTCGAACGCCTCCAGCACGCCGCGCACGTCCTTCTCCCTGCTGGTGCCGACGACGCCGACCAGCCGGCTGAAGCCGAACGCCTCCTGCACGCCCGCGGCGGTGGCCAGCGCGCCGGCTGGGTTGTGGGCGGCGTCGAGGATGACGGTGGGCGAGGTCCGTACGACCTCCAGGCGGCCCGGCGAGGTGACGGTGGCGAACGCGCGCCTGACGGTGTCGGCGTCGAGGCTGCGGGCGTGCTCGGAGCCGACGCCGAAGAACGCCTCGACGGCGGCGAGTGCGACCGCGGCGTTGTGCGCCATGTGCTCGCCGTGCAGCGGCAGGAAGACCTCCGGGTACTCGCCACCGAGGCCGCGCAGCGTCAGCAACTGCCCGCCGACCGCGACCTCCCGGCTCAGCACGCCGAACTCCATGCCCTCGCGGGCCACCGTCGCGTCCATCTCGACGGCCCGCTTGAGGATGACCTGCGCGGCGTCGACGGGCTGCTGGGCCATGATCACGACAGTGCCCGTGCTGCCGCCGGGGGACGTCGCGGTCTTCTTGACGATCCCCGCCTTGTCCGCCGCGATGGCGCCCGGGGTGTCCCCCAGCAGCCGGCTGTGGTCGACGGCGATGGGGGTGACGACGGCGACGGAGGCGTCGATGACGTTCGTGCTGTCCCAGGTGCCGCCGAGGCCGACCTCGACGACCGCCACGTCCACCGGGGCCTCGGCGAACGCGGCGAAGGCCATCGCGGTGAGCATCTCGAAGAACGACAGCGGGTGCTCCTGCCGGGCGTCGACCAGCTCCGCGTACGGCTTCAGCTCGCGGTACGTCTCCACGAACCGCTCCGCGTCGATCGGCACCCCGTTCAGGCCGATGCGCTCGGTGATCGACTGCAGGTGCGGGCTGGTGAAGCGGCCCGTCCGCAGCTCGCACGCCACCAGCAGGGCCTCGATCATGCGGGCCGTGGAGGACTTGCCGTTCGTGCCCGTCAGATGGATCGAGGGGTAGGCTCGCTGCGGCTCGCCGAGGATGTCGAGCAGCGCCCGGATGCGCTCCAGCGACGGGTCGATGCGCGTCTCCGGCCAGCGCGCCAGCAGCTCCGCCTCGGCCTCGCGCAGCGCGCGCGCCACCTCGGGGTCCGCGGGCTGTGCGGGCACGCCGTCACCGCCGGGCGGGCCGCCCTGCGCGCGCAGCGTACGGCTGCCGGCCTCGATGACGGCGAGGTCGGGATCACGGTCGGTCTCCGTGCCGACGATCTCCTCGAAGGCGTCGTCTTCCGGGGTGTCCGGGGTCTCGGGGCTGCGGGGGGTCTCGTCCGGGTCGGGACCAGCGGGTTCTTCGCGGGCGCTCACGGTGTAAGTCTAGGGTCCGGCTACGACAGTCCCCCGACCGGCGGGTGCACGAGAAGCAGCTTCGGATCGCACGTTCGACACAGGAGGCCACCGCGTGTCCCCCAACGACCCCCCGAACGGTGCGGGGCGCCGCCCGCGCGCCCTGTTCGCGATGAGCCCCGACGCCCTGCCGCGGCTCTTCGACACGGCGACGCGGGACCGGCTCGCCGGGCTCGCGGACCTCGAACCCGGCCTGGTCGCCGCGGACTTCGCCGAGCCGCGGGCGGCCGCGGCGCTGGCCGGCGCGGAGGTGCTGGTCACCTGCTGGGGCTGCCCGCCGCTGGACGAGGCGGCGCTCGCCGCCGCGCCGGAGCTGCGGGCCGTCGTGCACGCCGCGGGATCCGTCAAGCACCACGTCACCGAGGCGGTGTGGCGGCGCGGGATCGCGGTCTCCTCGGCGGCCTGGGCGAACGCGCTGCCGGTGGCGGAGTACACCGTCGCGGCGGTCATCTTCGCCAACAAGCGGGTGCTGGAGGTGCGGGAGGAGTACCGGCGGCGGCGCGGTCCGTACGACTGGTACGCGGACCATCCGGGCGCCGGCAACTACCGGCGCACCGTCGGCGTCGTCGGCGCCTCGATGATCGGGCGGCGGGTGCTGGAGCTGCTGCGCCCGTACGACCTGTCGGCGCTCGTGTACGACCCGTACGCGGACGACGGCGAGCTGCGCGCCCTCGGTGCCACCCCCACCGGGCTCGACGAGCTGTGCGCCACCGCCGACGTCGTCTCCGTGCACGCGCCGGAGCTGCCGGGCACCCGGCATCTGATCAGCCGGGCCCGGCTGGCGTCGATGCGGGACGGGGCGACGCTCGTCAACACCGCGCGCGGCTCGCTGGTGGACCAGGAGGCGCTGACGGAGGAGCTGGTCGCGGGGCGGCTGCACGCCGTCGTGGACGTGACCGAGCCGGAGTTCCTGCCGGCCGGCTCGCCGCTGTACGAGCTGCCGAACGTGCTGCTGACGCCGCATGTCGCGGGGTCGCTGGCGGGCGAGCTGCCGCGGCTGGGCCGGGCGGCGGCCGACGAACTGGCCCGCTACGCCGCGGGGTTGCCCTTCGCGCACCCGGTGCGGCCGGAGTCCCTGGGCCAGAGCGCGTAGCCGGACGGGCGAGGGGCCCGGGGCAGGCGCCCCGGGCCCGTACGCGCTATGCCTGCGGCAGACGCTCCAACTGGGCGCCGATCCGGACGATGTCCTCCTCGGCCTTCGCCAGCCTGGTGCGGATCTTGGCCACGACCGGCTCCGGCGCCTTGGCGAGGAAGCCCTCGTTCCCGAGCTTGGCCTCCGTCTGCGTCTTCTCCTTCTCGGCCACGGCCAGGTCCTTCGTCAGCCGCTTGCGCTCGGCCGCCACGTCGATCGTCCCGGACAGGTCCAGCGCGACCGTCGCCCCGGCGACCGGCAGCGACGCCGTGGCGGCGAAGGAGTCGCCCTCGGGCTGGAGGCGCAGCAGTTGCCGCATGGCGGCCTCGTGCGCGTCGAGCCCCGCCCCGGACAGCTCCACCCGGGCGGGCACCCGCTGGCCCGGCTGGAGGCCCTGGTCGGCGCGGAAGCGGCGGACCTCGGTGACGATCTCCTGGAGCTTCACGATCTCCGCCTCGGCCGCCGCGTCCCGGAAGCCGGAGTCCGCGGGCCAGTCGGCGATCACGAGGGACTCGCGGCCCGTCAGCGTCGTCCACAGCGTCTCGGTGACGAAGGGGATCACCGGGTGCAGCAGCCGCAGCGTGACGTCCAGGACCTCGCCGAGGACGCGGCGCGAGGCGTCGGCCGCGGGGCCGCCGGCCGCGAACGTGGTCTTGGACAGCTCCACGTACCAGTCGAAGACCTCGTCCCAGGCGAAGTGGAACAGCACGTCGGAGAGCTTCGCGAACTGGTAGTCGTCGTAGAGCGCGTCGACCTCGGCGACGACGGCGCCGAGCCGGGAGAGGATCCAGCGGTCCGTGGTGGACAGCTCCGCCTCTGCGGGCAGCGGGCCCTCGACCGTCGCGCCGTTCATCAGCGCGAAGCGCGTGGCGTTCCACACCTTGTTCGCGAAGTTGCGCGAGCCCTGCACCCAGTCCTCGCCGATCGGCACGTCGGTGCCGGGGTTGGCGCCGCGGGCGAGGGTGAACCGGACGGCGTCGGAGCCGTACTTGTCCATCCACTCCAGCGGGTCCACCGCGTTCCCGAAGGACTTCGACATCTTCTTGCCGAACTGGTCGCGCACCATGCCGTGCAGCGCGATCGTACGGAACGGGATCTCACCGTCCATCGCGTACAGCCCGAACATCATCATCCGGGCGACCCAGAAGAAGAGGATGTCGTAGCCCGTGACCATGACGGAGTTCGGATAGAACTTCGCCAGGCTCTCGGTCTCCTCCGGCCAGCCCAGCGTGGAGAAGGGCCACAGGCCGGACGAGAACCAGGTGTCCAGCACGTCGCTGTCCTGGGTCCAGCCCTCGCCGCTCGGCGGCTCCTCGTCCGGGCCGACGCACACCATCTCGCCGTCCGGGCCGTGCCAGACGGGGATGCGGTGGCCCCACCAGAGCTGCCGGGAGATGCACCAGTCGTTGAGGTGGTCGACCCAGCCGAAGTAGCGGGACTCCATCTCCTTGGGGTGGATCGCGACCCGGCCGTCGCGCACCGCGTCGCCCGCGGCCTTCGCCAGCGGGCCGACCTTGACCCACCACTGCATGGACAGCCGCGGCTCGATCGTGGTCTTGCAGCGCGAGCAGTGGCCCACCGAGTGCGTGTACGGCCGCTTCTCGGCCACGATCCGGCCGTCGGCGCGCAGCGCGGCGACGATCGCCGAGCGGGCCTCCAGCCGGTCCAGGCCCTGGAACGGGCCGTGGGCGGTGATGACCGCGTGCTCGTCCATGATCGTGAGCATCGGCAGGTCGTGCCGGCGGCCGATCTCGAAGTCGTTCGGGTCGTGCGCCGGGGTCACCTTCACCGCGCCGGTGCCGAACTCGGGGTCCACGTGCTCGTCGGCGAGGACGGGGATGCGGCGGCCGGTGAGCGGCAGCACGATCTCCGTGCCGACGAGATGCCGGTAGCGCTCGTCGTCCGGGTGGACGGCGACGGCGGTGTCGCCGAGCATCGTCTCGGCCCGGGTAGTGGCCACGACGATGGACTGCTCGCCCTCGCCGTAGCGGATGGAGACCAGCTCTCCGTCATCGTCCTGGTACTCCACCTCGATGTCGGAGATCGCGGTGAGGCAGCGCGGGCACCAGTTGATGATGCGCTCGGCGCGGTAGATCAACTCGTCGTCGAACAGCCGCTTGAAGATGGTCTGGACGGCGCGCGACAGGCCCTCGTCCATGGTGAAGCGGTCGCGGCTCCAGTCCACGCCGTCACCGAGGCGGCGCATCTGGCCGGCGATCTGCCCGCCGGACTCCGCCTTCCACTTCCACACCCGCTCGACGAACGCCTCGCGGCCCAGATCGTGCCGCGACAGGCCCTCCTTGGCCAGCTCGCGCTCCACCACGTTCTGCGTGGCGATGCCGGCGTGGTCCATGCCGGGCTGCCACAGCGTCTCGTACCCCTGCATCCGCTTGCGGCGGGTGAGCGCGTCGATCAGCGTGTGCTCGAAGGCGTGGCCGAGATGCAGGCTTCCCGTGACGTTCGGCGGGGGGATGACGACCGTGTACGCCGGCTTGTCGCTCTTGGCGTCCGCCGCGAAGTAACCGCGCTCTACCCAGCCCTCGTACAGCGAGGTCTCGACCTCGCCGGGGGTGTACTGCGTGGGGAGTTCTGCTGCGCTGCTCTGCGGGTTCTTTGCGTCGGTCACGACGGTCAGTGTAAAGCCGCGTCACGCCCCGCTGCGAACCACTTGTGGACGGGCTGCGTCCTTGTGGACAACCGCGCCTCCGCCGATCCAGACCCGAGGCAGCGCAAGACGGCGCGATCCGACAGTATGGGCGGAGCAGCATTAACTCACGGAGGGGACCGTAATGAGTCACAACCAGCCGCCGCCACCCGGACCGTACGGGGGTGGAGGGCAGCAGCCGGGCCCGTACGGGCAGCCCGGTCCCTACGGCCAGCCCTCGCAGCAACCGCAGCAGCCCGCGCAGTCGCCCTACGCCCAGCCGGCCCAGCCCGCCCAGGGCGGCCAGCCGGGCCAGCCCGGTTACGGCTACCCGCAGCAGGGCGGCGACCAGGGCTACGGGCAGCAGCAGCAACAGCCCGGCGGGTACGGGCAGCCCGGGGGTTACGGCCAGCAGCAGTACGGACAGCAGCAGCAGGCGGGCCCGTACGGGCAGCAGCAGCCCGGTTACGGCCAGGCCCCGCCGCCCCCGCCCCCCGCCGGCGGCAAGAACAAGACCCTCTTCGTCGTCGTCGGCGCCGTGGTCGCGGTCGCGCTGATAGCGGTGGCCGCGTTCTTCCTCATCGGTGGCGACGACGATGACGGCAAGAAGGACGAGTCGAAGAACTCGCAGACCGACGGGGACAAGAAGGACGACGGGGGCGACGGCGACAGCGGGGACGACCCGCCCGCCGACGACGGCAAGAAGTACAAGCTGACGACGCCCGAGACGGTCGCCTCCGAGTACCAGAAGGACGACTCCGCCCCCGGCGGCGGGCTCAACTCCAGCGACGTCGACCAGCTCGAGACCATGGGGATCTCCGACCCGAAGGACGTCGGCGCCGGCTACACCGCTGGGGACAGCGCCACGGCCAAGATCCTCCAGTTCCAGGGCGTCTACGGCGAGGTCTCGGACCCGGACATGGTCCTGGACGCGTTCTTCGCGTACATGGCCGAGGAGGCCGCCGCCGACCCGTCCGCGGGCGGGGGCGACACGGCCGAGCTGGTCGGCAGCCCGGAGGAGGTCCAGCCCGACGGGCTGGAGGAGGGCGCTTCGATGAAGTGCCAGTACGTGAAGTTCTCCAGCGACGACTCCGGCGCACCGGTCGACAGCTTCAACTTCCCGACCTGCGCCTGGGCCGACAGCAGCACCATCGGCTACATCGCCATGACCGACCCGACGCTGATCATCACCGGCGGCGAGACGAGCATCGACGAGGCCGCGACCACCACGGCGGAGGTCCGCAACGACGTTCGCGTGCCGCTCGGCTGAGCCGCGGGGCACACACGCGAAGGGGGCCGCCCGGTGGGCGGCCCCTTTTCGTATCGGGTGTTTTCGTCCCGGGTGCTGCGTCCGGCTCGTACGGGACGTACCGGCCGGAGACGGCGTGCGGCTCAGGCACTCTCCTGGTGGCGCTGCTCCGGCTCGGCGGTGCGGGAGCGGGGCACCAGCGTCGGGTTGACGTTGGAGTGGACCGCCTCCTCGGTGATGACCACGCGGGCGACGTCCTTGCGGGACGGCACCTCGTACATCACCGACTGCAGCACCTCCTCCATGATGGCGCGCAGCCCGCGGGCCCCGGTGCCGCGGAGGATCGCCTGGTCGGCGATGGCCTCCAGCGCCGGACGGTCGAAGTCCAGCTCGACGCCGTCGAGTTCGAAGAGGCGCTGGTACTGCTTCACGAGCGCGTTCCGCGGCTCGACGAGGATCTTCAGCAGGGCGGCCCGGTCCAGGTTGTGCACGCTGGTGATGACCGGCAGCCGCCCGATGAACTCGGGGATCATGCCGTACTTCACCAGGTCCTCGGGCATGACCTCCTGGAACGGGTCCTCGTCGGCCAGCTCGCGCTTGGAGCGGATGGTGGCGCCGAAGCCGATGCCCTTGGCGCCCGCCCGGGACTCGATGAGCTTCTCCAGACCGGCGAAGGCACCGCCGACGATGAACAGCACGTTCGTCGTGTCGATCTGGATGAACTCCTGGTGCGGGTGCTTCCTGCCGCCCTGCGGCGGCACGGAGGCCGTGGTGCCCTCCAGGATCTTCAGCAGCGCCTGCTGCACGCCTTCGCCGGAGACGTCACGGGTGATCGACGGGTTCTCACTCTTCCGTGCGACCTTGTCGATCTCGTCGATGTAGATGATGCCGGTCTCGGCCTTCTTGACGTCGTAGTCGGCGGCCTGGATCAGCTTCAGCAGGATGTTCTCGACGTCCTCGCCGACATACCCCGCCTCGGTGAGGGCGGTGGCGTCGGCGATGGCGAAGGGGACGTTGAGCATCCGGGCCAGGGTCTGCGCCAGCAGCGTCTTGCCGGAACCGGTGGGGCCGAGCAGCAGGATGTTGGACTTCGACAGCTCGATGCCGTCCTCGCGGTTCTGCGCCGCGGCGCCGTTCTCGCCTGCCTGGACCCGCTTGTAGTGGTTGTAGACCGCGACGGACAGCGCCTTCTTGGCGGCCTCCTGGCCTACGACGTAGCCCTCCAGGAACTCGTAGATCTCGCGGGGCTTGGGCAGTTCCTCCCAGCGCACCTCGGAGCTCTCCGCCAGTTCCTCTTCGATGATCTCGTTACAGAGGTCGATGCACTCGTCGCAGATGTAGACACCGGGTCCTGCGATGAGCTTCTTGACCTGCTTCTGGCTCTTTCCGCAGAACGAGCATTTGAGCAGATCGCCGCCGTCACCGATGCGTGCCACGAGGTGCTTCCCCTTCGCCTGGGATCCGCTCTTGGGGGGCGGAACCTGGTTGCGTATCGACGGTACCTTGCCCGGAGCCCCGAGCGGTCCCCTTGGGCCCAACTCACTGGTTCGCTTCCCAGGGGACCGCTCCACGGGCGGCCCTGTCCAGAGGACAAGGGCCCGGACGTCAGGTCCGGCGCCGCGGGATACGGAGCCGGGAGCCGGCCGCGAGCCGTCAGCCGCCGATGCCGGCGGACAGCTTGCGGGTGGAGACGATCTGGTCGATCAGCCCGTACTCAAGGGACTCCTCGGCGGTGAGGATCTTGTCCCGCTCGATGTCGTCACGGACCTTCTCGATCGGCGTCGTCGAGTGCTTGGCCAGCATCTCTTCGAGCTGGTTACGCATCCGGAAGATCTCCTTCGCGGCGATCTCCAGGTCGGAGACCTGGCCGCGGCCGGTCTCGGTGTACGGCTGGTGGATGAGGATGCGCGCGTTCGGCAGGGCCATGCGCTTGCCCTCGGTGCCGGCGGCCAGCAGCACGGCGGCGGCCGAGGCGGCCTGGCCCATGCAGACGGTCTGGATGTCCGGCTTGACGAACTGCATCGTGTCGTAAATGGCGGTGAGGGCCGTGAAGGAGCCGCCGGGGCTGTTGATGTAGACCGAGATGTCCCGGTCGGGGTCCATCGACTCCAGGCACAGGAGCTGGGCCATCACGTCGTTCGCCGAGGCGTCGTCGATCTGCACGCCGAGGAAGATGACGCGCTCTTCGAAGAGCTTCGCGTACGGGTCGTACTCGCGGATGCCCTGCGAGGTGCGCTCGACGAAGCGCGGGATGACGTAGCGGGACTCCGCGCCCAGCGAACGACGGGCGTCGGCGACGTCGGCGGCCTCGTCGGCCAGGCGGTCGTAGAGACCGCGTCCGGGGAAGTTCTGCATCGTGGTGTTCCGTCCTGGTGGCAGTGCGGCTGTGAAGGGCTGCGCGGGCTTTGCGGGTCGCTGGCCGGGCGCCGGGACCTCAGGCGCCGGTGCCGCCGCCGCCGGGGATGCCCGAGGCCGACGGCATGACTTCGTCGATCAGGCCGTACTCCTTGGCCTCCTCCGCGGAGAACCAGCGGTCGCGGTCGGAGTCGTGGGTGACCTGCTCGACGGTCTGGCCGGTGTGCAGCGAGGTGAGCTCCGCCATCTTCTTCTTGGTGCGGATGAGCTGCTCGGCGTGGATCTTGATGTCCGTCGCGGAGCCGGCCAGGCCGGCGGACGGCTGGTGGATCAGGATCTCGGCGTTCGGCAGCGCGAAGCGCTTGCCGGGGGTGCCGGCGCTGAGCAGGAACTGGCCCATGGAGGCAGCGAGGCCGAGGGCGATGGTGACGATGTCGTTCTTGATGAACTGCATCGTGTCGTAGATCGCCATGCCGGCGGTCACGGAGCCGCCCGGGCTGTTGACGTAGAGGTTGATGTCCTTGTCCGGGTCGGCGGCGAGGAGGAGGAGCTGCGCCGTGATCTTGTTGGCGATGTCGTCGTCGACCGGCTGGCCGAGGAAGATGATGCGCTCGTTGAGCAGCCGGTTGTAGACCTGGTCGCCAAGGCCGCCGAAGGACGGCTCGCCCGGGCCGGAAAGCATCGGGTTCGTCACGTGTCCACCTGCTCATTCTGCGACGGCCGCCTGAGGCCGTCTGACGGTACGTTCCTGAGTTGCCTGACTTGCTTATGGACCCTAACGCGCAGGTAGGCGGCGGCCATCCCGGTTCCTTAACTGTTCGCTGTGAGCGCAGGCCCCCTGCGGGGGCGCGGCGGGGTGGCAGCCGGCACCGGGCGCCCTGCGGGCGGCCGTCCGCAGGAGGGGCGGGGTGCAGGTGCGGCTCTGCCGGACACGGCGGCGTTCTCGGCGCCGCACCGCTCCGGCCGCCGGCCGGTGGCCGGACGGTCGCAGGCGATCACGCCGCCCGCCGGGGTCGGCGAGCGGCCGGGGCCCTGCGCCGCCACAGCGCGCGTAGCGCGCGTGAGAGGGCGCCCTGCGGGCGGCGCTGCGGGACAGCAGACGAGAGCCCGGGGCTCTGCCCGGCTGCCGGGTACGGAGCGTACGGCCCGCTCCTCGTCGAGCCCCGCCCCGTGAAGCGCGCGTAGGCGGCTGTCCGCCGGAGCCGGCGGAGGGGGCAGGTGCGGCCCTGCCAGGCACGGCGGCACCTGCCCCGTACCGGACGGACCCGGCGCCGGCCGGTGGCGGAACGGTCGGAGGCGACCACGCCCCCCCCGGCGGGCGGCCGGGGTCCTGCGTCGCCAAGCGCGCGGAGCGTGCGTGGCGGCTGTCCGCCGGAGGTGGCGGGGTGCAGGTGTGGCTCTGCTGTGCGCTCCGGGCGCGGAGCGTGGGCCCTGGCCGCGAGGCTCGCCCGCGCGCCGCGACCACGCGCGGAGCGCGTGGACGAGCGAGCGTGCCGGGGACGGCCGGAGCGTGGCGCCGCGCGACCGGCCGGGTACGGGGGCGTGCACCCCGCCGGCTTCGGGCCGCCGCTCCGGGGCGCGGAGCGCGGGCCGTGCGGAGCGGCCGTGCGGAGCGCGCGCGGGCCCCGGCGCAGTCCGCGCGGGGCCCGCATCCTCGGGGTTCGGGTCAGGCTTCTGCCTTCTCCGGCTTCTCTTCGGTCGCCTCGGCGTCCGCCGCGGCCGCCGCGTCCCCGGTGGCCGGGGGCTCGTCCGACGTGGCCTCGACCGTCTCCGCGGTCTCGTCCTCGTCCGAGAGGTCCACCGGCTCGCCGTTCGTGTCCTTGATCGTCGCGGCTTCCACCACGACCGCCAGGGCCTTGCCGCGGGCGACCTCGCCGACCAGGACCGGGACCTGGCCGCCCTCGACGACCGCCTGGGCGAACTGGTCCGGGCTCATGCCCGAGGACTGGGCGCGGCGCATCAGGTGCTCGGTCAGCTCTTCCTGGCCGACGTTCACCTGCTCCTTGCCCACCAGCTCGTCGAGGACGAACTGCGTGCGGATGCCGCGCTCCGCCTGCTCCTTGAGCTCGGTCTCGAACTCCTCGGCGGTCTTCTCCTGGAGCTTCAGGTAGCCCTCCAGGTCCATGCCCATCTGCGCCAACTGGTGGTTCTCCAGGTTGTGCCGGCGGGTGGAGATCTCCTCCTCCAGCAGCTTCTCCGGGACCGGGATCTCCACCAGGCCGAGCAGCTCGTCCAGCACCTTCTCCTGGGCCTGCTGCGCCTGGTCGTAGCGCTTCATCTGCTCCAGCCGCTTGCGGCTGTCCGCCCGCATCTCCTCCAGCGTGTCGAACTCGCTGGCCATCTGGGCGAATTCGTCGTCCAGCTCCGGCAGCTCGCGCTCGGCGACCTGCGTGACGTCGACCTTGACCTGCGCCTCCTGGCCCGCCGCGGAGCCGCCCTTCAGCTCGGAGGCGAAGGTCGCGGAGCCGCCGGACTCCAGGCCCGTGACGGCCTCGTCGATGCCGTCGAGCAGTTCGCCGGAGCCGATCGTGTACGTCACGCCGCTGGCGACGCCGTCGTCCAGCACCTCGCCGTCGACGCTCGCCTCCAGGTCGATGGTGACGACGTCGCCCTCCGCCGCGGCCCGCTCCACCGGCGTGGTGGAGGCGAAGCGCTCGCGGAGCTGCTCGACCGACTTGTCGACGTCCTCGTCGGGCACCTCGATGGCGTCGACCTCGACGCTGATGCCGGAGTAGTCCGGGATCTCGAACTCGGGGCGGATGTCGACCTCGGCGGTGAAGGTCAGCGTCTCGTTGTCCTTCAGTTCGGTGATGTCGACCTCGGGCCGGCCCAGCGGCTTGAGGTCGCCCTCGTTGACGGCGTCCTCGTAGAGCTTCGGCAGCGCGTCGTTGACGGCCTCCTCAAGGACGGCGCCGCGACCGAACCGCTGGTCGATGATGCGGGCCGGGATCTTGCCCTTGCGGAAGCCCGGCACGGTGACCTGCTGGTTGATCTTCTTGTACGCCGCGTCGAGGCTGGGCTTGAGCTCCTCGAAGGGCACCTCGACAGTGAGCCGAACCCGGGTCGGGTTCAGGGTCTCCACGGCGCTCTTCACGGTCGGTCTCCTTGGGATGGCGTCTGGGAAGTGCTGTACTTCTTGTGGACTTCTTGCGGCTGCGTCCGGCTTCCTGCAGAAGCGTGGAGCGGCCCGGTCCAGGCACGCAGGAACGCAGCTTGCATAGTACCGGTGCCGGGTCCGCTCCCCATAAAGGGACCTTCGTCACGAAGGTCCCCGTGCGGTCGGGGTGGCCGGATTCGAACCGACGACCTTCCGCTCCCAAAGCGGACGCGCTACCAAGCTGCGCCACACCCCGCATGTGCGAGCAGTAGGGTACATGGCCGCGCAGCCGCGGCGCGGCGGATTACGTCCCTGGTGACGCCGTACGCGGCCCGCGCCCGGCCGGGGTCGTGACCCGTACGCGACAGGTGATGGCACACGCGCGTACGCGCGGCCGGGCGCCCGAAGGCATAGCGGCGTGCGGGACCGGGGGCGCAGCGGCTACGATGCTGGGCGTGCCACCCGCCACGGGTGGCGCCTGCGGGTGTAGCTCAATGGTAGAGCTCCAGCCTTCCAAGCTGGCTACGCGGGTTCGATTCCCGTCACCCGCTCCGCGAGACGGCCGGGGCCCTGACCGCGCCGCGTCCTCCGGGACGTGCGCGGGCCGGGGCCCCGGCCGTTGTCGTGTGCGCGGCGGCCGGGTCGCCCCGGTGGCACCGTCAGGTGCCGATGTCGCTGATGCTCTGGCTTATTTCGTCGAGGGCGTCCTGGATGTCCGGTGCGGCGCTGGTGGACGCCAGGAAGAAGCCGAAGAGCACCGCAACGATCGCCGGGCCCACCTTGATCGAGCCGCCACGGATCAGCACGACCAGGATGATCCCCATCAGCAGCACCAATGACAGTGAGATAGCCACGCCCTGATCACCCCTAGGTTCTCGTTCACCCACCCAGGGCACCCGCCGCCCGCACACCCCGGTGGATCCATCGTGCCACCAAGAGGTGCACGGGGGTGCGTGGGATGCCCAACTGGCTGATATCTCGCGCCCCTTACACCGATCTGCGCCCACGGCGCACGCGGAGCGCCGTACGCGGGACGCCGCACGACCTCCGCGCCGGTGGCGCGCCCATGCGGTCCATCCCCGGCGGCGGTGCCGCGGAAACCGGAGCGGCGAATCCGAATTCCGTGTTCCAGGCGCACGGATATACGTAATAAGGGGTACGCGGACGGGCGTTCCCACCGCTCGGAATTCCCCATTCGGACCGCCCGCGGGCATCCGGAACCGGCCGAAAACTGATCACCTGACACGCCGAAGTTTCGTGCCCCTATGTCCGATTCATTCAGGACAAAACTGGCATACAGTGATGCTCGCTGACCACGCCGTCTGTCTCCATGTCTATGAAATTCCCGACGCTGACTTCGAATTTACGGGCCCGACACTCGGACGCTAGGGTGCCGACGATGTTCCGATCCCCCCTCGACCCCAACCCGCCGGTGCGGTTCCGGGTTCCGCCGCCGGACTCGTACCTGGAGGCTTCGTGACCCACCTGCCGCAGACCGCGGCTCGTCCGGCCGGCGATTCCGGCAAGCCGAAGACCCGCGACCCTTTCTTCGACAACGCAAAGTACCTGGCCATCGTGCTGGTCGCACTCGGCCACGCGTGGGAGCCGCTGCGCGACGACAGCCGCGCCGCGTCCGCGCTCTACATGCTCGTCTACTCGTTTCACATGCCGGCCTTCATCCTCATCTCCGGCTATATGTCCCGCTCGTTCGACCTCGGCCGCCCGGGGCGCGTGCAGCGGCTGGTCACCGGCGTCCTCGTGCCGTACGTGATCTTCGAGACCGCCTACACGTTCTTCAACCGCTGGGCGGGCGACGTCCCCGGCTACCGCATCAGCATCCTCGATCCGTGGTACCTGACGTGGTTCCTCATCGCGCTGTTCGTCTGGCGGATGACGACACCGCTGTGGAAGGCGGTGCGCTGGCCGGTGCCGCTGGCCCTGCTCATCGCCATCGCCGCGTCCATGAGCGACACCGTCGGCAACGACCTCGACCTCCAGCGCGTGCTGCAGTTCATGCCCTTCTTCGTCCTCGGTCTGATGCTCAAACCGGAGCACTTCGACCTGGTGCGCCGGCCTGAGGTACGGCTGCTGTCCGTGCCCGTGGGCCTGATGGCCGCGGTCGTCGCGTACTGGGCGGTGCCGCGGATGAACGCCGGCTGGTTCTACCACCGTGACTCCGCACAGGAGTTGGGCGCGCCCATCTGGGCGGGTCCGGTGATGACGTTCGCGATGTTCGGCTGCGCGCTGGTGCTCACGGCGTGCTTCCTGGCCTGGGTGCCGCGGCGCACGATGTGGTTCACCGTGCTGGGCGCCGGCACGCTGTACGGCTACCTGCTGCACGGGTTCCTCGCCAAGGGCTCGCGCTTCTGGGGCTGGTACGACAACGACTTCGCGCACACGCCGCTGGGCGCCGTCGCCGTCACGGCGATCGCGGCCGTGATCGTCACGGTGCTGTGCACCCCGCCGGTGCGGCAGATGTTCCGGTGGGCCATGGAGCCGAAGATGAACTGGCTGTTCAAGTCCGACGGCGGCGAAGGGCGCCGCGGCTCGCCGCGCTCGGAGCCGGCGGCGGAGCACGCCCCCGAGCGGGAGCGGGCGGCCGCCACCCGCTGAGTCCCGTACGGCACGCGGCCCGGGCCGCCCCTCCTCGCGGAAGGGCGCCCCGGGCCGCTCGCGTTCCCGTGCACCGGCTCGTACGGACCGCGCCCCCGCCCGTACGGCAGCGGCCCCTCAGCCCGCCGGCTCCGCCCGCCGCAGCGCCGCGCGGGCCGGCAGCACGGTGCCCAGGAGCCCCAGCCCCACGGCCCCCGCCGTGAACGCGGCGACCGTCAGCGGCGGCAGGTACGGATCCCCGCCGGTGATCCCGCGGACCATCGGCACCAGCGTCGCCGCCGCGATCGCCCCGCCCAGCACCAGGCCGGCGACCCCGACGAGCAGCCCCTCCCAGCGGATCATGCCCAGCACCTGCCGCCGGGTGGAGCCGATCAGCCGCAGCATCCCCAACTCGCGGCGCCGGTCCAGCACGGTCATGACGAGGGTGTTGAGCGCAGCGACGGCGGCGAAGCCCCCGAGGACGCCGGCCATGGTGAAGTTCGCCCAGCGGTTGAGGCTGCGGTCGACGTCCTGCTGCTGCGCGTAGCCGGCCGCGTCGGTCACCGCGGTGCCCGCCCCGCCCAGGGCGCCGAGGTCGGCGGCACGGCCGCCGCTGACCAGCAGGTCCGTGTCGTACCCGGCGGAGACGTGCCCGGCCAGCGCCGCGCGGTCGAGCGTCACCTGGGCGAGCCCGAGGCCGCGCCCGTACGTGGCCACCACCTCGGCCTTCTCCGACGTGCCGTCCGGCAGCCGCAGTTCGACGCGCTCGCCGACCCCGGCGCCCGCCGAGCGGGCCAGGTTCTCGTCGAGCGCCACCGTGCCGGGCTCCGGCAGCCGGTCCAGGGCGCCGTCGCGGACGTCGAGGTCCTGGACGCGGGCGAGCCCGTCGCCGGAGACACCCTGCGCCGTCGCGCCCTGGAGCCACCGGTCGCCCCAGCCGCCGACCGGTACCAGCACCTCCGCGCGCAGCACGCCCACCGCCGCGTCCACCCCGGGCTGCCGCGCCGCGCGCTCGGCGGCGTCGGCGGGCAGCCCTTCGGGGTGGGTGACGACGTGGTCGGCCGTGACGCCGGCGCGCTGCTGGGTCGCGGTGGCGTGGTCCTCGCTGGTGTGCATGAAGACCAGCACCGAGGCGAAGGCCGTCGCCAGCACGATCGGGGTGATCGCGGAGGCCAGCCGGCGGGCGTTCGTACGGGAGTTGGCGGCGGCCAGCTCCGCGCTGGCGTCGCCGGCGCGCAGCGGCAGGCCGAACAGCCCGGCGGCCAGCCGCGCGATCAGCGGGCCCAGGAGGGCGACGGCGAGCATGAAGAGCATCACGACGCCGAGCGCCGCCTCGGCCGCGTCGTCGCCGGCGGAGCGGGCGGCGACGCCGCTGAGCAGGATGCCGCCGGTGACGGCGCCGAGCCCGAGGACCGTGCGGACGATCCCGGGGCGCAGCCGCTCCACGGACGCCTCGGTGAGCGCCTGGCCGGGCTTGGTCTTCGCGGGGCGGCGGGAGGCCGCCCAGCCGGCGACCAGCGCGCTGAGCAGGGCCGTGCCCACGGCGACGGCGAGCGGGATGAACGAGACGTGCAGGTCGACGGCGGCCGGTACGGCGTCGCGGTCCTTGAGCTGGCCGAACCACCAGGCGGCGAGCCCGATGCCGGGCAGCAGCCCGGCGAGCCCGGCGACGGGTGCGACGAGCAGTGCCTCGGCGGCCACGGAGCGGCGGATCTGCCGCGGGGTGGCGCCGATGGCCCGGAGCAGGGCGAACTCGCGCTTGCGCTGCGCCACGGAGAGCGCGACGGTGCCCGCGGCGGTGAAGACGGCGACGGTGGCGGCGATGCCGCCGAACGAGCCGCCGAGCCCGGTCAGCAGCTCCTCGGCCGCCGCGACCCCGGTGTCCTCGACGCCCCCGCGCCCGTCCCCGGTGTGCACCTCGGCCCGGTCCCCCACGGCGCCGCGCACGGCGTCGGCGAGCTGCCCGGCGCCGACCCCCTCGGCGGCCAGCACGGCGACGGCGTCGAACCGCCCCGGATGCCCGGCGGCCCGGGCGGCGGCATCCTCGGCGAGGTACGCGGCGCCGCCCGCGGCGGGTGTGTCCGCCGCTGCGGCCGCGATGCCGGAGACGCGGAACTCCTGCTGTCCCGACGGGAGTACGAGCGCGATGGTGTCCCCCACGTCCGCGCCCGCCGCGCGGGCCGTCGCCCGGTCCAGGACCACCTCGTCGGCCCCCGGCGCCGCGCCCGCCGTGAGCGCGGTGCCGGTGAAGGCGTGGGAGCCCCAGCCCTGTGCGGTGAGCGCGGAGCCGTCCGGCGCGCCCTCCCCGGCCGCCAGCCGGGCCGGGAACGTGACGTCAGGGACCGCCGCCGCGACACCCTCCGCGGACGCGACGCGCACCGCCAGCTCAGCCCGCACCCGGGCCCGGTCCGGCACCTGCTCCGAGGCGTCGTAGGCGCCGTCGCCGCTGCCCACCGTCATGTGCGCCCGCTGGTCCGCGGCGACCACCACCGGCGCGTTCGCGTACCGCTCCGGCGGCACCGAGGCCCGTACGCCCGTTTCCAGCAGGATCCCGCAGGCCGACACGATCAGCGCCGCCATCATCAGCGCGACGAACGTCCCCGCGAAGCCCGCGGGCCGGAACCGGAGCGCGGCCCGCGCCAGCCCGTTCGTACGCGCCCGCGCCCCCGCCCCGGGCAGTCCGCCGCTCACGCCGCCGGCTCCGCCGCGCGAGCCGCGCCCCGCGGGTCCAGCGTCGTCATCCGGGCCGCGACCTGCTCCGCCGTCGGCCGCTGCAGGCTGCCCGCCAGGGCGCCGTCGGCGAGGAACAGCGCCACGTCCGCGTACGACGCGGCCACCGGGTCGTGCGTGACCATGACCACCGTCGCGCCCAGCGAGTCGACCGCCTGCCGCAGCAGCGCCAGAATCTCCGCCGCCGTGCGGGTGTCCAGCGCCCCCGTCGGCTCGTCCGCGAAGATCACGTCCGGCCTGGTGATCAGCGCGCGGGCGATCGCCACCCGCTGCTGCTGGCCGCCGGACAGCTCCGCGGGGCGCCGCCTGCCGTGCGCCGCGAGGCCGACCTGCGCCAGCACCTCCGCCGCCCGCGCGTGGTCGGCGCGCAGCCCGGCGAGCCGCATGGGCAGCAGGACGTTCTGCGAGACGGTCAGCGACGGCAGCAGGTTGAACGCCTGGAAGACGAACCCCAGGCGGCTGCGGCGCAGTTCGGTGAGCTTGTTCTCACCGAGCCGCGTCAGTTCCGTACCGCCGAGGAGCACCGAGCCCGCGGTCGGCCGGTCGAGGCCCGCGGCGCACTGCAGGAGCGTGGACTTGCCGGACCCGGAAGGGCCCATGACGGCGGTGTACGTGCCCCGGGGAAGGGCGAGGTCGATGCCGCGCAGCGCGTGCACGGCGCCGGCGCCGCGGCCGTATCGCCGTTGTACGCCGCGCAGTTCGACGGCGTGGCCGGGGGCGGCGGGCGCCCCGTGGTCCTGCCGCTCTCCCCTGGTCCGCAGCCGCATGTCGTCCGCCCTTCCTTCGTGCCGTTCGCCGTGGCGCTGCCAGGGCGGCCGCCCTGGTCATCGTGGGTTCGACGCTACGGAGCGGGGGTGCGCCGGGCCATGGCGGCTGCTGGCGGACCCGGGGTGGGGTTAACCCGAGGTGGCGACGGTGGTCCGGCCGCGGAAGAGCGCGGGAAGTGCACCCGACGGATTAATTGCCAGGGCAACAATGAGGTAAAGTAAGTAAAGGGCTCAGGTCCCGGAACGGCCGTCCCCACGACCCCGGGAGGAACCCATCGGACACGCAGACACCTTGATCGCCATGGGCGGCGCCTTCATGGCGGCCGCCATCCTCGCCCGTATCGGCAGCCGCATCGGGCTGCCCACCATCCCGCTCTTCATCCTCGCCGGCATCCTGCTCGGCCCGAACACCCCCGGCATCGTGCTGGTCAAGGACCCGCACGACTTGGAGATGCTCACCGCCCTGGGCCTCGTCCTGCTGCTGTTCTACCTCGGTCTCGAATTCCACATGGACGACCTCAAGTCGGGCGGTCGCCGGATGGCCGTCGCGGGCGGCATCTATCTGCTGCTCAACGTGGGCGCGGGACTCGGCTTCGGCTTCGCGCTCGGCTGGGGCACGTCCGAGGCGCTGGTGCTCGCCGGTGTGCTCGGCATCTCCTCGTCCGCGATCGTCACGAAGATCCTCGTCGACCTCGGCCGGATCGGGAACGGCGAGACCAAACCGATCCTCGGCATCATCGTGATCGAGGACATCTTCCTCGCCGTCTACCTGGCCGTGCTGCAGCCCGTCCTGTCCGGTGCGGAGGGCGCCGGCGAGGCCGCCCTGCAGGCCGGCAAGGCGATGGCCTTCCTGCTGGTCCTGGCCACGATCGCGCGCTTCGGCACCAAGGTCATCGGCCGGCTCTTCGACACCCGCGACAACGAGCTGCTCGTCATCTCCTTCCTCGGCGCCGCGGTGCTGGTCGCGGGGATCTCGGAGTGGTTCGGGGTGGCGGACGCCATCGGCGCGTTCATGGTCGGCCTGATGCTCGGCAGTACGACGTCCGCGGAGCGGATCCGTACGCTCGTGCACCCGCTGCGGGACGCCTTCGGCGCCATCTTCTTCTTCGGCTTCGGGCTCTCGATCGACCCGGGCGACCTGCCCTCGGTCGCGGCCCCGGTGGCCCTCGCGGTGCTGCTGACGATCGTGATGAACGTCAGCGCGGGGCTCGCCGCCGCGAAGCTGTACGGGTTCGGGGCGCTGCCCGCCTCGAACATCGCACTGACGCTGCTGGCCCGCGGCGAGTTCGCGCTGATCCTGGCCACGATGGCGGCCACGGCCGGGCTCGACCGGCGGCTGTCGCCGTTCATCGCCGGGTACGTGCTGGTGCTCGCCGTGCTCGCACCGCTGGCGGCGGGGCGGTCGCACTGGCTGGCCCGCTTCCTGCCCGGGGGCAAACCTCCCGGTGGCGGGGCGGCGCTGGAACCCGTGCCGGGGACGGCCGGGGCCAAGTGACCGCGGGGACCGGGGCGTACGCGCGCGACGGCGACGCGCGAGCGCCCCGGTCCCGGCACGTCCGCCCGCCCCGGACCGGGTGCCCGGCGGTCCGGCGGAAGGGACCGGCGGAGCCGTGGGCCCGCGGACCCCTAGACCCGCGGACCCCTAGACCCGCGGACCCGTCGCCCGCGCCCGGCCCGTACGCCTCACTCGCGGCAGATCAGCAGCAGCGCCCGGTCGTCCTTGACGTCCTTGGCCACCTTCTCGATCAGATGCCAGGCCGCGCCCCGGAACGTGCTCGACGCGTAGTGGTCCGCCTCGCCTATCAGCCGGTCCATGCCCTCGGTCAGATCCCGGTCCGGCGCCTCGACCAGCCCGTCCGAGAAGAGCATCAGCACGTCCCCGCGGCGCAGCGTGCCCTTCAGCGGGTCGAACTGCGCCTCCTCCACCACGCCGAGCAGCGGCCCCTCCGCGCCCTTCTCCTCCCAGCGGCCGGTGCCGGCGCTGAGCTGCACCCCGGGCACGTGCCCGGCGGAGAACAGCTCGTAGTCCCCGGACTCCAGGTCCAGCACCAGGTGCACGGAGGTGGCGAAGCCCTCCTGCCACTCCTGGCGCAGCAGATAGCCGTTGGCGGCGGGCAGGAAGTCGTGCGGCGGCAGCGAGCCGAGCAGCCCGCCGAAGGCGCCGGAGAGCAGCAGCGCCCGCGAGCCGGCTGCCATGCCCTTGCCGGAGACGTCGGTCAGCACGGCCTCCAGGATCTGGCCGCCGTGGGTGCGGGAGGCGACCACGAAGTCGCCGGAGAAGGACTGGCCGCCGGCCGGGCGCAGCGACATCTCCGCGTGCCAGCCGCGCGGCAGCCGGGGCAGCTTGCTCTGCACCCGGATCCGCTCGCGCAGGTCGAAGAGCATCGTGCCGCCCCGCCGCCACGGCACGCCGACGCGGCTGCGGAACTGCGCGACGGTCAGGCCCGTCAGCCCCACCGAGGCGATCACGAGCACGGTGCCGGGAGTGACCCGGGCCGGGCCCTCCGCGTACGGGCCGAGGAGCATCGCCTCGACGATGAGCGCGGTGGCGGAGGCGGCGTACAGCGCGAGGAGGCTGGCGGGCCGCAGCACCAGGCCGCCGATGAAGATCGGCAGCACCAGCGCGGCCGGCGAGATCCAGGCCGCCGAGAGGATCGTGCCGGCGGCGAGCGCCGGGATGGTCAGCAGGAGGACGACAAGGGCCACCCAGTCGGAGCCCTCACCGCGGAAGTAGTCGACACCGGCCCTGCGCACGCCGACGCGGGCCCGGTGCAGCGCCTTGTGCCACCGGGCCGCTTGCGAGGTGGAACCTGCGCCTCCGGCCATGCCCCGGGACCCTATCCACCCGCCGCGCCGGGCGTCGATTCACGGCGTGCCGACCGCACTCTTCGGGCGGCACTGCCGGAATCGTATGCGAATTCACGGAGTTTTGAACGAAGGAGGGCCTGCGCGAACGCAGTTGGGACGAGGGTCACGTGGGCTGGCATGAGGGGCACCAGAAAAGGTTGCGCGCGGCGAGTGTGGCGGTGCGTACGTCGGTGCCGCAGAGGTGGCACGGGCGGCCCCCGCGGCGGTAGACGTAGACCTCGCCGCCGTGCTCGTCGACGCGCGGCGGGCGGCCCATCGCCTCGGGCAGATGCTCCGGCCGTACGGTGTCGATGCGCCCGGTGCGTACGCCCTCGCGCATCAGCACCGCGAGGTCCGCCCAGACCGCCTCCCAGGCGGTGCGGCCGAGGTCGCGGCCCGTGCGGTACGGGTCGATGCCGTGCCGGAAGAGGACCTCGGTGCGGTAGATGTTGCCGACGCCGGAGATCACCCGCTGGTCCATGAGGAGGGTGGCGACCGGCGCGCGGCTGCGCGAGATCCGCGCCCACGCCGCCTCGCCGTCGTCGCCCGCGCGCAGCGGGTCGTCGCCGAGCCGGGCGTGCACGGCGTCCTTCTCCTCCTCGGTGACCAGCTCGCACGCCGAGGGGCCGCGCAGGTCGGCGTAGCCGGCGCCGGTGGCCAGCCGCAGCCGGACCGCGCCGACGGGCGGGGGCGCCGGGCCGTCGCCGAAGCCGACCTTGCCGTAGATGCCGAGGTGGACGTGGAGGTGCCCGACGGGCCCGAAGCCGAGGAAGAGGTGCTTGCCGTGGGCGTCGGTGCCGGTGAGCCGGCAGCCGTCGATGAGCGCGGCGCCGTCGGCGAACTTGCCCTGCGGGCTCGCCGCGCGGACCGCCCGGCCGCCGAAGCGCACGCCGTACTCGACGGACAGCCGGTGGATGGTGTGGCCCTCGGGCATACGCCCCCTTCTCGGTCCTGTCCTGCCCCGCCCGTGCCGCTCGTGGTGGCCGTGCGGGCCGTGGCGGCCGCTACGGCTGCGGGTGGTGCGCCGGCACGTCGGGGAGCTTGCCGCTCTGCTCGTACGCGCTGAGCATGTCGATGCGCCGCTGGTGGCGCTCCTCGCCGGTGTACGGGGTGGCGAGGAACACCTCGACGAAGCTCGTGGCCTCGTCGCGGGTGTGCATCCGGGCGCCGACGCTGACGACGTTGGCGTCGTTGTGCTCGCGCGCCAGCCGCGCCGTCTCCTCGCTCCACGCCAGGGCCGAGCGCACGCCCGCGACCTTGTTGGCGGCGATCTGCTCGCCGTTGCCCGAGCCGCCGATGACGACCCCGAGGCTGCCGGGGTCGGCGGCGGTGCGCTCGGCGGCGCGCAGGCAGAACGGCGGGTAGTCGTCGGCGGCGTCGTAGATCAGCGGGCCGCAGTCGACGGGCTCGTGCCCGTGCTCCCGGAGCCAGACGAGGAGGTGTTCCTTGAGTTCGTAGCCGGCATGGTCGCTGCCGAGGTACACGCGCATGGCCCGGAGTCTACGGGCCCCGTGGTCAGCCCCGGCGCGCACGCCCGGCGATGTGCCAGGCGGCGGGCAGCGCGCCCATCGCGAGGGCGGCCTTCAGGGCGTCGCCGAGGAGGTACGGGGTGAGGCCGAGGGAGACCGCCTCGCCGAGGGAGACGTTCAGCGAGAACGCCAGGTACGGCACCCCCACGGCGTAGATGACGACGCTGCCGAAGACCATCGTGCCCGCCGTGCGCCACACGTCGCGGTCGCCGCCGCGGCGGGCCAGCGCGCCGACGGCCACGGCCGCGAGGAGCATCCCGAGGACGTAGCCGAACGAGGGCATGCCCCACCCCGAGGAGCCCTCCGCGAACCACGGCATCCCCGCCACGCCCGCGACCGCGTAGAGCATGAGCGAGAGGAACGCCCGCCCGGTGCCCAGGGAGGCGCCGACGAGCAGCGCGGCGAAGGTCTGCCCGGTGACCGGCACCGGCGAGCCCGGCACGGGCACCGACAACTGCGCGGCGGCGCCGGTGAGCGCCGCGCCGCCGGCCACGAGCGCGATGTCGCGCAGCCGGGCGCGGGCCGCGGTCGAGGCGGGCAGCACGTCGGCGAGTACGGCGCCGGGGCGCGCGTAGTGCGGGGAGGAGACGGCGGCAGTGCTCATCGGGTTCTCCGGTCTCGGTTCGCGGGTCCGTCACGGGGTACGGGGACGCTGCGTACGCTAGCCGACGGCCTCGGGCCGATTACCGTGGAAAGGTGCCAATCCACGCCGCACATACCTGTCACTCCCCCGCACCCCCGCGGCTACCGGCCCGGGGACCGCGATTCCGGCATCCGAGCAGGTCACGTGAGATACGCCACACGGTGATCGGGTTTCGCACCGGGCCAACTGCCCGGCCGTACGCCCGACTCCCGCTGTGGAACCCCTCCAACGCCGACTCCCCGGCCGCGGCGCACGCCCGGCGCGATGCCGCAGACTGAATCGTCCCCACGCACTACCCCCCAGGACACGAGCATGAGCACATCCCCCCACGCCGACGGGACCCCCGGCACCCCCGCGGACGCCGTGAGCAGCGCGGCCCCCGCCGACGCCGGCCCCGGCATCCCCGCACCGGCCGCCGCCACCGAAGACGCCCCCGCCGGCACCACCGCTCCGGCCGCCGGCCACGTACCGTCCGACCTCGGCACCGGCCTCAAGCAGCGCCACCTGACGATGATCGCCCTCGGCGGCGTCATCGGCGCGGGCCTGTTCGTCGGCTCCGGCGCCGGCATCGCCGCCGCGGGTCCCGGCATCGTCCTCGCGTACGCCGTCTCCGGGGTGCTCGTCATGCTCGTGATGCGCATGCTCGGCGAGATGTCCGCCGCCCACCCGGCCTCCGGCTCCTTCTCCGTGCACGCCGAGCGGGCACTGGGCCCGTGGGCCGGGCTCACCTCCGGCTGGATGTACTGGACGCTGCTGGGCGTCGCCATCGCCGCCGAGGCCATCGGCGCCTCGCAGATCGTCACGGGCTGGCTGCCGGGCACCGAGTCCTGGATGTGGGTCCTGCTGTTCATGGCGGTCTTCTGCGTCACGAACCTGGCGGCGGTCGGCAACTTCGGCGAGGCCGAGTTCTGGTTCGCCGGGCTGAAGGTCGCGGCGATCACCGCCTTCCTCGCCCTCGGCCTGCTCGCCGTGCTCGGCCTGCTCCCCGGCACCGACTCGCCCGGCACCGCGAACCTCACCGGGGACGGCGACGGCTTCCTGCCCAACGGCTCCGACGGGCTGCTCGTCGGCCTGCTCGCCTCCGTCTTCGCGTACGGCGGGCTGGAGAACGTGACCATCGCGGCCGCCGAGTCGGAGAACCCGCGGCGCGGCGTCGCCCGCGCGGTGCGTACCGCGATGTACCGGATCGCGATCTTCTACGTCGGCTCCATGCTGGTCGTCGTCGCGCTGATCCCGTGGGACGACCCGGCGGTGAAGTCAGGCCCTTACGCCGCCGCGCTCGACCACCTCGGCATCCCGGCCGCGGGCCAGGTGATGAACGTCGTGGTGCTGGTGGCGCTGCTGTCCGCGATGAACGCCAACATCTACGGCGCCTCGCGCATGGCGTACTCCCTGGTCGCCCGCGGCCAGGGCCCGCGCTTCCTCGGCAAGCTGACCCACCGGGTGCCGCGCCGCGCGGTCGTCGCCACCTGCTCCTTCGGCTTCGCCGCCGTGCTGCTCAGCTACCGCTGGCCCGACACGCTCTTCCAGTGGCTGCTGAACATGGTCGGCGCCGCGATCCTCGTGGTCTGGGCGTTCACCGCCGCCGCCCAGTTGCGCACCCGCCGCCGGCTGGAGCGCGAGGCGCCGGAGCTGCTGACGGTACGGATGTGGGCGTACCCGTACCTGACCTGGGCCGCGCTCGCCGCCATGGGCGCGATCCTGGTGCTGATGCTGCGCGAGCCGGACTCCCGCACCCAACTGCTGACCACGGCGGGGCTGACCGCGGCGCTGTCCCTCGTGGGCCTGGTACGTCAGCACCGCCGGCCGGGTACCCGCATGACATGATTTCGCCATCGGACCTGCGAGACGAAGGAGTCACCCCGTGCCCGGTGAGAACCTGACCCGCGAGGAGGCCCGGGAGCGCGCGCGGCTGCTGGAGGTCGAGGCGTACGAGGTCGAGCTCGACCTGCGCACGGCGGTGGCCCCCGCCCCCGGGCCCTTCCGGTCGGTGACCACCGTGCGGTTCCGCTGCGCCCAGCCGGGCGCGGCGACCTTCCTCGACCTCGTCGCGCCGGACGTGACCGCGGTGACCCTCAACGGCCGGGACCTCGACCCGGGGGCGGTCTTCGACGGCGCGCGGATCACGCTGGAGGACCTGGCGGCGGAGAACGAGGTCGTGGTCGACGCGCGCTGCGCGTTCAGCCGCACCGGCGAGGGCATGCACCGCTTCGTCGACCCGGAGGACGGCGAGGTCTACCTCTACACGCAGTACGAGCCGGCCGACGCCCGCCGGGTCTTCGCCACCTTCGAACAGCCCGACCTCAAGGCCCCGTTCACCTTCACCGTCACGGCCCCCGGGCACTGGACGGTGCTGTCCGGCGCGGCCCTGGCCGGCGCCGCGGAGCGGCACCAGGACGAGTCGGCGACCTGGCGGTTCGAGCCGACCAAGCCGATCTCCACGTACATCACGGCCGTCCTCGCCGGCCCGTACGCCCACCTGGAGGACCGCTACACGCGCACGTTCGACGACGGCCGGGAGCTGGTCGTGCCGCTCGGCGCGCTCTGCCGCAGGTCCCTCGCCCGGCACTTCGACGCCGACGACGTCTTCACCGTCACCAAGCAGGGCCTGGACTTCTTCCACGACCACTTCGACTACCCCTACCCCTGGGGCAAGTACGACCAGGCGTTCGTGCCCGAGTACAACATCGGCGCGATGGAGAACCCGGGGCTCGTCACCTTCCGCGAGGAGTTCGTCTTCCGCGGCAAGGTCACCGACGCGGCGTACGAGCGCCGGGCGAACGTCGTGCTGCACGAGATGGCGCACATGTGGTTCGGCGACCTGGTGACCATGGAGTGGTGGGACGACCTCTGGCTCAAGGAGTCGTTCGCCGACTACATGGGTGCGCTGGCGCTCGCCGAGGCCACCCGCTTCACCGGGAGCTGGATCACCTTCGCCAACCGCCGCAAGGCGTGGGCGTACCGGGCCGACCAACTGCCGACGACGCACCCGATCACGGCCGACATCCACGACCTGGAGGCGGCCAAGCTCAACTTCGACGGCATCACGTACGCCAAGGGCGCCGCGGTGCTCAAGCAGCTCGTCGCGTACGTCGGCCGGGACGCCTTCATGGAGGGCGCCCGCCGCTACTTCAAGCGGCACGCCTACCGCAACACCCGCCTGGCCGACCTGCTGGCCGCGCTGGAGGAGACCTCGGGCCGGGACATGTCGGCGTGGGCCGGGCCGTGGCTGCAGACCGCCGGCGTCGACACCCTCACCCCGCAGGTGACGTACGACGCGAACGAGCGGATCACCGAGCTGGCGATCCTGCGCGAGGGCCCCGAGACCGGCCCGGGCGCTGCCGCCCCGGCCCCGCGGCCGCACCGGGTGGCCGTCGGTCTCTACGGCCAGCCGGACGCCTCCGGCGAGCTGGTGCGCTACGCGCGCGCCGAGGTCGACGTCACCGACGGGCACGCGGTCGTCGCGGAGCTGGCCGGGCAGCCGCGCCCGGAGCTGATCCTCGTCAACGACGACGACCTGACCTTCTGCAAGGCCCGCTTCGACGAGGACTCGCTCGACACTGTGCGCGAGCGCCTCAGCGACGTCTCCGACCCCCTCGCCCGCGCCCTGCTGTGGGCCGCCGCCTGGGACCTCACCCGCGACGGCCTCATGCCCGCCCGCGACTACCTCGACCTCGTGCTGCGCTTCGCCGGCCGCGAGACCGACATCGGCGTGCTCCAGGGCCTGCACCAGCAGGCGCACTACACCGTCGACCACTACGCCGCGCCCGGGCACCGCGCCGCGGCGGAAGAGGCGCTCGCCGAGGGCGCGCTGGGCGAGCTGCGGCTGGCGCCGCCCGGCAGCGACCACCAGTTGGCGTGGACCCGCTTCTTCGCCTCCGTCGCCGGTACGGAGCAGGACCTGCAACTGCTCCACGGCCTCCTCGACGGCCAGGCGAAGATCGACGGCCTGGACGTCGACCAGGAGCTGCGCTGGGAGGTGCTGCTGCCGCTCGTCGCCCACGGCGCCGCCGACGCGGCGGCCGTCGACGCAGAACTGGCCCGCGACGACACCGCGTCCGGCAAGCGCCACCAGGTGCGCTGCCTGGCCGCCCGGCCCGACGCGCGGGTCAAGGAGGCGGCGTGGACGGCCGTCGTGGACTCGGACGAGCTGTCCAACGCGATCGTCGAGGCGACGATCTCCGGCTTCACCCGGCCGGGACAGCGGGACCTCCTCGCGCCGTACGCGCCGCGGTACTTCGCGTCGATCGAGCGGATCTGGCGGGAGCGGACGATCGAGAGCGCCATGGCCGTCGTACGGGGCCTCTACCCGGCGCTCCAGGCGCACCAGGGGACGCTCGACGCGACGGACGCCTGGCTGCGGGAGACCGACGGCTCGGCGCCGCCGGCGCTGCGGCGGCTGGTGTGGGAGGCGCGCGACGACCTGGCGCGCGCGCTGCGCGCGCAGGAGCGCGACGCGCAGGAGTGAGCCGTCGGGGGGCGCGGCCCGTACGGGGTGACGGCACCTCTGCTCGACAGTCGAACGTGTGCCCTTTAGCCCCAGCTTGTCCGCATTCTTCGACGGCCCTGTAACAGCGGTTAGGGGAGGGTGGGCCGCCGGGAATCCAGCGGCCATGAACGCGAACTCGCCCTCCCCCGCACCGCTCAGCCCGCGCCCGCTCCGTGCCGCCGCCGGCGCCCGCGACCAGGTCATGACCGCCCGGCAACTGCGCGAGCACGGGATCGCCGCCGCCGACGCCGCCCAGCGCTGCCGCCCGGGCGGCCCGTGGCAGCAACTCCTGCCCGGCGTCTACCTGCTGCACGCCGGGCCACCGACGTCGGCGGAGCGGCTGCACGCGGCCCTGCTCTACGCCGGCCGGGCGCCGGGCCGCGCCACCGTGCCCGGCCAGACCCGCGGCCCGGCCGCGTCCGCCCCGGCGCAGGACGCCGCCCCGGCGCCGTACGGCGACGCGATGGTCACCGGGCTCGCCGCGCTCACGCTGCACGGCTTCGCCTCCGCCCCGCCGCTGCCGGCGCTCGACCGGATCGACGTCCTGCTCCCCCGCACCCGCCGGCTGCGCTCCACCGGCCCCGTCCGCCTCGTCCGCGCCCACACCCTCCCCCGCCCCGACCGCATCACGGGCCTGCCCGTGGCACCGGTCCCGCGCGCCCTCGCCGACACGGTCGCGGTCCTCACCGACGCCGCCGACGTGCGCCTGCTGCTGACGGAGGCGGTCCGCGGCGGGCACTGCGAGGCGGCGGCGGTGGTACGCGAACTGAGCCGGGCCCGGCTGCTGAACCGCGCGCACGTGATCGACGCGGTCGACACCCTGATCGCGGAGGGCCGCGCGCTGGCCGAGGGCCGCCTGTACACCATGGTCGACGCCCACGCCCTGCCCGACCCCCTCTGGAACGTCGACCTCCGCCTGCCCGGCGGCCCTCACCTCGGCGGCGTCGACGCCTACTGGCCGGACCACGCGGTCGCCGTCGAGATCGACGCCCGCACCCCGCACCGCACCTCCCACGACGAGGAGGCGCTGTGGTCCCAGTACGCGCGGAAGCGGGAGACCCTGGAGCGGCTGGGCATCACGGTCGTCCACGTCACCCCGCGGGGGCTGCGCGAGGCGCCGGAGCAGCAGGCGGAGGTGGTACGGGCCGCGATGATCGCCTCGGCCGAACGGGACCACGCCACGCACGTGGTGGTCCTGCCGCGCTGACCGCGCCGCACCGGCGCCGCACCGGCGCCGTACCGGCGTCTTCGCAGGTGGGAAGGGATATCGGGGCGTCGTTGTTGTTACCGTCGACGATGCGGACAACCTACGGAACGGGAGTGGCCCCGATGTCTTTTCAGGCGTATTTGGACAGCATCGAGGACAAGACCGGCCTCACGCCGCGTCAGTTCATCGAGCTGGCACAGGAGCGCGGGTTCGACGATCCGGCGACCAAGGCGGGTCCGATACTGGCGTGGCTGAAGGAGGACTACGACCTCGGACGCGGCCACGGGATGGCGCTGGTGCACGTGATCAAGAAGGGCCCGCAGATCGACGCCAGGCACGTCGGCTCCACCGGCTCGCACCGGGACGAGTCGGCCACCCTCTGGCTCGACGGCAAGGCCACCCGCCCCTGACTCCGGCCCCCGGCCGCAACGCGCTCCGCGCGGGCGGCCGGGGACGGGAGCGGGGCATGTTTCAGTGCAGCACCGGAGGCATCGTGTGGTGCGGTTCGTCCAGCCATACGGCCTGGCTGCCGCTCGCGTCGGCGGTCAGCCCGCAGCAGTCGGCGGAAGGCCGTTCCTCGGATTCCCACCAGCCCAGCGCCTCTTCCACCTCACCCCACAGTGACCGTCCACCCCACTGACGGCCCGCACCCGGCCCGCCGTCACCGGCCCAGGAGACTCTGGCCCAGGAGAGGCCGGCTGGACGGGGGTCCCGCCCCTCCGCTCAAGCGCTGGCCGATGCCGGGGAACACCGGGCCAGAATGTGCACACTTGCGTAAGGTGGTGTGCATGATGGAGACGACGTACTCGATCGTGGAAGCCCGTGCCCGGCTGGGTGCCATTGCCCGCGAGGTCAGCGCCACCCGTGAGCCGGTCGCCATTACCGATCACGGGCAGACCGTCGCCATACTGGTCAGCCCTGCCGACGCCCTGGAGTTGGAGGAATTGCGTGCGCTGGCTGCCTACCGCGCCCGCCAGAGCCTCGGCGAGGACGCCGGGGTCTCCCACGACGAGGCGTACCGGCGCGTGTTCGGCGGCGCTGAGGCGTGAGGTATGAGGTCATCTGGGAACCGGAGGCTCTCGCCAAGGCAGAGCGGTTCGCGAAGGACGACCCCGCGGGCGTACGGCAGGTGTTCACCGCCGTCGACCGCCTCGCCGATGATCCGCGTCCCCGCGGGGCGTTCGGCAGCGCCGGCCTGCTGCGCATCCATGTCAGCAGCTATCGCGTGAGGTACGAGATCAACGACCGGCAGGTCCGCGTCAGCGTCATCCATCTCGGACGCGTGCGCTGAGAGGCGACCTCGCGCCGAAGGGGCGGCCTCCACAGAGGCCGCCCCTTCGGGGCTCGATCGCGATCCGCGCGCACCGGGCGGCTTCGCCCGCGCCGATGGGCGGGATCCGGCACCCCGCGCCGGGCGCTTGGTGTCCGGCTCCCGCCCGGGTCAGGACTTCGCGGACGCCGCGTCGGACTGCTGGGCCCTGAGGGCGCGTTCGACGCCGGCGCGGGATTCCGTCACCATGCGGCGCAGGGCCGGGGACGGCTGGGTCTCCGTGAGCCAGGTGTCGGTGGCGTCCAGGGTGGCCTGGGAGACCTGGAGGGCCGGGTAGAGGCCGACGACGATCTGCTGGGCGATCTCGTGGCTGCGGGAGTCGAAGACGTCCTTGACCGCGTCGAAGTACTTCGCCGTGAACGGGGCGAGCAGGTCGCGCTGGTCGGTCTGGACGAAGCCGGCGATCACCGCCTCCTGCACCGCGTTGGCGAGGTTGCCCTCCTCCACGACCTCCGTCCACGCCCGCGACTTGGCCGCCGCGGTCGGCTGGGCCGCCCGGGCGGAGGCCGCGTGGCGTTCGCCGGCCGCGGTCTTGTCGCGCTCCAGCTCCGCCGCGATGGCGTCCTCGCCGGCCCGTCCGGTGGCGGCCAGGCGGTGCAGCAGGGCCCAGCGCAGCTCGGTGTCGACGTCGAGCCCCTCGATCGTGCGGGAGCCGTCGAGGAGGCCCGCGAGCAGGTCGAGTTGGCCGTCGGTGCGGGCGGTGGCCGCGAGGGCGCGGGCCCAGGCGAGCTGGTGGTCGCCGCCCGGCTCGGCGGCGTGGAGCCGGGTCTCGGCCTCGGCCGACCAGCGGTCCAGGCCGGTCCCGCGCCAGTCCGGGGCCGCGTAGAGGTCGAGAGCCAGCTTCACCTGGCGGTGCAGGGACTGCACCACGCCGATGTCGCTCTCCTTGCGGATGCCGGAGAGGACGAGGTCCAGGTAGTCGCGGGTGGCCAGCTCGCCGTCGCGGGTCATGTCCCAGGCGGATGCCCAGCACAGCGCGCGCGGCAGCGTGGTCTCGAAGTCGCCGAGGTGCCGGGTGACCACGTCCAGGGAGACGGGGTCGAGCCGGACCTTGGCGTAGGTGAGGTCGTCGTCGTTGAGCAGGACGACCGCGGGGCGGGGGCGGCCCGCCAGTTGCGGCACGTCGGTCAGCTCGCCGTCGATGTCCAGCTCCAGCCGGTCGGTACGGACCAGCCGGCCGTCCTTCAGCTCGTACAGCCCGACGGCGATGCGGTGCGGGCGCAGCACCGGCTCGCCCTTGGCGCCCGCGGGCAGCGCGGGGGCCTCCTGGCGGATGGCGAACGACCTGACCACGCCGTCGGCGTCGGTCTCCAGCTCGGGCCGCAGCACGTTGATCCCGGCGGTCTCCAGCCACGCCTTGGACCAGGCCGCCAGGTCGCGTCCGCTGGTCTCCTCCAGGGCGCCGAGCAGGTCGCTCAGCCGGGTGTTGCCGAAGGCGTGGCGCTTGAAGTACGCCTGCACGCCGCGGAAGAACTCGTCCTCGCCGACGTACGCCACGAGCTGCTTGAGCACCGAGGCGCCCTTGGCGTACGTGATGCCGTCGAAGTTGACCAGCACGTCGTCGAGATCGGTGATCTCGGCCATGATCGGGTGGGTGGACGGCAGTTGGTCCTGGCGGTACGCCCACGTCTTCATCTGGTTCGCGAACGACGTCCACGCCTGCGGCCAGCGCGAGCCGGGCGCCTGGGCGAGGCAGGCGGTGGAGGAGTAGGTGGCGAACGACTCGTTCAGCCAGAGGTCGTTCCACCACTCCATGGTCACCAGGTCGCCGAACCACATGTGGGCCAGCTCGTGCAGGATCGTGTCGGCCCGCGACTCGTACGCCGCGTCGGTGACCTTGGAGCGGAACACGTACTGGTCGCGGAAGGTGACCGCGCCCGCGTTCTCCATCGCGCCGGCGTTGAACTCCGGGACGAAGAGCTGGTCGTACTTCTCGAAGGGGTACGGGTAGTCGAACCGCTTCTGGAACCAGTCGAAGCCCTGCCGGGTGACCTCGAAGACGGCCTCCGCGTCCAGGAACTCCGCGAGCGAGGGCCGGCAGTACACGCCCAGCGGCACCGTCCGCCCGTCGCCCTCCCAGGTGCCGTGCACCGACGTGTAGGGACCGGCGATCAGCGCGGTGATGTACGTCGACATCCGCGGCGTGGGCGTGAAGCGCCACACCCCGGCCGCCGGCTCCGGCGACGGCGAGTTGGAGATGACCTGCCAGCCCTCCGGCGCGGTCACCGTGAAGGCGAACGTCGCCTTCAGGTCCGGCTGCTCGAAGTTGGCGAACACCCGGCGCGCGTCCGGGACCTCGAACTGCGTGTACAGATACGTCTCGCCGTCCACCGGGTCGACGAAGCGGTGCAGACCCTCACCCGTATTGGTGTACGCGCACTCCGCGACGACCCGCAGCACGTTCTCCCCCGCGCGCAGCCCCCGCAGGGTGATCCGGGAGTCGGCGAAGACCTCGGCGGCATCGAGCGCGGTGCCGTTCAGCACCACCTCGTGCACCTCGGGCGCGATGAGGTCCGCGAAGGTCTCCGCGCCCTCCTCGGCGGCCGAGAACCGCACCGTCGTCACCGACCGGAAGGTGCCGCCCTCCTTGGCGCCGGAGATGTCGAGATCGATCTCGTACGCATCCACCTTCAGCAGGCGCGCCCGCTCCTGCGCCTCTTCCCGGGTCAGATTCGTGCCAGGCACCTGGGCTACTCCTTACCCCTACGATTGACCGCAATCCTCGCACGCCGTCCCCCGCGCGAAGCGGCCTGTGGATGACGGCGGCACCCCCGCCCGTACGGCCCGTGCCGGCCTGTGGAAAACCCGGTCGGACGGAGGCCCGCCCCGGACTCAGGACCGCGTTTCCGCCGCCACCAGCTCCGCGATCTGCACCGCGTTCAGCGCCGCGCCCTTGCGCAGGTTGTCGCCGGAGAGGAAGAGCGCCAGCCCGTTCTCCGCGGTCTCGTCCCGGCGGATGCGCCCCACGTACGACACGTCCCGCCCGGCCGCGCCCAGCGGCGTCGGCACGTCCGCGAGCGCGACGCCCTCCGCGCCGGCCAGCAGCTCGGCGGCCCGCGCGGGGCTCAGCGGCTCCGCGAAGCGGGCGTTGACCTGGAGCGAGTGCCCGGTGAAGACGGGGACGCGGACGCAGGTGCCGGAGACCTTCAGCTCCGGGATCTCCAGGATCCTGCGCGACTCGTGCCGCAGCTTCTGCTCCTCGTCCGTCTCGTCGAGCCCGTCGTCGACGAGGGCGCCGGCCATCGGCAGCACGTTGTACGCGATCGGGGCCACGTACTTCGCCGGCTCGGGGAACGCGACCGCCGCGCCGTCGCGCGTCAGCTTCGGCGCGTCCTCGCCGGCGGCGCGGACCTGCTCGTACAGCTCGTCCACGCCGGCCAGGCCGGAGCCGGAGACCGCCTGGTAGGTGGCGACGACCATGGAGACCAGGCCCGCCTCGCGGTGCAGCGGCTTGAGCACCGGCATCGCGGCCATCGTGGTGCAGTTCGGGTTGGCGATGATGCCCTTGGGGCGGTCGGCCACCGCGTGCGGGTTGACCTCGGAGACCACCAGGGGCACCGCGGGGTCGCGGCGCCACGCGGAGGAGTTGTCGATCACGACGGGGCCCTGCGCGGCGACCTTCTCGGCGATGGCCTTGGAGGTGGCGCCGCCGGCGGAGAACAGCACGATGTCGAGCCCGGAGTAGTCGGCGGTGCCGGCGTCCTCCACCGTGACCGTACCGCCCGGAGCCGCCCGCCACGGCAGCGTGCGCCCCGCGGACCGGGCCGACGCGAACAGGCGAAGCTGGTCCACCGGGAAGGCCCGCTCGGCGAGGATGTCGCGCATCACTCCGCCGACCTGGCCGGTGGCTCCGACGATTCCGATCTTCATGGCTCTCCGTTCACGGGTGCGGGTCCGCCCACCATGATGCCGGGCGCCGGGCGGCTGGCTCCAGTCGTTTCCCCTGCCCAGCCGCCCGCCGCAGGCGCGCTCGCGGGTACGAACTGAGACACACGCCACAGGGGCGGGACACCGGCAGGCCCGGCGTCCCGCCCCCGCGGGTGGTTGTTCCGAGCGTACGCGCGGCGCACACGGCGCCCACGGCGTACGCCGGGCGTGCTACGGCACCACCGTCCCGATCCGCACGCTGCCCGCGCCCGCCACCGTGCCGCGGGCGTTCTGCAACTGCACCTCGCCGAAGAACTCGCGCCCCTCGGGCCCGGGCGCCGCGACCGTGACCTCGGCACCGACCTCGGCGCTCGCGCCGCTGTCCAGCTCCACCGGCTCGTCGGCGACGCTCACCTCGCCCAGCGCCGGGGAGAAGTACACGTCGCGGTAGTCGTACTCCGTCGTGCCCGCCGGCACGTCGTAGGCGTAGACCTCCACCGTGTACGTCCCGGGCTCCGGGTCGGTGAGGGTGACGCCCTCCTCCGAGTCGGCGTCCGCCGACTGCGCGACCGGCTCGCCGTCGCGGTAGACGGTCAGGTCCAGGTCCGCGTTGGCGTCCGAGGTGGCGCCGATCACCGCGTCGAACCGGGTGACGCCCTCGCCGACCTCGATCGTCGTGGTGTTCGTGGCACCGTTCGCGATCTCCGGCCGGGTCGAGAGACCGGAGCCGAGCGGCCCGCCGGCGAGCTTGCCGGCCACCGGGGCGAACCCGTTGGTCACCGTCCACTCCACCGGGCTGGGGGTGCCGACCTTCGCCTCGTCGATCGTCTGCACCTCGGGGTCGAAGGCCGCGCCGAGCACGGCCGCCTCGACCGTGAAGGGGTTGTCCAGCTCCGGCGAGGTGCGCCGCGACTCGACCTCGATCTCCCACACGCCCGGCATCGGGTTGTCGTAGGAGCGCAGGTCGGGGCGGCAGGTGTTGGCCGGGTTGGCGTAGTTGTTGTAGCAGAACGGCGTCGACGTCTCGTCGGCCGGAATGCCCCAGGGGTCGATCGCGATCCAGCGGGTCTGGCTCTTGCCCTTGAGCCCGCTCATCGCCACCTCCAGGGTCTTCGCGCCCTCGGGGACCTTCACGAAGTACGAGCGGGTGGAGTTGCGCTGCACCTCGTTCGACACCTGGTGCCCGTACGCCGGCGCCGCCAGCTCCTGCGAGGTGACCACGGTGGTCAGCACCCGGTGGTCGATGCCCTCGGTGCGCTTGCCGTCGACCAGCAGGGCGGCGCTGTGCAGCCCCGCCGAGCGCGGCTTGGCCTGCACCTTGACGGTCACGGGCTGGCCGCGGCGCAGCGTGACGTCGTCGTCGCCGAGCAGCTTGAACGTGCCGTCGTTGCCCTGCCACTCCAGCTCGTGCGGCGTGCCGCCGGCCGGGCCCGTGGTGCGGGTGAGGGTGATCTCGTACGTCTCGGACTCGCCGCGCGCCGGGCCGCTCTCGCGGTCGTAGACGCCGGTGCCCACGCCGGGGGTGGTCAGGAAGCCGGCGAGCACGGTGTCGACGGGCGCCTCGACCTTGTACTCGTACGCCGTGGCGCCGTCCTCCAGGGAGTCCCAGGCGTCGACGATGTCGACCCGGCCGGCGCCCTCGGCGTACGTCTGCACGCCGGGGATGTGGTCGGCGGTGGAGGTCAGCGCGGTGCGCAGGGCGTTCGGCGTGACGTCGATGCCCTCCCGCCCGGCGGCCGACAGCAGCAGCGCCGCGGCGCCGGCGGCCTGCGGCGAGGACATCGAGGTGCCCTGCAGCATGCCGTAGCCGGGCGGCAGTTGGTACCCGGCCTCGGCGACGGGCGAGCCGGGCTGCCAGGTCGGGATGGTGTTGACCGACCCGCCGGGGGCGGTGATCGTCGGGGTGGCGCCGCCGTCCTCGCGCGGGCCGCGGGAGGAGAACGGCATCATCGCGTACTTCGTCTCGACCTGGCTGCCGTAGTTGGCGGCCCAGGTCTCGCGGGACACGGCCGCGCCGACGCTGATGACCTTGTCGGCCAGGCCCGGGTCGCCGATGGTGTTGGCGCCGGGGCCGTCGTTGCCCGCGGAGATGACGAGCTGCACGCCGTAGGTGTCGATGAGCCGGTTGTAGAGCGCGGCGCGGGCGTTGCTGCCGTCGTTGAGCGGCGGCAGGCCGCCGATCGACATGTTGACGACGTCGACGCCGCGGTTGGCGACCAGGTCGATCATGCCCTCGGTGAGCGCGACCGCGGTGCAGCCGCCGCTCCAGGTGCAGGCCCGGGAGGAGACGATCTTGGCGCCGGGCGCGGCGCCGTTCATCTTGCCGCCGAAGAGGCCGTTGGCCGCGGTGATACCGGCGACGTGGGTGCCGTGCGCGCCCTCGACGACGCCGATGTTGACGAAGTCTTCCTTCTTGCCGATCCAGTCCCCGCCGTACGGGTCCATCGGCACGTCCTTGCGGATCTCCACGACGAAGGGGATCGCCTCGGCGATCGCCGTGCTCGGGTCGTCGGCGCCGAAGTAGCGGAACTCGTGGTCCTCGCCGTACGGGGCCATCGGCTTGTCGTTCGTGAAGTCGCCGTCGTCGCCGAGGTCGACGCGCACGGTCCCGGCCGCCGCGTCGTACAGCAGCGCCCAGGAGTCGGTGGTGTCGCCGTCGCGGTTCAGGTCGCCCTGCATCTCGCCGCCGAGCGTGGCGTTCTCGCTGAAGAGGCTGACGGAGTAGTCGCCGCGCGGGGCGGTGTACTCGCGGTCGTTGAAGGTGAAGGCGGGGCCCGAGACGTCGTTGACCATCGGGCGCCAGGTGCGGTCGCCGTCGACGATCGGGTCGGTGGCCGTCACCCAGTCGGTGATCTTGCGCTCGCCGGTGGTGGTCTTGCGCAGCGCGGGGTGGGCGAGGTCGACGCCGGAGTCGAGGATGCCGATGGTGACGCCGCGGCCGTCGGCCTTCGGGTGCTTCTCGACGAAGTCGACGGCGCCGGTCTCGTGGGCCGGCTGGTACGGGTTCTTGGCCGGGGTCGAGCGGTCGGGGGCCGGGTAGGCGCCCTGTGCGCCGCTGCCCGTGCCGCCCTTGTCGCCCTTGGCCCGGTCGGCGACCGGCCGCGGGTCGGGCAGCTCGATCTCCTCGTTCAGATCGATGCCCTGGACCGCGGAGAGCTTCGCGGCCCCGGCGATGGCGGCGTCGGCGCGGCCGGTGGGCACGGTGGCGCGGACGTAGCCGAGTTTGTCGTGCGTACGGCCGACGGAGGCGCCGCGTACGGCGCGGAAGGTGTCGGCGACCTCGGCGGCCTGCCCGGGCTCGACGGCGACCAGCAGCGTGACGTTCTTGTCGCCCCCCGCCTTCGCCTCGGCGAGCAGTTCGGCGTCCTTCGCGCCGAGTTTGTCCGCCGCGGCCTTGGGCCGGTCGGGCTCCGGTGCGCCCTCCGCGGCCTGCGTGGCCGCCGAGCCGGTCGCGGTGAGCGCGGCGGCCAGCCCGGCCGCGAGGGCTATGCGGGCGGCGGCGCGCGGCCGTCCGCCCCCCGGTATGCGTCCGGGCGTGCGTCTGGGAGAGATCGTCATCTCTTGTTCAACCCCCACCTGTGTGGAAACCGGCATCCGGTGCCGACTGTCCGCATATCTATCAGCAAGGAACGCGTGCGCGGGGGGAGTTGAGAGTGGCGGATTGCGGCGTTGGCGCATAGCCGCCAGGAGGGCGCGCGCGGCGCTTTCCCGCCGCGATGAACCCACGGTGACCGTGGCCACTCGAACGGGCGAGGATCGCGTGTCCATTGCGCGGTGTTTTCAGCCGGTGAAGGTATTTGTGGGCTTCCCGGCCGCCGTCGTTCCGGTTGCGTTAAGTAGCAGGTCACCCGGCGTGCCAAGGCTCCGAGTGTACGGGTGACCCACCCGCGCCGAAGCCTCCCGCTCATCCCCCAGGAGCGCTGATGCACCGCGAAAGCACGTCCACCAGGCCCCCGGGCCCCCACCGGCGCGCCGTCCTCCTGGGCGCCGCCGGGGCCGCGGGTGCGGCCGCCGGGCTCGGGCTGGCCCTCGGCCCCGGCCAGCCGCAGGCGACCGCCCGGTCCGCAGGACCGCCGGCGCTGGCCTCGCGGGGCGGCGCCCAGGCGCTGGCGCCCGGCGGGGCGCCCGCCCCGTCGTCTGCGGGCACCACGATCCGTACGACGGCGGCGGCCGTCGGGTCCGGCGGCTACCGGCAGCTCACGGAGGGGGCGGGCTGGCCCCGGGCCGTACGCGCCGAACTCGGCGCCGCGGGCCCGCGGCGCGAGGACAAGCGGACCGCGCTCGCCGCCTTCGTCCAGCTCACCGACCTGCACATCGTGGACGTGCAGACGCCGCTGCGCTCGGAGTACTTCCGCGAGCGCGAGGGCGACGGCTGGCGCCCGCAGGAGGCGCTGAGCGTGCCGGGCGCGATCGCGCTCATCGAGCGCGTCAACTCGCTGACCGCCGGGCCCGCCACCGGACTCGCGCTCGGCTGCGCGGTCACCACCGGCGACAACACGGACAACAACAACGGCCTGGAGCTGGAGTGGTTCCTGACCGCGATGAGCGGCGGCCGGATCGTGCCCAACAGCGGTGACCCCAGGTCGTACGAGGGCGTCCAGAACAGCGGCGTCGACCGCTACTGGCACCCGGAGAGCCGGCTGCGCGACACCGACAAGGCGCTGGGCTTCCCGCGCGTCGACGGCTTCCTCGACGCGGCGATCCGGGAGGTCGCAAGCCCCGGGCTGCACCTGCCGTGGTACTCCACCGTCGGCAACCACGACCTGCTGCCCGGCGGCTGCTACGCGGCCCGCCAGCCGTACTTCGCCGAGTACGCGGCCGGCGACCGGAAGCTGATGACGCTGCCGGAGTCGGTCGCCGGGCCGCTCTTCGACGCCCTGCGCGCGGGCACCGACCCGCGGGGCGAGGCGTTCGCCGAGATGCTGCGCACGCAGCGGCACCTGATGCGCACGGTCACGGCGGACGAGCGGCGGGTGCCGTTCACGTCGCAGGAGTACGTGGCCGCGCACCTCCAGGAGCGCTTCACCGGGGCGGGGCCAGTGGGCCACGGCTACTCGGAGGCCCACCGCGCCTCCGGCGAGCTGTACTACGACTTCGCCCTCGGCGAGGCGGGACCGGGCGTCGTCGGCATCAGCCTGGACACCACCGACCAGGGCGGCGACTACCGCGGCTCGCTGGGCACGGCGCAGTTGCGCTGGCTGGAGCAGAAGCTGGCGGAGCACGCGAATGCGTACGTCGTCGTCTTCAGCCACCACACCAGCAAGTCGATGAACAACACGACGCCCGACCCCTTCCGGCCGGACGACAAGCGGCACACGGGGGCGGAGCTGCTGGAGCTGCTGCTGGCCCACCGCAACGTGGTCGCGTGGGTGAACGGGCACAGCCACCGCAACGAGATCACCCCGCACGGCGACGCCAGGGGCGGGCTGTGGGAGATCACCACCGCCTCGCACGTGGACTTCCCGCAACTGGCCCGGGTGGTGGAGCTGGCGGACAACGGCGACGGGACGCTGTCGCTCTTCACGACGCTGATCGAGTCGGCGGCCCCGTACCGCGCGGACGGCGGCGAACTCGGCCAGGCGGGCCTGGCGTCCCTCTACCGCGAGCTGGCCCTGAACGCCCCCCACTCCCCGCGCCGCCGCGCCCTGTCGGGCCTGGAGACGGACCGCAACACCGAACTGCTGCGGACCCGTTGACTTCGGCCGTCCACCCGGCGGGGGCCGGAGCCAGGCAGAAGGACCCCCTGGCCCAGCCCCCTCGCGGCTCCGCGCCCCCGCCCCGGCCCGTTGTCAGCTCGGGAACATCGCCGTGGCGTTGACCCAGGTGCCGGTGACCGCGCCCGCGTGGTCGGAGGCGAGGAAGGCGGCCAGGTCGGCGATCTCCTTCAGGCGGGGGGAGGCCGGGAGCATGCGGAGGCTGTCGAGGGTGTCGAGGACGCCACCGAGGGCTTCCGGGGTGGCCATCGCCGGGTTGACCGCGCCGAGCTTCTGCGGGGTGAGGGTCTCCGGGACGCCGGCCGCCCACACGCCCGCGGCGCGGACGCCGCTGGGGCCCAGTTCCTGGGCGAGGGAGCGGATGAGGGTGTCGATCGCCGCGTCCGCGGGGCAGGTGCCGCCCATCAGCGGACTGGTGTGGGACGAGCCGCTGTTGAGCGCCAGGATGACGCCGGAACCCTGCGCCGCCATCCGCTTGCCCGCGGCGCGGGCGGTGACGAAGTTGGTCGTGAGGCCGCGGGTCACGCAGGAGACGTAGTCCGGGACGGACAGGTCGACCAGCGGGGTGCCCTGGACGTCGTTGCGGGTGATCAGGTTGATGCTCACGTCGATGGAGCCCGCCTCCTCCGCCACCCGGGCCGCGTGCTCCTCCACCGCCTGCTCGTCGAGCGCGTCCACGGCGGCCGCGTGGGCGGTGCCGCCGGACTCGTTGATGTCCCTCGCCACCAGTTCGACGTTCGCGGCGTTCCGGCCGGTGAGGTGGACGCGGGCGCCCTCGCGGGCGAAGGTGCGGGCGACCGCGGCGCCGATCGCGCCGCCGGCGCCGTAGACGATGGCGTTCCTGTCCTGCAGCAGCATGGTCTCTCCTGGCTGTCGTCATCGGGGTGATGCCGGCCATTGAGACGCACGCGGGCCGCGGCAGTCATCGCTCCCCGCCCGGCGTCCTCGGCGCGGCCCCCGGTCTTCGCCCGAATGCCCCCGCCGGGCAGGACTCCCGGCGCCATCGGGGTGAGGGGTGTGTGTGGCGAGGCGAGCCGCTTCCGGATCCGGGTCCACGATGCCAGGGCACACGTGCCCGAACCCTGACGGCAGCACGCACGCGCGCCCCCTCCCCCGCAAGCATGCGAGCACCTCGCCCTGGGCACCGGCCGTCACCCCGACCCCCACAGGAAGGAACGCTCGCCATGCATGCCCGAGCGACCGCCGCCACCGCTCCACCCCCGCCGAAGAGACCGATGCGCCTGCCGCGCCTGGCGAGGGCGGGGCTCGGGCTGCTGGGCGGGCTCGCCCTGCTGTCGGGGCTGCCCGGCGCCCCGGCGGCCGCCGCGCCCGCCGCGGCGGCCCAGCCGCCGCCCTCGATCTACGTGGAAGAGGACTTCAAGGGCGCCACCGCCCCGGAGTTCACCGGCTACGGCTCCGCCTGCCTGACGGGTGCGCCCGCCGACGACAGCGGCCCGACGACCGGCGTCCACCCCCTCGGCGGCTGCCCGACGCCGTCCGCGGCCGGCGGCCCCGTACCGCCGCCGGGTGCGGACGGGCGCGGCTACCTCCAGCTCACCGACGCCAAGACGGACCAGAGCGGCGCGGCCCTCTACAACCAGGCCATCCCCGCCGAGGACGGGCTGGTGGTCAGTTTCGAGCAGTGGCAGTACGGCCCGACCGCCGAGTTCCAGGGGCAGATCCGGCCCGCGGACGGCATCTCCTTCTTCCTCGTCGACGGCGCCGCGGACCTGGACGCGCCGGGCGCCTTCGGCGGCAGCCTGGGCTACGCGCAGAAGAACGACCCCGCGGAGGCCGTCGTCCCCGGGGTCGACCAGGGGTACGTGGGCGTCGGGCTCGACGTGCTCGGCAACTTCTTCAACGACGGCGAGGGCCGTGGCAGCGGCTGCCCGGCGGACCAGCGCTCCCCGGCCGGCACCGCGTTCCCCACGATCTCCAGCACGGGCCCCAACATGGTCACGGTGCGCGGGCCTGGCGACGGCCTGCTGGGCTACTGCTTCCTGGACGCCACGTACACCGGTGAGCACTCGGACGCCACCGGGTGGGAGTCGAGCCTGCCGGGCCGGCTCGAAGGGCCGACCACCGGGGTCTCCAGCGACCCGGTGCAGGCGGAGGCCGACCTGGAGCCGTCGAAGCGGACGGTGACGGTGGAGATCACCCCGGCGCCGGACCCGGTGCTGACGGTCTGGATCGACTTCCAGGACGGCCAGGGCCCGCAGCAGGTCCTCAGCCGGCCGGCGCCCACGCCGGTGCCGAGCACGTACAAGTTCGGCTTCGCCGGCTCCACCGGCGTCTGGTCCAACGTGCACCTGATCCGCAACGTCGTCATCGGCAGGCCGGCGCCGGCGCTGAGCCTGGTCAAGTCCGTGCCGGACGACCTGCCGCTCCCGCTGGAGGCGGGCGACGAGGTTCCGTACACCTACACCGTCACCAACACGGGCAACACCGAACTGGACGACGTCACCGTCACCGACGACCGGCTGGGCCCCATCGAGTGCCCACGGACATCGCTGTCCCCCGGACAGAGCGTCGAGTGCACGGGGACGGGCACGGTCACGGAGGCAGACGCGGAACGGGGCGAGCTGACCAACACCGCCACGGCCACGGCGACCCACGACGGCCAGGAGGTCGGTCCGGAGGAAGACAGCCTCACGCTGCCGGTGGTGAGGCCGCGTCCGTCGCTCACCCTCATCAAGTCCGTCCCGGCGGACCTGCCGCTCCCGCTGGAGGTGGGCGACGAGGTTCCGTACACCTTCACCGTCACCAACACGGGCAACACCGTGCTGGAGGACGTCACCGTCACCGACAGCCGGCTGGGCCCCGTCGAGTGCCCGCAGACCACGCTGGCACCCGGCGAGAGCGTCAGATGCACCGGCACCGGTACGGTCACGGAGGCGGACGCCGCGCGCGGTGAGGTGCCCAACACCGCCACCGCCACGGCCATGTTCGACGGGCAGGAAATCGGCCCCGAGGAGGACAGCCTCACGCTGCCCGTACGCAAGACGGTGCCCGGGCCCGCCTTCACCCTCATCAAGTCGGTGCCGGACGACCTGAACCTCCCGCTGGAGGAGGGGGACACGGTCGAGTACACCTACACCGTCACCAACACGGGCAACACGGTGCTGGAGGACGTGACCGTCACCGACAGCCGGCTGGGCCCCGTCGAGTGCCCGCAGACCACGCTGGCACCCGGCGAGAGCGTCCGGTGCACGGGGACCGGCACGGTCACCGCGGAGGATGCCGCACGCGGTGAGCTGCCCAACACCGCCACCGCAACCGCCGTGTTCGACGGCCAGGAGGTCGGCCCGGAGGAGGACAGCCTCACGCTGCCGGTGCGCGTGCCCGAGCCGGGGGCGCGCGGGAGCATCACCGTGAACAAGGTGGACGCCCACAACGGCAAGCCGCTGGCCCACGCGGTCTTCGAGCTGTGGCGCGAGACCAACGGCGTGCCGGGGCTGCAGACCCGCGGCGGCAACCCCGACACCCGGGAGGGCAGCGGCTGCGCCACCGACAGGGCGGGCGTCTGCACCTTCGGCGAGCTGGAGAGCGGCACCTACTACCTGCTGGAGACCGAGGTCCCCGACGGCTTCCGGCTGCCGCGGCCCCCGGTCACCGGTCCCCTCACGATCGAGGGCGACGAGCACCTGACCGAGCGGATCGGCAACCCGCGCGGCGAGCCCTGCAAGGGCAAGGGCTGCAAGAAGTAGAACCGTAGCCGCCGGCGCGTACGTGCGCGGGCGTCCCGGCTCTTTGCCGGGGCGCCCGCGCACTGCCGTACGGCGGGAAGACGCCGCTGCTCAGAGCGTCATCGGCAGCCCGAACGCCGGCAGCAGATGCGGCTCGAACGTGGTGATCTCGGCGATCCGCCCGCCTGCCACCCGCAGCACCTCCAGCGTCTGCGCCCGGTACACCGTCGTGCCCGGCCGGCGCACGTAACCGGCGACCGCCGGGCGGCCGTTGGCGCGGGTCGGCACGTGCCGCCAGTCGCCGAAGAAGCCGGGCAGGGCGGGGTCGAGTGACTGGGAGACGAAGTCCACGATCGTCTGCCGCCCGACGAACCAGAACGGGTTCGGCGGCATGGTCAGCGTCGCGTCCGCCGTCAGCAGCGCCGTCATCGCCGCCATGTCGAGCCGCTCGGCCGCCTCCCGGTACCGGTCGACGGCCGCCAGTTCCTCGGGCGTCGGCGGCGTGCGGGGCGCCCACTCCGCGCGCTCGCCGGCGGGCAGGTGTGCGCGCAGCGCCGGCCGGGCGCGTTGCAGGGCGCTGTTGACGGCGGCGGTGCTCAGGTCCAGCAGCCGGGCCGTCTCCGCGGCGGGCAGGCCGACGACGTCGCGGAGCACGAGCGCCGCCCGCTGGCGGGGCGGCAGGTGCTGGAGCGCGGCGAGGAAGACCAGGTCGACGGTCTCGCGGGCGACGGCCTGGGCCTCCGGGCCGGCGTCGGCCGCGGGCACGTCGGCCAGCAGGTCGTCGGGGTAGGGCTGGAGCCAGGTGATACGGGCGGGCGGCTCGGCGTCGCCGTGGGCCATGCCGGGCAGCCGCTCGTAGCGGGCGGGGGTGCGGGAGTGGCGGCGGAGGTGGTCGAGGCAGGTGTTGGTGGCGATGCGGTAGAGCCAGGCGCGGACGGCGGCGCGGCCCTCGTAGGTCTCGCGGCCGCGCCACGCCTTGAGGAACGTCTCCTGTACGAGGTCCTCCGACTCGTCGTACGAGCCGGTCATCCGGTAGCAGTGGACCTGCAGTTCGCGGCGGTACGCCTCCATCAGGGCGGCGAAGTCCGCGTCGTCGGGGGCGGCGGCGTCCGGCTCCTGATGCGTCACGGGCCGCGGCGTGACGTTTTCTGGCGCCTCCTCCGGCGTGACGTTCCCGGGCGTGACGTTCCCGGGCGTAACGCCTTCCGGCGTGCCGTTTTCCGGCGTGCCGTCCTCCGGGGCCCCCGCCGCGTCCCTCGCCGTACGCGCGATGCGCCGCAGCCGCCCCACCGACGACGACAGCTCCGTCACGTCCGCGTAGAACGCCTCCGGCGGCCTCGGCTTGAGGCGTCCGGCGCGCTCGGCGACGTCGGATATCAGCTCCCGCACGGACCCGGCCGCCCCGGGGGCGAGGCGCTCGCGGTAGGCGCGCTGGCGGCAGGCGGCGGAGCAGTAGACGGAGGTACGGCCCCGGCGGCCGGCACGCGCGGGCACGGGGCCGGCGCAGGCCGGGCACGTGGCGGCCGGTGCGGACACGGTTCCTCCCCTGGTCTGCGTCACGCGGTCGGTGCGTGACGCAATTCTGCCAGCGCCCGCCGACACCGGACCTGACGTCGGATTCCCGCCAGCGTTCACGCCCCGCGGCCCGCAGCCTGGACGGCATGACGACGACATGAAAGCCCCCCGCCGCCTACCGCGCCGCCCCCATCCCCCCGGCCGTCCTCGCGCGCCTCCGCGAAGCCGACGACGCCGGGCATCCCGCCCGGGCGGTGACCGACGGTGAAGGCGGCGCGCCGCTGCGTTGCTGTCTGCGGCGGAGCCGGGCCGGGGAGCGGATCGCGCTCGTGTCGTACGCGCCGCTGCGGCGGTGGGCCGCCGCGGCCGGGGCGGGGGCGCTGGCGGCGGCGTTCGCGGCGACGTTCGCGGCGCCCGAGGTCGCGTTCGTGCACGTGCGGGCGGTGGAGTACGGGTGCTTCCTGTACGAGGTACGGCGCCCCTGAGCCGTCCGCGAGCGAGCGGCGCGCCGCGGGGCTAGCGTGAGAAGTGCACAAATCCGCGCAATACCCCCCAGCCTCAGAGGAGGCGACAGATCATGACCGTACGACCCGAAGGCGCACCCACCTGGGCGGACGCGACCTTCCCCGACCTCGAGGCCGCGAAGAGCTTCTACGCCGACGTCTTCGGCTGGACCTTCGAGGACGGGGGCGAGACCTCCGGGCACTACACCCAGGCGATGGCGGAGAGCGGCGTCGCCGCCGGTCTCGCGCCGCCCATGCCGGGAGCGGAGGAGGCCCCTGCGGGCTGGACGCTCTACTTCGCCACGCCCGACGCCGATGCCACCGCCACGCACGTCGGCGAGCACGGCGGGCGGGTCCTCATGGGCCCGATGGAGGTCGGCCCGTACGGCACGATGGCCATCGCCGAGGACCCGGACGGCATCCGGTTCGGGCTGTGGGAACCCGGCAGCCACGAGGGCTTCGCCGCGATCGGCAAGCCCGGCACCTTCTGCTGGGCCGAGGTCGACACCCGCAACCCCGAGCACGCCGACTCCTTCTTCCCCGAGGTCTTCGGCTACCGGGTGCGCAAGATGCAGGACGACACCATGGACTACGCCGTGTGGAGCGTCGGCGACGGCGACCCGCTCATCGGCCGGGCGCAGATGAGCGGCAACGTCTTCCCCGAGGGGACGCCCCCGCACGTGGGCGTCTGCTTCGCGGTGGACGACTGCGACCGTGCCGTGGAGACCACGCGGCGGCGCGGCGGCAGCGTGACCTTCGGGCCGCAGGACTCACCGTTCGGGCGGATGGCGACGCTTGAGGACCCGCAGGGTGCGTCGTTCACCGTGATCGACGTCAACCGCACGGTCGGTGACATGCCGGACTTCGCCTGAGGCGGGCGGCAGCGGCCGGGGCCGGGGCCGGGCGCCGAGGCGCCGGGCCCCGGCCCACCGGGTGTCGTGAGCGCGATGAACGCGCCAAAGCGCCCGCCCCGCGGTACGGAGCAGGCGCCTGCGCGCGGCGGGGTGACCCGCCCGCGTCAGCTCTTCTTCTTCTCCGCCGCGACCACCAGTCCGGCGATCACCGCGAAGGCGACCAGCGGGGTGAGCACGAAGAGACCCAGGGTCTCCGCAACGCTCAGCCCGGGGCCCGGGTCGTCGCCGTCGTCGCGGTTCAGCGCGGAGGCGGCGGGGGACGACATCAGCATGATCAGCGCCGTCCCGGCGGCGAGTGCACCGGCGCGCAGGGTCTTCTTCCTGTCCACGCTCAAACCGTAGCGAACACCGCCGCCGCCCGCGCGCCCGGGGTCGCCTAACGCGCTATGTGCCCCCCGCCGTGCTCAGATGCGCCGTCACCGGCAGCAGCCGCGGCTTGCCCCGCGTCTCCTCCACCCGTACCCGCAGCTCGTCCGCCGTCACCGGCGCGGCCAGCGGCAGGATGCGGTACGCGCCGATCGTCGTGCCGGCCGCGATCCGGCGCCACTGGCCCGTCGCCGGGTCGCGCGCCTCGACCGCGAAGCGCTCGACGCGCTGGCCGTGCCGGATGTCCTCCGCGAGCCGCACCCGGTCGAAGGTCTGCGGCCCCCGCCGGTCCAGCACGTTCTCGCCGTACACCGCGCGCACCCGGTCGCCGAAGGCGCGCAGTTCGCGTGCGTCCTCGGGGGCGATCCGGCCGTCGCGCGCGGGCGGCACGTTGAGCAGCAGCGGGGCGTTGCGGCCGACGCTCTGCTCGTACAGCGCGAACAGCTCGTCCGCGCTCTTCGGCCGCTCGCCGGGGTGGTGGAACCAGCCGGGGCGGTTGGAGACGTCGGCCTCCGCCGGATACCACTGCAGGTACCGTACGCCGTCCGCCAGCAGCCGGGCGCGCGAGCCGATGTCGGCATCCGTGGAGTCGTTGGGCAGCGCGCCGTGCGTGGACCGGGGGTCGACGGTGTGCGGGGTGACGCTCCACTCGGTCTCGCGGGCGGCGCCGCGCTCGTTGCCGACCCAGCGGATGCCCTGCGGGCCCTGGAAGACGACGGTGTCCGGGGAGAGCGCGTGGATCAGCTCGTACCACTGCCGGAAGTCGTACTCCTGCGTGATGCCCGCGTTCCGCCACGGGTTGGCGCCGTCGAGCCACAGCTCGTCGATGGGGCCGTACTCGGTGAACAGCTCGTAGACCTGGTTCAGGTAGTACGCGTCGTAGTCGTTCGCGCGCACCGTGAACGTGGGCAGCCGGCCGGCCGCCACGTCGTCGGCGCGGTCGTCGCCCTCGGCGAGGGTGGGGATGGTGTGCGTGCGCACGGGGCTGCCGTTGCCGTAGCGGCCGTGGCCCGAGGGCGGGCCGCCGTCCGCGAGGGCGGTGCGCTCGACGCTCGTCAGCGGCTCGCCCGCCTCCTGCTTCTCGCGCAGGTCCGCGAGCCAGCCGGCGTGCCAGGCGTGCGGCAGTTCCGCACCGTCGGACGGCGAGAGGTAGACGCCGACGTCGAGCCCGGCCCTGCGGGCTTCCTTGACGTACGTGCCCAGGAGGTCGCGGCTGTGCGGGCTGGCGGCCACGGAGTGGTCGGAGTAGCGGGTCGGGTAGAGGTTGAAGCCGTCGTGGTGCTTGGCGGTGAGCATGGCCATCTCGGCGCCCATCGCCTGGTACGTGCGCATCCACTGGGCGACGTCGACGCGCCCCGGGTCGAAGAGCGCCGGGTCCTCCGCGCCGGAGCCCCACTCGCGGTCGGTGAGGGTGTTCATGCCGAAGTGGGTGAAGGCCGTCACCTCGCGCCGCTGCCAGGCGAGCTGGCCGGAGGTGGGCACGATGTGGGCGGCCTTGGCGAGGATGCGCTCGGGGGTGTCGCACTCCTCGACGGTCATCCGGGAGGCGGGCTCGATCGGCCGGGTGCACCCGTCGGCGGCGGCCGCGGGTTCGCGGGCCGCCGGGAGCAGGGCGGTCGCCGTGAGGGCGACGGCCGCGGCTCCGGTGCCGACGGAACGGGCGGCTCTACGCACGGGGTGCCTCCTCGCTCGTACGACCGGACTCCGCACCCCCGGACCCGGCCCCGGACACCTCGCCGGATACGTCACCGCCGGGCTGCGCGCCCGCCCTTCCGCCGAGTTCGCGTACCACCTCCGCCAGCAGCCGGTGCGTCCGCGGCGCGTCGGCCAGCTCCTCGAAGAGCAGCGTGCGGCCGTCCGGATCGGCGACCGGCAGCCGCCAGCCGGGGTACTCCGGGCCCGCGCCCGGCACGTGCTGCGGGCGCCGGTCGCCGGCCGCGTCCGGCAGCCAGACGGCGACGAGCCGGGCGGGGGTGCGGGCGAGGAAGCGGTACAGGCCGGTGATGACGGACGCCTCGTCGGCCCGGCCACCGGGCAGCAGCCGCAGCCGGTCGAGCAGGTCGAGCCAGGTGCCGACCTCCACCGCGTCGGCGGCGCGGGCGGCGGGCAGCGGTCCTTCGACGAGGCCGAGTTCGTGGCGGAGCGCCAGGTACGCGCCGCTGAGCCGGGCGGCGGTGGGCGGCAGGCCGTGTCCGGTGACGGCGGCGAGCGCGTCGGCCCGCCAGCGCTCCGGCGGCCGCGGGCACGGTACGCCGCCGGGGGTCTCCGGCGCCGGTTCGCGCTGGTTCCACAGCGCCGACGTGCCGAGCACGCCGCGCGCCGCGAGCGTGTCCCGTACCGCGGGATCCGCCGGCACTTCCTGGTCGTCGCCGATCACCGGCGTCCCCGCCCGGTGCGCCTCCAGCGCCAGTACGCCGAGCATCGCCTCCGCGTCGTACGAGACGTACGTGCCCTCCGCCGGGGGCCGGCCCGCCGGCACCCACCACTGCCGGAACAGCCCGCTCACGTGCCCGACGCGCAGCGCCCCGGCCCGCCGCAGCGCGGCGCGCAGGACCGAGCGGTACGGGCCGTAGCCCGCCGCCGCCAGCCGGTCGGGCCGCCACACCGGCACGCCCCGGTCGGTGCCGCGGGCGTCGCCGTCGCGCGGCGCGGTGCCCGCGGTGCAGCCGGCGGCCAGGAGGGACTGCTCCGCCCAGGCGTCGGCGCCCGAGGGGTGCACGCCGGCCACCAGGTCGTGGATGACGCCGACGGCCATGCCCGCGTCCCGGGCGATCCGCTGGGCCCGCCAGAGCTGGTTGTCGGTGAGCCAGGCGAGCCGGCAGTGGAAGTCGATGCGGTCGAGCAGGTCGTGCCGGGCGCGGGTGGTGGCGGTGGAGCGCGGGTCGGCGAGGCCGCCGGGCCAGGAGCGCCAGTCGGGGCCGTGGATCTCGGCCAGGGCGCACCAGGCGGCGTAGTCGTCGAGGGGCTGGCCCTGTTCGGCGAGGAAGTGGTGGTACGCGACGCGGCGGCCGGGCGTCAGCTCGACGCGCAGCAGCAGCTCCAGCGCGGCGCGCTTGAGCCGCCACACCTCGTCGCGGTCGACGAGCCCGCCCTTGGCGCGCACCTGGTCGCGCAACGCGGCGGCGCGGCCGGCCAGTTCGGCGGCCTGGGCGCGGTCGGCGGGGGCGAGGTAGCGGTACTCGGGTATGTCCTCGATCCGCAGGTGCACGGGGTCGGCGAAGCGCCGGGAGGACGGCCGGTACGGGGACGGTTCCGCGGGCCGGCCCGCGGCGCCTGGGACCGCGGCGTGCAACGGGCCCAACTGCACGAAGTCCAGGCCGTGGGTACGCGCCGACCAGGCGGCCAGCTCCGCCAGGTCGCCGAGGTCGCCCATGCCCCAGGAGCGGGTCGACAGCAGCGCGGGCAGCGGGAGCGCGAGCCCGGCGCCGCGCCCGGCCGGCTGCGGCACGCGCGCAGGGGCGGCGATGACGGTGGCCTTGCCGGTGCGCCCGTCGGGAGCGGTGGCGGTGAGGGTGTGCACGCCGGGCGGGAGCGGGGCGCGCGGGTCGAGTTCCGCGCCGTCCTCACCGGCCAGGGCGGTCACCGTGCCGGGTGGCAGGGGCCCGGGGTCGAGGACGGTGCCCGCGCGCGGCACGAGGGTCGCGGGCAGGAGGCGGTCCCGTTCGGCCGCTTCGTACGCCGCGAGCGAGGCGGCGACGGCGGCGGGCCCGGCGGCGTCCACGCCGAGCGCGGCGAGGACGGCGACGAGGGTGTCGTCGGGGACCGGGACGGAGCGGCCTGGCGTGCGTTCGTACGAGACCGCGGCTCCGTGCAGCGCAGCTAACCGCGCCAGAGACATGCCACCCCCAGGTGGTATGCGACGTCATCGGCTCCGGCGTCACCCACATACCCCGTCGCGGGCCCCGGAGGGTCGCCGCCGGGGTGAGCCGGAAGGCTGATCGTACTGCGGCCGCCGCGCGCCGTCAGCAGGCCGTCACGTGAAGTGAACGGGCGGCAGCGGCTCGCTGATGAGGTTGTCGTCGGCGGCGAGCGGCGGCTCGCTGGTCAGTGGAGTGCCCGCGGCCAGCGGCGGCTCGCTGGTCAGCGGCAGCTCGGCGCAGGAGCAGGAGCCGGCCAGGCCGTAGTCGGGGTCGGCGCCCTCGACGGGTTTGAGGTGGTGGTCGTGGCTGACTTCGAACGGAGCGGGAGCGGTCACCGCGGGACCTCCTCGGTCGACGGCTGGTCACGTCCGCCGCTACCCGATCAAGGGCCCGGCAGTCGTGGCGACACGCGTTCGTGCCATACGTCACAGTACCCGGAACGGGCGAATTCACTGTAGAGGGCCCTGCGGAGCGCAAGAGATGGGGCACGTGCGCCCTCCCGGCCCGCTTTTTCCGCCGGGGCGGACGGGACGGAAGACGGCCGCGTACCGGGCCGCGCACCGGAGGAGCACCTCGCCGCGGCCGCACCGATTCCCGCGTACCAGCTCCCGCGCAGGCCGGGGGTGCCACGGCGGTACGGCGCGGGTACCCTGGCTCGCTCTCCCGGCGGATCGGGGCCGACCGGCGCGTTGACAGCGGCGGTATCGCGGTGGTGGGCTCTCGGCTGCGCCCCGCGCGGGCACGGGCGGCGCGGGGCCGGTGTACGGCACGCGTACGCGCATCCTTAACCGCCGTGAAACGCGGGGGCGATGAGCAGTCGACAGCGTCGGCGTACGGTCGGAAGACGGCCGGCAGCCGGGGTGCGGGACCGGGAACGGACGGAGGTCGGACGGAGTTGGGCGGAGCTGCCAGGCGGCGGGTGGCCACGGCGACGGCGTTGTCCGCCGCCGTGATCGGCGGGCTGCTCGGCGGCCGGGCGCCGGAGGCCGCTGCCCAGCCGCAGCAGCCGGACGCCGGCGGCACGGGGTCGGCCGAGACGCCGGCCGCCGAAGAGGCGCTGCGCGACACGGTGTGGCCGCGCCCGCAGCAGTTGCGCGCCCGCGCCGGCGAGGTGCACGCGGGCGGGCAGGCGGTGCTCGTCACCCCCGAGGGGGCCGACCCGCGGGCGCTCGCGGAGCTGCACGAGGTGCTGCGGGCGGTCGGCGTACGGGAGTTCACGCAGGTGCGCCCCGGCGCCGCGCTGCCCGCGACCGGGCTCGTGGTCTACGCCGACCAGACGCCGGCCGGCCCCGCGGGCGTCGCGGGCCCGCCGCCGCGCCGCTCCCCCGCCGACGCCGCGCTGCGCGCCCTGGGCGCGGGCGAGCAGGCCGACCTGCCGGCCGGCGGCTACCGGCTGGCCGCCGGGCAGTACGAGGGCCGCGACGTCGTCGCGCTGGCCGGGACCGACGCCGCGGGCCTCTTCCACGGCGTGCAGACGCTGCGCGAACTGTCCCGCGCGGCCCGTACGGAGAACACGCTGCCCGCCGTGTCCGTACGCGACTGGCCCGGCACCGCCGTGCGCGGCATCGCGGAGAACCACTACGGCCGCCCCTGGAGCCACGAACAGCGCCTGGCGCAGCTCGACTTCATGGGCCGCACGAAGCTCAACCGCTACCTCTACTCCCCCGGCGACGACCAGTACCGCCAGGCCGGCTGGCGCGAGGCGTACCCGGCCGACCAGCGCGCCCGGTTCCGCGAGCTGGCCGAGCGGGCCCGCGCCAACCACGTGACGCTCGCCTGGGCGGTGGCGCCGGGCCAGGACTTCTGCTTCTCCTCGGCCCGCGACCGCAAGGACCTGCTGGCCAAGGCGGACGCGATGTGGGCGCTGGGCGTACGGGCCTTCCAGCTCCAGTTCCAGGACGTCAGCTACAGCGAGTGGGCCTGCGGCGAGGACGCCGACGAGTACGGCTCGGGCCCGGAGGCCGCCGCCCGCGCGCAGGCCGAGACCGCCAACGCGCTGGCCGCACACCTGTCCCGGCGGCACCCGGACGCGGCGCCGCTGTCGCTGCTGCCGACCGAGTACTACCAGGACGGCACCACCGACTACCGCTCCGCGCTCGCCGGCGAGCTGGACGAGCGGGTCGAGGTCGCCTGGTCCGGCGTCGGCGCGGTGCCCAAGGAGATCAGCGGCGGCCAACTGCGTGACACGCAGGCCGCGTTCGGCGGCCACCCGCTGGTCACGCAGGACAACTACCCCGTCAACGACTACGCCCGCGACCGCATCTTCCTCGGCCCGTACGACGGCCGCGACCCGGCGGTCGCCGCCGGCTCCGCGGGCGTGCTGGCCGGCGCGATGGAGCAGCCCGCCGCCTCCCGGGTGCCGCTGTTCACGGTCGCCGACTACGCCTGGAACCCGCGCGCGTACGAGCCGGACGCCTCCTGGCGGGCCGCCGTGCGCGACCTCGCCGCGGACGCCCCGGAGCCGGAGAAGGCGGGCGCCGCGCTCGCCGCGCTGGCCGGGAACTCGGCGTCGTCGGAGCTGGGCGCCAGGGAGTCGGCGTATCTGCGGCCGCTGATCGCGGACTTCTGGCGCGCGCGGGAGAGCGCGGCCGGCGGCAGGCGGGACGCGGAGAAGGCGGCTGCGCGGCTGCGGGAGGCGTTCACCGTGATGCGCCGCGCGCCGGAGGAGCTGGCGCCGCTGGCGGACGGCACGTTCGGCGACGAGGTGCGGCCGTGGCTGACGCAGTTGGCGCGGTACGGCGCGGCCGGCGAGCGGGCGGTGGACATGGTCACCGCGCAGGCCGCGGGCCGCAACGAGGAGGCGTGGCAGGCGCGGCTGGAGCTGCAGCGCCTGGCCGGCGAGGCGGGCCTCCCCCACAGCGCGCTGGCGCGCACGTGGGAGGGACCTCCGAGCGGGGTGGTGGGCGCGGGGGTGCTCGACGCCTTCCTCGGCCGGGCGCTGACGGACTCCGACTCCTGGCTGGGCGCGGGCGGCGGCGCGCAGCGCTCCGCCGGCGCCGGGGCGTCCGTCTCGGGCGGCGCGGAGCCGCTGGAGGGCTCGTCGGTGGCGGCGGCGGCCGACGGAAAGCCGGCCACGGCGTACGAGGCCGCCCGGCCGCCGTCGCCCGGCACGCACGAGGCGCTGGTGGTGGAGTTCGACCGGCGGCCGCTGCGGGCGGTGACGGTGCTGACCCAGCCCGGCACGGGCACCCGCGCCGAGGTGCAGATCCGGGTACGCGACGGCGGCGGGACCGCCTGGCGCCCGGTCGGCGAACTCGACGGCGGCGGCTGGACGGAGCTGCCCGCCGAGCGCGCCGACGCCGACGCCGTACGGCTCGTGTGGGCCGCCGACACCACGGCGCCCGTGGTGTACGAGGTGGTGCCGTGGTCCGCCGCGGAGCCGGGCGCCCGGCTGTCGCTCTCCCGCGACCGGGCGGACGTGACGATCGGCGGCGATCCGGTGGTCGTGGACGCGGAGTTGTCCGCGCGGCGCCCCGGCGACGCGGGCGGCAAGGTGACGGCGAAGGCGCCGGAGGGGCTGAAGGCGGAGTCCCCCGGCGAGGTGCGGATAGCCCGCGGCACGACGGCCAGGGCCCCGATCGAGATCCGGGCGACGGAGGACGTGCGGCCGGGCACGTACGAGATCCCGGTGAAGCTGGAGGACGGCGGCGCCGCCCAGGTCCGTACCGTCACCGTGCACGCCTACCCCGCGGTGGGCGGCCCCGACCTGGCCCGCGACGGCCGCGCGTCGTCGTCGGCGGACGAGACGCCGGATTTCCCGGCGGCGGCGGTGGCGGACGGCGACCCGGAGACGCGCTGGTCCTCGCCGGTCGAGGACGGCGCCTGGGTGCAGGTGCGGCTCGCGAAGCCGGTGCGGGTCGGCGAGGTGGCGCTGAACTGGGAGAGCGCGTACGCGAAGCGCTACCGCGTGCAGGTCTCCGCCGACGGCCGCCGCTGGCGCACGGCGGCGGCGGTGAACGACGGCGAGGGCGGCCGCGAGTCGGTCCGGATGGACGAGCGCGAGGTGCGCTACGTCCGCGTCCAGGGCGTGGAGCGCGCGACGGAGTTCGGCTACTCGCTCTACGCCCTGGAGGTACGGGCCGTCCGCGACTGACCGCGTTCCGGGCCCGCCCGGCTCAGCCGTAGTGCTGCCGCGTACGGGACCTGGCCTCCTCCGGGGCTCCGGCGCGGTCCAGGCCCAGGAGGGCCGCGCCCAGCACCGGCGGGGCCGTGACCACCCGGGGGACCGCCTTCGGGGCGCGGGCCGTGAGGAGGGCGCGTACCCGGTCGTCCAACTGCGCGTGGCCCGCGGCCAGGACGCTGCCGCCGAGCACCACCGGCACCTCCTCGTCCAGCAGGCCGAGGCGCTCCAGCGCCACCGCCGCCAGCGCCACCACCTCGTCCGCCTGCCGGTCCACGATGGACCGCGCCACCGGGTCGCCCCCGGCCGCCACCGCGAAGAGCAGCGGGGCCAGCCGCTGGGTGCGGGCCACCGGGACCCGGCCGAGGTGGACGCCCTCGATCAGCTCGTACATCGTGCCGAGGCCGAAGTGCTCCGGCACCGCCGTCGCCAGGGCGGTCGGCTCGCCGCGGCCGTCCTCCGCCCGCGCCGCGTACCAGACCGCCTCCGCCGCGAGCCCCGCGCCGCCGCCCCAGTCGCCGGACAGCCTGCCGAGGGCGAGGAACCGGTGGGTGCGGCCGTCGGGCAGCAGCCCGGCGCAGTTGATGCCGGCGCCGCAGACGACGGCGACGCCGCGCGGCTGCGCGCCGGGCGGCAGGCCGGCGCGGAGCAGGGCGAACGTGTCGTTGTGGACGGCAACCGTACGGCCCCAGCCGCGGGCCTCCAGTTCCGCGCGGATGGCGCGTTCCTCCGCGGGCAGGTCGACGTTGGCCAGGCACGCGGACACATGCGCGGACACCTGTCCGGCGACGGCACCGCCGGAGCCGTCGCCCCCCGCCTGCCGTACCGCCCCGGCCACCGCCTCCGCCAGCACGTCGACCGCCGCCGCCACCCCGGTCACCGGCGGCCGGAAGCCGCCGCTGCGCCCCTGGCCCAGCACCGTGCCGTCCGCCGCGACCAGCGCCGCGTCCGTCTTGCTGTTCCCGGCGTCGATCGCCAGCACGGCGACCGGGCTCAGGCCCACGGCAGATGCTCCCGGTTGTGCGCGATCAGCGCGTCCGCCAGCTTCTCGGCGCGGTCGTACTGCCCGACCAGCGGGTGCGCGAGCAGCGCGCGGAAGACGCGCTCGCGCCCGCCCTCCAGCGCCGCGTCCAGCGCGAGGCGCTCGTACGCGGTGGTGTGCGCGACGAGGCCGGCGAACAGCGGGTCCAGCTCCGGGACCGGCAGCGGCCTGGCGCCCTCGGCGGTGACCTCGGCCTGGACCTCGACGACCGCGTCGTCGGGGAGGAACGGCAGCGTGCCGCGGTTGACGGTGTTGACGACCTGCACCGCGCCCGCCGCCCCGCCCAGCAGTGACGCGGCGAGCGCGACGGCGGCCTCGGAGTAGTACGCGCCGCCGCGCTTGGACAGCAGCTCCGGCTTGGTGTCGAGCGTCGGGTCGGCGTACATCCGCAGCAGCTCGGCCTCCATCCCGGCGACCTGCGCGCCCCGCGAGGGACCCTCGCGCTGTTCGCCCACGACCTGGTCGTGGGCGTAGTAGTAGCGCAGGTAGTACGAGGGCACGACGCCGAGCCGGGTCAGCAGCTCCGGCGGCAGCCGCAGCTCCCCGGCGATCCGGGCGCCGTGCTCGCCGATCAGCTTGGGCGTCACGTCGACGCCGCCGGGGCCGCCGAGGCGTACGCCCAGCTCCCAGGTGAGGTGGTTGAGGCCGACGTGCTCCAGGTGGACGTCCGCGGGCGGGGCGTCCAAGAGCCGCGCGAACGTCCGCTGGAGGTGGATGGCGACGTTGCACAGGCCCACCGCGCGGTGCCCGGCCTGCAGCAGCGCGCGGGTGACGATGCCGACGGGGTTGGTGAAGTCGATGATCCAGGCGTCGGGGGCGGCCTTCCGGACCCGTTCCGCGATGTCGAGCACCACGGGCACGGTGCGCAGCGCCTTGGCGAGACCGCCCGCGCCGGTCGTCTCCTGCCCGACGCAGCCGCAGTCCAGCGGCCACGTCTCGTCCTGCTGCCGCGCCGCCTGCCCGCCGACGCGCAGTTGGACGAGCACGGCGTCCGCGCCCTGGACGCCCTCTTCGAGGCGGGCGGTGGTGACGACCCGCCCGTCGTGGCCCTGCCGGGCGAACATCCGCCGCGCCAGGGCGCCGATCAGGTCCAGCCGCTCGGCGGCGGGGTCGATGAGGACCAGCTCGTCGACGGGCAGCGTCTCGCGCAGCCGCGCGAACCCGTCGACCAGCTCGGGCGTATAGGTCGAGCCGCCGCCTACCACTGCGAGTTTCAACCTTTGACTCCTGTCAGGGTGACGCCCTCGATGAAGGCTTTCTGGGCGAAGAAGAAGACCACGATCACCGGGGCCATGACCAGGACCGTGGCCGCCATGGTGAGGTTCCAGTCCGTCTGGTGGGCACCCTTGAACGACTCCAGCCCGTAGCTCAGCGTCCACCAGCCCGGGTTCTCCGAGGCGTAGATCTGCGGCCCGAAGTAGTCGTTCCAGCAGTAGAAGAAGTGGAACAGGGCGACGGCGGCGATGGCGGGCTTGGCCATGGGCACCACGATGCGCAGCAGGATGCGCAGTTCGCCGCAGCCGTCGATGCGCGCGGCCTCGGTGTACTCGCGCGGGATGGTCAGCAGGAACTGCCGCAGCAGGAAGACGCTGAAGGGGTTGGCGAAGGCGAAGGGGATGATCAGCGGCCACAGGGTGCCGGTCATGTCCATCTGCCGGGACCAGAACAGGTACATGGGGACGATGACGACCTGCGGCGGGAGCATCATCGCCGCGATGACCATCATCATCGCCAGGTTCCGGCCGCGGAAGCGGAACTTGGCCAGCGCGTACGCCACGGGGAGGCTGGAGCCGACCGCGAGCACGGTGCCCAGGCCCGCGTAGAGCAGCGTGTTGCGCCACCAGGTGAGGAAGCCCGGGGTCTCCCACACCGTGCCGAAGTTGCCCCATTCCCAGGTACGCGGCCACAGCGCCCGGGTCAGCGCCTGGTCGTCGCTCATCACGGCGGTGAGGAAGACGAAGACGAAGGGGAGCACGAAGAACAGCGACGCGGCGATCGCCAGGGCGTGCACCGCGACCCAGTTCAGCAGCTCCCTGCGGCGCGCCTGCGCGTTCGTCGCGGGACCACGCCGCGGGCGCCGGCCCGAGGCCGCGGGGCGCGCCGCCGCGGGCCGCTTCCGCTCGACCGGATGTACCGCGGCCATCAGTCGTCCTCCTTCAGGAAGCCGCTGCCGCGGCGCATGAGCACGTACGTGAAGGCCATCGCGAGGACGAAGAGCACGAGGGCGACGACGCACGCGGCGCCGGTGTCGAACCGCTGGAAGCCCAGGTGGTAGACGCTCTGCGGGACGGTGAGGGTGGACTTCTCCGGGTAGCCGGGCTCGAAGTGCTGTCCCGAGCCGCCGATGACGCCGCTGGCGACCTTCGCGGCCACGATGGGCTCGGTGTAGTACTGCATCGTGGCGATCACGCCGGTGACGACGGCGAAGAGCACGACGGGCCGGATGTTCGGCAGCGTGACGTACCGGAAGCGGGACCAGGCGCCGGCGCCGTCCAGCTCGGCGGCCTCGTACTGCTCCTTGGGCACGTCCAGCAGCGACGCCATGAAGATGACCATGAGGTCCCCGACGCACCACAGCGCGAGGATCGTCAGCGCCGGTTTGGACCACTGCGCGTCGTTGAACCAGCCGGGCTCGCCCAGGCCGAGCCGGCCGAGGATGGTGTTGACCGGTCCGGTGCCGGGGTTCATCAGGAAGACGAACGACATGGTGGCGGCGACCGGCGGCGCCAGATACGGCAGGTAGAACAGGGTGCGGAAGACGCCGGCGCCAGTCTTGATCTTGGTGATGAGCAGCCCGATGCCGAGCCCGAAGACCGTGCGCAGGGTGACCATCACGAGCACCAGCCACAGGGTGTTGGCCAGAGCGGGCCAGAAGAAGGGGTAGTCGAACAGGACGTAGCGCCAGTTCTTCAGCCCCACCCAGACGGGGTCGGTGAACCCGTCGTACTTCATGAAGGAGAAGTAGACGGTCGCGCCGAGGGGGTAGGCGAAGAAGACGCCGAAGCCGACGAGCCAGGGCGAGAGGAACCCGAGGGTGCGCAGCGCCGCGCGGCGGCGCCGCGCACCCAGGGTGCAGACGGCGGCGGACATCAGCCGGCCTGCGCGTTGTCCTTGTCGATCTGCTCGTCGGCCTGCTCCAGCAGGGACGTCAGATCGTCCTCCTCGCCGCTCTCGTACTTCAGCCCGTAGTCCTGGAGCGTGAGCAGGAAGGCGCCGCCGTTCTTCGAGGGCGGGGCGTGGCTGGACTCGGGGTGCTGGGCGATGTCGACGAACGTGCGGTAGACGGGGTCGTCGTTGAGCTTCGGGGACTTCAGCGCGGCCAGCGTGGAGGGCACGTTGTGGATGGCGTTGGCGAAGTCCACGACGGCGTCGGTGTCGGTGGTCAGGTACTTCACCAGCTCCCAGGCGGCGTTCTTCTTCTCGCTGGTGGTGGCGATGCCGGTGATGGTGCCGGAGAGGTAGCCCTTGCCGTACGAGTCCGCCTGGTCGTCGGGGACGGGGAAGGGGGCCGCGCCTATCCCGAAGCCGACGTCGGCGTCGGCGGCCATCTTGCCGCGCCACTCGCCGTCCATCTGCATGGCGACCTGGCCGGTGTGGAAGGGGTGCTTGGGGCCCCACTCGTCGCCGAAGGTGTTGCGGTACTTGCGCAGCTTCTCGAAGCCGCCGAGGGCGTCGACCATGCCCTTCTGCCACTCGAACAGCTCGGCCGTCCTCGGGTCGGCGGCGGCGCTGGAGTTGCCCTCGCCGTCGAAGTAGGTGAGGCCGAACTGCCCGCCGTAGTGCTCGACGGTGGTCTCGTAGCCCTGGTAGTTGGGCATGAAGCCGAGCTGCTCGTAGCCGTCGCCGTCGGGCTTGGTGAGCTTCTTGGCGACCTCCTCCAGCTCGGAGAGGGTCTTCGGCGGTGCGTCGATGCCGGCTTCGGCGAAGGCGTCCTTGTTGTAGTAGAGGCCGTAGGCGTCGCCGAGGAGGGGCAGCGCGCAGCGCTTGCCCTCGTACTGGGTGTACTCCAGCATCGGCGCCGGGAAGGTCTCCTCCGGGCTGATGCCGGACTCCTTGAGGAACGGGTCGAGGTCGGCGAGGACGTTGGAGGAGCAGAAGCGGCCGACGTTGTCGGTGGTGAACGAGGAGACGACGTCGGGGCCGTTGGAGCCGCCGGCGCGCAGGCCCTGGTTCAGCTTGTCGTCGTTGACGCCCTTCACGGACTTGACCGTGATGTTGGGGAACTTCTCCTCGAAGGCGTCGATGTTGGCCTCGATCGCCTCGACCTCGGACGGCGCGCTCCAGCCGTGCCAGAAGGTGAGCGTGACGTCGGCGTCGGGGTCGTCGTCCGCTCCGCCTGAGTCGTTGCTGCCGGTGCAGGCGGCGGCGAAGAGCGAGAGCGCGGCCGCGGCGGCGACCGCGGCGACGGCGCGGCCGCGTGGGCGGGTTGTGGGCATGGTCGTCGTACCTCCTGGCGGATGCAGGGGAAAAACGGGCGGGTGGGGCGGGTGCGAGCGAGCCGGGTGGGGGTGTGCCGGGTCGGGTGTGCCGGGTGCGGTGCGGAAACGGGCCGGGCGGGCCGGCGTCAGCGGGCGGTGGTGTCGAAGACCTCGTCGCGGGTGGTGGCGAGCGCGCTCTCCAGCGCGCCGGTGAGCACGGGGTGCCGCTCGACCGCGCCGGTCACCAGGCGCGGCCGGGGCACGGCCAGTTCGGCCAGCTCGGACTGGACGAGCGCGCGCAGCCGGTCGCCGCCGGCGGCCAGCACGGCGCCCGAGAGCACGATGAGCTGCGGGTCGAGGACGGCGACCACGGAGGCGAGGCCGACGGCCAGGCGCTGCGCGTAGCGGTCGAGCAGTTCCGCGTGGCCGGGTTCCCCGGGCTCGGCGGCGGCGCGGGCGACGAGTTCCGCCGCGACCTCGGCGTAGTGCCCGCGGCCGGGGGTGAGGCCGAGTTCGCGGGCGAGCGGGGCGAGCGCCTGGGCGCCGGCCAGTTCCTGGAAGCCGCCGCTGTTGGCGCGGGTGACCTGGCGGACGAGGGTCGCGCCGGGCACCGGCAGGAAGCCGACCTCGCCGGCGCCGCCGGTGCCGCCGCGGTGCAGCCGGCCGCCGATGACGACGGCGGCGCCGAGGCCCTCCTCGTTCCAGAGCAGGACGAAGTCGTCGTGGCCGCGGGCGGCGCCGCGGCGCTGCTCGGCGACGGCGGCGAGGTTCACGTCGTTGTCGTACGCGAGCGGCATGGGCAGGGCGGCGGCCAGCTCCTCCAGCAGCGTCGGGGAGTGCCAGCCGGGCAGGTGGGAGGCGTAGCGCAGGCGGCCGGTGCCGGGGTCGAAGGCGCCGGGGGTGCCGATGACGGCGCGGTGCAGTTCGGCGCGGGTGAGCCCGGCGTCCTTGGCGGCGCCGTCGACGGCGCGGACGACGCGGCGCACGGTCCCCTCCGCGGCGCCGCCGCCGGTGCGCTTGGCGGTGGCCAGTTCGTACGAGCCGACCGTGCGCCCGGTGACGTCGGCGACGGCCGCGCGGATCCGGGCGGCGGTGACGTCGAGCCCGACCACGTGGGCGACGGCGGGGTTGAGGGCGTAGAGCTGGGCGTTGGGTCCCGGGCTGCCCTCGCTGGTGCCGGTGGCGATGACCAGCCCGGCCGCCTCCAGCCGGGCCAGCAACTGCGAGGCGGTCGGCTTGGACAGGCCGGTGAGCTTGCCGAGCCGGGTGCGCGAGAGCGTGCCGTGCTCCAGCAGCAGCGCCAGCGCGGCGCGGTCGTTCATCGCCCGCAGCGTCCCCGGGCCACCGGCCATGGGCGTCACCTCTCCCCGGTCCGGACGGGTGCCGTACCGCTCGCCGCCCCGAATGGTTAGGAAACTTTCCTATCGGAGTGCGGCGAAAGTAATGCCGCGGACGAAGCGCGTCAAGAGTGCGGGCGAAACGCGCGCCGGGCCGCCCGCGGCGGCCCGGGACCGGGGCCGCTCGGGCTACTCCCCGCCGCCACCGCCGCCCGACGGCGCCTGCTGCGGCACCGCCACCCGCTCCGCCCGGGGCGGCACCATCGCGCCCGGCGGTACGTCCGACATGACGACCCCGGCGGCGAGCAGCGCCTCCCTGATCCGCCAGCGCAGCTCGCGCTCGACCCCGATGGACTTCCCCGGCATCGTCCTGACCTGCACCTGGATGATGGCCGTGCCCTGCGCGACGGCGGTCAGGCCGAGCACGTCGACCTCGCCCCACAACTGCTCGCTCCACGGCTCGGTGCGGCCGAACTCCCCGCCGGCGGCGGCGATCACGTCGCGCACCCGGTCCAGGTTCTCGTCCGCCGCCACCGGCACGTCGACGACGGCCGTGGCCCAGCCCTGGCTGAGGTTGCCGATCCGCTTGACCTCGCCGTTGCGCATGTACCAGATCGCCCCGTTGTCGCCGCGCAGCTTGGTCACGCGCAGCCCGACCTCGATCACCTCGCCGGTGACCTCGCCGACGTCGATGGTGTCCCCGACCCCGTACTGGTCCTCGATGAGCATGAAGACGCCGGAGAGGAAGTCCATCACCAGGTTGCGGGCGCCGAAGCCGAGCGCGACGCCCGCGACGCCGGCGCTGGCCAGCAGCGGCGCCAGATCGATCTTGAGGGCGGAGAGCACGGTCAGGGCGGCTGTGCCGAGGATCACAAAGGAAGCGCTGCTGCGCAGGATGGAACCGAGCGCCTCGGATCTCTGTCTGCGTCTCTCGTGGTTGACGAGGAGCCCGCCGAGGGCGGTGCCGTCCACGGCGTCGGCGGTGCGCGTCATCCGCGTTATCAGCTTGGTGATCATACGCTGGACCACGCGGCGCAGCACGTACGCGATCACGACGACGAGCAGGATCCGCAGGCCCAGGCCCAGCCAGGAGGCCCAGTTCTCCTGGATCCACCCGGCCGTCTCCTCCGCGCTCTTGCGCGAGTCCTCAAGCGGCGTCGGGGAGGGACTCTCGGCAGCCGGGCGAGCGGTGGCGAACACGGCGTGGAACCTTCCGTTCAGGGGTGGACCGCCCTCACCCTACCCGCCGCTCCGGCCTGCCTCTTTAGCGTCGCTTTACCACCGCGGGGCCGTCCGGCGGGTGACCGCGTGACCCCTCGGCGGCGCCCGTGTTGCGGTCCGGTTACCGCCCGGTGAGACCAGGCGTAGGGCGGGTCGGAAGGGGGGATCAACATCACGGGGGCGGCCGTGGAACCTTGCCGGGCGGTTGGCCCGTTTACCTGATCGTGGTGGCGCGGAGGCGGGAGTGCAGGACACACTGTTGACCAGATCGTCCCGGCGCGAGCCACGCGCCGCCGGCGTACAAGGAGGCACCGTGCCGCACGTCCTCGTCCTCAATGCTTCGTACGAGCCGCTCGGCGTCGTGCCACTGCGCCGCGCTCTCGTGCTGGTGCTGAACGGCAAGGCGGTCAGCCTGGAGGAATCCGGTGCCTTCCTGCACAGCGCCACGCGGGTGATAGCGGCGCCAAGCGTCGTGCGGCTGCAGAGGTTCGTACGGGTCCCCGTGAGGGGGCCCGTTCCGCTCACCAGGCGGGCGCTCTTCGCCCGCGACGGGGGGCGCTGCGCGTACTGCGGCGGGGTGGCCACCAGCGTCGACCACGTGATCCCGCGCAGCCGCGGCGGCCAGCACCGCTGGGACAACGTCGTGGCGGCCTGCCGCCGCTGCAACCATGTGAAGGCCGACCGGGCGATCCACGAGCTGGGCTGGCGGTTGCGCCACCAACCCGCGCCGCCGTCCGGACTGGCCTGGCGGATCATCGGGACAGGGCATAGGGATCCGCGCTGGCTGCCCTACCTGCAGCCATATGGCGCGGACGAGGCCCTGGCCCGGATCGACGGCATCTCTGCCTAGAACCGGGCCTTTGTTATGCCCGCGGCGACCCCCGCCGCGGCCCCGGCGCCCCGGTACTCCCCCGGGGCGCGGAAGCCGGTCGGAACAGGAACCGAACGGATGCGCTGCGCGTGAAGAAGGGCAGGATGGGACCGAGACGTCCACTGCGTGGCGCGCTACGGTACCGATCCGAACAAGATCCCGGGAATCGCGGTGTGACGGCCTGAACGGGCCGCCATACTTGCCGACGTGCCCGGGGTGGACTGGACCCGCCCACGCAACCGGGCGAACAGCCAGCGACCCAGGGGGAGGTCACGTGACGTACCCGCCGCCGGCCGGCAGCGCCGCGCCGCCGGAGCATCGGACCGCGCCTGCGTTTCCCGCGCAGGCCGGCCCTGACGGCCCACTCGTACCGCAGCAGGGCTCCCCCGCGGGCGGCTCCGCCGCGCCGCCGCCGCCCGCCGCGCCACCGGGGCGGCGCTCCGCGTTCGCCGAGGGCGTCGACCGGCTGCGCGCCGCCGCGACCACCGAGCCGGGCCGGCTGCGGATCATCGGGGCCGTACTGGCGGCGCTGGTCGTGCTGTTCGGGGCGCTCACCGCCTGGCAGGTGTCCGACCGTTCCGCGGCGGCCGACGACGTCATCAACCGCAGCCAGCCGCTGAGCGCCGACGCCGCCGACATCTACCGCTCGCTGGCCGGCGCCAACACCACGGCGGCCACCGGCTTCCTGGAGGGCGGGCAGGAGCCGGCCAAGGTGCGCGAGCGGTACGACGAGGACATCCAGCAGGCGTCGAAGCTGCTGGTGAAGGCGGCGGCCAACTCCCAGGGCGCCGCGGAGTCGCAGCAGCAGATCGAGAAGCTGAACCAGGCGCTGCCGGTCTACACCTCGCTGGTCGAGACCGCCCGCGCCAACAACCGCCAGGGCCTGCCGCTCGGCGGCGCGTACCTGCGCTACGCGGACGAGCAGATGCGCGAGACGCTGCTGCCCGCCGCCGAGCAGCTCTACCTGTCCGAGACCGGCCAGTTGGAGCAGGACTACTCCGACGCCGAGTCGTGGCCGTGGGCCGCGCTGGCCAGCGGGCTGCTCGCGCTCGGGGTCCTGTTCTGGGCGCAGCGCCGCCACTACCTCCGTACGAACCGGGTGTTCAACCACGGCCTGCTGGCGGCCTCCGCGGCCACCGTGATCGTGCTGCTCTGGCTGACCGTCGGGCACACCTTCGCCCGCTCAGGACTCGGCGACTCCGATCAGCACGGCGCCCAGTCGATGCACGCGCTCAACGAGGCGCGGATCAACACCCTGCGGGCCCGCGCCGACGAGAACCTGACGTACGTCAACCGCGGCTCCGTCACCACCGAGGACGGCCTCGACAAGTACGAGGACAGCTACCTCAAGGGGATGACCGAGCTGGCCGGCAAGAACCCCGAGGCCGAGGCGGCGCCGGAGGACAGCCTGCTCGGCCGCGCCCTGGCGCTGGCCGACGACGACCGGGGCCGCGAGCCCGTCGCCGAGGCCGTGGACAACGTACGCGAGTGGCGCGAGCTGCACGGCGAGGCGCAGAGCCAGAACGTCGCGGGCAAGTACGAGGACGCGAAGGACATGGTCATCGGCGGCGGCGGGGAGAAGTCGACCAGCGAGTTCTTCGACGCGGTCGACGACAGCCTCAGGGAGGCTCTCGACCACGAGCGCCAGGAGTTCAAGTCGGCGGCCGAGGACGGCCGCGGGGCGCTCTCCGGGCTGTGGATCGGGGCCGGGGTGCTCGCCGTGCTCGGCGCGGCCGGCGCGGTGTTCGGCATCGGCCGCAGGCTCTCGGAGTACCGATGACGGCGAAGGGGGAGGCAGCGATGCGGACGGCGAAGGCACCGAGGACGAGGCGGAACCTGCGCGGCTGGGGCGGCGTGGCCGGAACGGCGGCGGCCGTCGCGCTGACCGCCGCCCTGCTGCCCGGTCTCACGGGCGACGGCCGCCAGGACGGCGCGGCGGACGACCGCGCCGCCGGCGGCGCGGTCGCGGCGCAGCAGGCGAAGGCGGCGAAGTCGAGCCAGGAGGAGTGCGAGACGCCGGAGGCGAGCCTGCGGCCGTCCGCGACCGCGTCGGGCGACGGCGTCAAACGGATCCAGGATCGCAAGTATCTGATCGCCGGCATCGACCAGAACAGCTTCCAGTGGGGTTACCGCAACCCGCTCACCGGCGATCTCGAAGGCTTCGACATCGACCTGGCGCGGGCCATCGCCGGGGAGATCCTCGGCGACGAGAAGAAGATCGTCTTCCGCTCCATCCCGACCAGCCAGCGGGTCCCGGCGCTGCAGGCCAAGGACGTCGACATCGTGGTGCGCACGATGACCATCAACTGCGAGCGCATCCAGGACGTGTCCTTCTCCACCGAGTACTTCACCGGCGACCAGCAGGTGCTGGCGCCCGAGGACGCGGGCATCACCGGCTTCGACGAGAGCCTGGACGGCAAGCGCGTCTGCACCGCGGACGGCTCCACGGGCCAGGCCGCCCTGGAGGAGGACTCGCACGGCGCGGAGGTCATGCTGGTGCCCAACCAGCTCGACTGCCTGGTGCGGGTGCAGCTCGGCAAGGCCGACGCGGTCGTCACCGACAACGCGCTGGCGGCGGGCCAGGCCGCGCAGGACCCGTCGATGAAACTGTTCGGCACCCTGGACCAGCCCGAGCCCTACGGCGTGGCGATGAACGAGGACGACCACGATCTGGTGCGCCGGGTCAACAAGCTGCTCGACGACTACCGCAAGGACGGGCGCTGGCAGGACGCCTACGACGAGTGGCTGGCCGACGCCATGCCGGGGATCGAAGGACCGCCGGCCCCCAAGTACAAGGACTGAGCCGGCGCACGCCGGAGCAGGAACAGCAGGGCAACGGGCAGAGTACGGCAGCACGGAGGGAAACAGATGCCGCTCCCGCCACGGGGTTCGATGGACCGCGAGGAGGTCGATCGTGCGCTCGCGCGGCTGGGAGCCGAGCACGAGGCGATCGAGACCTCGCTGCTCGCGCTCCAGGACCACGCGGGACGCCGGCTGCTGGAGGGCGCCGAGCTGTCCGGTACGACCAAGGAGCGCTGGGCCGCCGCAGAGCAGGCGATCTCGCTGCTGTGGGCGCACTTCGACGCGTACACCGGCGCGCTGGGCTCGGCCCGGGAGATCCGGACCCGCCGCCGCTCGCCGGGTTCGACGGAGCTGGCCGAGCTGACGGCGCTGCTGCGGGACCACGGCGTCACCATCGCGCCGGGTGCCGCGGCCCTGCCGCGTACCCTCGCCGGCGGCTATCCGGCGTCGCTGACGGGGCCTGCCCGGCTGTCGGAGTCGCTGAAGCTGGACGAGCTGGTGGAGCGGATGAACCGCTGGTACGCGGAGGTGATCGACGTCGTCGCGGCGGCGGACTCCGTGTGGTCGGCGCTGCCCGCGCGCATCGACCTGCTCGCCGCCGAGCTGCAGCGCACCCGGTCGCTGGCCCACTCCGTCGGCGTACGTTCCGGGGAGCACCCGGCGGGCGACGACCTGGAGCGGATCACGGCGGAACTGGCGTCGCTGCGCGACGAGGTGGTGCGCGACCCGCTCGCGTTCTGGTCCCGGCCCGCGGGGCGCAGCCCTGGCGCGGCGCCCGGCGGCGGCACGCCGGACACCGCGCGCTACGACGCGGCGGCGCGCGGTCTGGAGGACGTGCGCCGGGAGATCGACGCCGTGCTGCACGTCCGGCAGGACGCGGAGGAGCGGCTGATCAGGGTGCGCGACGTGCTGTCGCGCGCGGACCGTACGCTGGGCGAGGCCCGGCGGGCGCGCGGCGAGGTGCTGGCGAAGATAGCGGCGTCCGAGGTGCCGGCCGTGAGCGGCCCGCCGACCGCGCTGAACGAGCAGTTGGCCAACGCGGTCGAGTTCCGCAGGCGCGCCCAGTGGCACCGGCTCTCGCCGCTGCTGGAGAGCCTGGAGCAGCGGGCCGAGGAGGAGTTGCTACGGGCGCGGGAGTCGCTGACGGCGGTGACCGCGCCGCTGGCCGTGCGCGCGGAGCTGCGCGGCCGGCTGGACGCGTACAAGGCGAAGGTGGCCCGGCACGGCTTCGCCGAGGACCGCATCCTGGTGGAGCGGTACGACGCGGCGCGCCGGCTGCTGTGGTCGGCGCCCTGCGACCTGATCGCGGCGGAGCAGGCGGTGCAGCGCTACCAGCGGGCCACGGCGGAGGTGCTCGCGGGCCCGGTGGACCGCCCCGGGGGCACGGCGTGAGGCTGGAAGGAACGGAGTTGGGGGAGTCATGAGCAACGCGCAGGCATGTCAGCGGCCGGGCTGCGGAGGCACGTACGAGGACGTCGGCGGCGGCGAGCTGTACTGCGACACCTGCGGGCTCGCCCCCGTCGTCTCGCCGGACGGCGTCGTCGGCTCGGCGCCCACCGGGGTGACGGGGCACCGCCGCGGCAGCCGGGGCAGCAGGGGCAGTTCGTCGTCGAGCAGTTCCAGCGCGTCGAGCCGGTCGAGCAGCACGTCGCGGAGCAGTTCGCGGGCGTCGCGCCGGTCGGTGTCCGGGCGGCTGTCGCGCGCGCTGACCGGGGCGTCGACGGGCCGTTCCGTCTCGGTGAAGAGCTCGCGTACGTCCGCGGTGGCCTCCCGCGGCAAGCTGGGCGCGGGCCTGGTGACGGTGCCGGAGGTGCCGCGGCCGGACCCGCGCACGGCGGTGCTGGCGAACCCCGAGGTGCCCGAGCGCAAGCGGTACTGCAGCCGCAGCGAGTGCGGGGCGCCGGTGGGCCGTTCGCGCGGCGGGCGGGCGGGGCGTACGGAGGGCTTCTGCACCAAGTGCGGGCAGCCGTACTCCTTCGTGCCCAAGCTCCAGGAGGGCGACATCGTCCACGGGCAGTACCAGGTCGCGGGCTGCCTCGCGCACGGCGGCCTGGGCTGGATCTACCTGGCGATCGACCGCGCGGTCGCCGACCGCTGGGTGGTCCTGAAGGGCCTGCTGAACACCGGTGACGAGGACGCCATCGCGGCGGCCGTCTCCGAGCGCCGGTTCCTCGCGGAGATCGAGCACGCGGGCATCGTGCGCATCTACAACTTCGTCGAGCACCTGGACCAGCGCACCGGCAGCCTCGACGGCTACATCGTCATGGAGTACGTCGGCGGCAAGTCGATGAAGGAGATCGCCAACGAGCGGCGCACGCCGGACGGCAAGCGCGACCCGCTGCCGGTCGAGGTGGCGTGCGCGTACGGCATCGAGGCGCTGGAGGCGCTCGGCCACCTGCACAGCCGCAACCTGCTCTACTGCGACTTCAAGGTCGACAACGCCATCCAGCAGGGCGACCAGCTCAAGCTGATCGACATGGGCGCGGTGCGCCGCATGGACGACGACGAGTCCGCGATCTTCGGCACGGTGGGCTACCAGGCGCCCGAGGTGGCCGACGTCGGCCCGTCCATCGCCTCCGACCTGTACACGGTGGCGCGCACGCTGGCCGTGCTGACCTTCGACTTCCAGGGCTACACCAACGTCTTCGTCGACACCCTGCCCGACCCCGACTCGATCGACGTCTTCAACCGGTACGAGTCCTTCTACCGCCTGCTGGTCCGCGCCACCGACCCCGACCCGGCCCGCAGGTTCGCCTCGGCCGCGGAGATGTCCGAGCAACTGACGGGCGTGCTGCGGGAGGTCGTGGCGCTGCAGACGGGCAAGCCGCAGCCGGCGCTGTCCACGCTCTTCGGTCCCGAGCTGCGCGTGGTGGACACCGAGCTGTTCCCGCCGGCGACCGGCGAGACCTCGCAGCTCGGCGCCCGGCCCGTCAACAAGCGCGAGCGCGCCGTGCGGGCCGCCGGCAACGGCGTCCCGGCGCTGCCGCCCGCGCAGGGCGTACCGCCGCAGTTGCCGGGCGGCGGGCAGGGGATGGGCACGCAGGTGGCGCTGCCCGCGCAGATCGCGGACACGCTGCCGCTGGACTCCCCCGCGGCGGCGCTGGCGCTGCCGGTGCCGCGGGTGAGCCCCAGCGACCCCAACGCGGGCTTCCTCGCGGGCCTGATGGCGTCCGCGCCTGCGGAGCTGACCGCCGCCCTGTCCAACGCGCCGACGGACTCCATCGAGCTGCAGTTGCGCCGGGTGCGCGCCCATCTGGAGCTGGGCGACCTGGCCGCGACCGGCTCCTCGCTGACCGAGCTGGGCGAGCAGCACCCCGACGACTGGCGGATCGTCTGGTACCGCGGCCTCCAGGCCCTGGCCACCCGCGACTTCGAGACCGCCGCGCTGTCCTTCGACGCGATCTACGACGCCTTCCCCGGCGAGCCCGCACCGAAGCTGGCGCTGGGCATCTGCGCCGAGGTGCTGGGCCAGTTGGACAACGCCACCGAGTACTACCGGCTGGTGTGGACGACCGACCCGGCCTACGTCAGCGCCGCGTTCGGGCTCGCCCGGGTGCGGCTCGCCGCCGCCGACAGGTCCGGTGCGGTACGGGCGCTGGAGTCCGTACCGGAGGCGTCGATCCACTACACCGCCGCGCGGGTCGCGGCGATCAGGGCCCGGCTGCGCCAGCGCGCCCCGCAGGAGCCGCTGCTGACCGATCTGCACGCGGCCGGTACGCAGGTGGAGCGGCTGCAGGACGTGGGCCTGGACGCGGGCCGCAGAGCCCGGCTCTCCACCGAGGTGCTGGGCAGTGCGCTGGACTGGGTGCTGACGGGCCGTACCGGGGCCGGCGCGGTCCCGGCCGCCCCCTCGGGTCCGCCGCAGCCGGCACTGCTGGGGTGCGCGCTGGACGAGGACGGACTGCGGTTCGGTCTGGAAAACTCCTTCCGCGTGCTGGCCCGTCTCGCACAGCACGGCCATGAGCGGATCGACATGGTCGAACGGGCCAACCGCTACCGGCCGAAGACCTGGGTATGAGAGGAAAGCCCATGGCGAACACACCTCCCGTATCCCAACTGAACTCGTGCCCCTCGTGCGAGGAGCCGCTGGAGGAGGGTGACCTGTTCTGCGGGGCGTGCGGCGCGGATCTCGCCGCGCCCGCCCCCGCGGCGGCCGCGCCGGCGGCCGCGGCACCCGCGGCGGGTCCCAACGGCGCCGCGCCCGCCGCGGCTCCCGCGGGCGCGCCGCCCGCCGGCCGGGTCGCCGCGCCGGACAGCCGTCCCTCGGAGGGGCAGCGCACCGGCAGTTACCGCATCGCGGGCCCCGGGGCCGCCCCGGAGGGCGGCGGGGAATCCGGCGAGTTCCTGCTGGACACGCCCGGGGGGGACCCGGAGCACCAGCGCATCGCCGAGCCGGTGGCGCCGCAGGGCGCCGACCCGCGCGCGGCGCTCGGCACCGCCGCCCCGGACGCCCCGGCCGCCGCCGGGGCACCGGCCGCAGGTCCGGTGCCGCCGGGGCGGCGCTGCATCGCGTGCCGTACGGGCGCGATCGACGTCGACGGCTACTGCGAGCGCTGCGGCCACGCGCAGCCGCGCGAGCGGGACCACATGGAGCACGAGGTGGAGGGCGTCGCCGCGGTCAGCGACCGGGGCCTGCGCCACCACCGCAACGAGGACTTCTTCGCCATCGCGGACACCGTCCTGCCCAACGGCGCGCCCGCCACGGTCGCCGTCGTCTGCGACGGCGTGTCCTCCGCCGGCCGCCCGGACGAGGCGTCCGCCGCCGCCAGCGTCGCCGCGGGGGCGTCGCTGCAGGCCACGCTGGGCCGCGGGCTGCACCCGCAGCAGGCGATGCACGAGGCGCTGCTGGCCGCCGCGGGCTCGGTCAACGAACTGGCCGCACAGCACTCGCCGCTGAGCCACCAGAACGCGCCGGCCTGCACGATCGTCAGCGCGGTGATCGCCGGCGGCATCCTGACCGTCGGCTGGGTCGGGGACTCGCGCGCGTACTGGGTGCCGGACGACCGCGCCGCGCCGTCGGCCCGGCTCACCGAGGACGACTCGTGGGCCGCGCAGATGGTCGCCGCCGGGCTGATGTCCGAGGCGGACGCGTACGCGGACGAGCGCGCGCACGCGATCACCGGCTGGCTGGGCGCGGACGCGCACGAACTCGACCCGCACACCGCCTCGTTCAAGCCGGACGGGCCGGGCGTGGTGATCGTGTGCACCGACGGGCTGTGGAACTACGCCGAGGCGGCGGCGGAACTGGCCGCCGCGGTGCCGCCGGACGCCGCGACCCGGCCGCTGCACGCGGCCCAGGTGCTCGTCGGCCACGCCCTGGACGGGGGCGGCCACGACAACGTAACAGTGGCGGTACTCCCGTTCCCCGGCCCGGCGGGCGGGGCAGGCCCTTCGTGATGGAGGGGGGACACGAGGGGGTTTGATCCGCCACGGGGGGCGGCGCGCGTAACGTAGGCAGCCTCTCTTGCCCGGTGAATTGTCTACATAGATCTAAATACCATCAGTGGGAGGGGACGAGATGGCCAACTTCTCGAAGTCGAACGCGCCGGAGTTCTCGGTCGAGGTCTACCAGAACGAATACCTGCCCGAGGGCGGCCGCGAGGTCAACGCGATCGTCACCGTCGCCTCGACGGGCGGCGGCACGACGGGCGGCATGCCGCTGCCCGCCGCCGACCCGGCGCGTATGCAGTTCGGTTCCGCGGGTCCCGACGCGGGCGTGGTGATCATGGTCGACTGCTCGGGTTCGATGGACTATCCCCCCACCAAGATGCGCAATGCCAGGGACGCCACCGCCGCCGCGATCGAGACGGTACGCGACGGCGTCGCCTTCGCCGTCGTCGCCGGCACCCACGTGGCCCGCGAGGTCTACCCCGGCGGCGGCCGGCTCGCGGTCGCCGACGCCGCGACCCGTACCGAGGCCAAGGAAGCGCTGCGCAAGCTGAGCGCCGGCGGCGGCACGGCGATCGGCACCTGGCTGCGGCTCGCCGACAAGCTGCTGGGCTCCTCCGAGGTGGCGATCCGGCACGGCATCCTGCTCACCGACGGCCGCAACGAGCACGAGTCGCCGGAGGACCTGCGCGCCGCGCTCGACGCCTGCGCCGGCCGGTTCACCTGCGACGCCCGTGGCGTCGGCACGGACTGGGAGGTCAAGGAGGTCACCGGCATCGCCTCCGCGCTGCTCGGCACCGCCGACATCGTCGCCGACCCGGCCGGCCTGGCCGCGGACTTCACGCAGATGATGGAGACCGCGATGGGCAAGGAGGTCGCGGACGTGGCGCTGCGGCTGTGGACGCCGCAGGGCTCGGTCATAAAGTTCGTCAAGCAGGTCGCCCCCACGGTCGAGGAGCTGACCGAGCGGCGTACGGAGGCCGGCCCGCGCGCCGGCGACTACCCCACGGGCTCGTGGGGCGACGAGTCCCGCGACTACCACGTCTGCGTCGAGGTGCCCCCCGCCTCCGTGGGCCAGGAGATGCTTGCCGCCCGCGTCTCGCTCATCCTGCCGCGCCCCGACGGCAGCGCGCAGACCCTCTCCCAGGGGCTGATCCGGGCGGTGTGGACGGACGACATGGCGGCCTCGACCCGTATCAACGCGCAGGTCGCGCACTACACGGGCCAGGCCGAACTCGCCCAGGTCATCCAGGCGGGACTGGAGGACCGCAAGGCCGGCGACATGGACGGCGCCACGGCCAAACTGGGGCGCGCGGTCCAGCTCGCGAGCGCCTCCGGCAACGCGGACACCGCAAAGCTACTGTCGAAGGTGGTGGACGTGGTCGACGCGGCGAGCGGTACTGTGCGTCTGAAGGCCAAGGTCGCGGAGGCCGACGAGATGACACTGGAGACACGGTCGACGAAGACCGTCCGCGTCAAGAAGTGACGAGAGTGAGACAGGGGGATCCACCGAGATGGCGACCTGCCCGAACGGTCACCCGTCAGGAGCCGAGGACTGGTGCGAGGTGTGCGGCATCCGCATGCCGGGCGCCGTCCCGCCACCGGCCGCCCAGGTCCCGCCGCCGGGCCCGGGGGCTACGGCTACCCCGGTCCCCCCGCCGGCGAGCCCACCCAGGCCGCGGAGCCCTGCCCGTCGTGCGGCACGCCCCGGGAGGGGCAGGCGCAGTTCTGCGAGGAGTGCCGGTACAACTTCGTCACCCAGAGCGCCCAGCCGTACGTGCCGCCGACGATGGCCCAGGGCTTCTCGCAGGGCTTCCACCCGCAGCACCCGCAGGGGCTGACGTACCAGCCCTCGGGCCCCTCGCAGGTCCACCGCGGGCCCGAGCCGCTGGGCCCGGACACCGGTGCGGCGCAGGCGCCACCGCCTCCGCCGCCACCGCCGCCGCCGGGCCCCGGGCTCGGCGTGCCGCCGCAGGCGCCGCCGCAGCAGGACCCGCGGATGGGCGGCGACTTCGTGATCACGCCGCCCAGTTCTGCGCAGCCGCCGCCGCAGCACGGACAGCACGGACAGCACGGACAGCACGGACAGCACGGGCAGCACGGGCAGCAGTTCCCCGGCCAGGGGCCGCCGCCGCAGCCTATGGGCGTCGGCTGGGTGGCGGTCGTCGCGCCGGACCGGGAGTACTTCGCGGCGATGATGTCGCGCAGCGGTCCCGAGGCACACGGGCTGAACCTGCCGGCGTACTCGCCCGAGCAGAAGGTGCCGCTGGTCGGGCCGCAGATCGCGATCGGCCGCAAACGGCAGTCGACGGGCGAGGTGCCCGACATCGACCTCGCCAGACCGCCCGAGGACCCGGGTGTCTCGCACAAGCACGCGATGCTCGTCGAGCAGCCGGAGGGCGGCTGGGCGGTGGTCGACCAGAACAGCACCAACGGCACGACCGTCAACGGCGCGGCCGACCCGATCCAGCCCTTCGTGCCGGTGCCGCTGAGAGAGGGCGACCGGGTGCACGTCGGCGCGTGGACGACGATCCGCATCGAGCGGGGCTAGCCGCCCGTTCATCCCGCAGGACCCCGAAGGCCCGGTGCCGAATCGTTCCGAGCCGGACGGCAGAGGCGATGTCGTACGGACCCCATCCCGTACGCCACCGCCGGACCCCGCACCACGGCAGGACCCGCGCACCACCGCACCGCCCCGTACCACGGCCGCCTCAACGGCGAGGCGCCCTCAGCGGCTGATCGGCCGGTCCCCGGCCGCGCCGTGCGGCACCAGATCGAGCTGTACCCGGTGCGTACCCACCCGGGTCGCGGATCCCCCGGCGCCCGCCTCCACCACGCCGAGCCGCAGCGAGAGCCGCCCCTCCCCCGTACGGTGCAGCTCCACCGCGAACTCCAGGCTCACCCGGTCCACCCGGAACCGCCAGTCGCTCCGCTCCCCTTCGCGCTCCGCCTTCGCCAACTCCCGCCGCACCTCGGCGATCGCGTCCGAGAGCCCCACCAACTCGTCGCCCTGCGCCTCGTGCGCCATCAGCGTGCCCCCTTCACCTCATGACTATCTGTCATTGAGCCGTGCCAGAGTGTAGAGGGGAGCCGCCGGGAGCGTTATCGTCAGCCGTCATGGGGGATCGGGCTGCCGCGGAGGGAAACGGCTGGCGGCTGCGGCTGCGCGCCGGCGGCAAGGTGCTGGGCGCGGGCATCCTCATCGCCCCCGACCGGGCCCTGACCTCGGCACACGCCCTCGACGGCACCGACGGCGAGCTGACCGTCGACTACGCCGACTACCGCGGCGCCGTCGCACCCAGCCGCGCCCGCCCGCTGCCCGGCTCCGTCAGACCCTGCGGCACGGAACCGGCCGACGGCGACGTCGCGCTGCTGTCCCTCGACCCGCCCCGCGCCGGGGCCCGCCCGGCGCCGCTGCGCCGCATCCCCCGCTACACCGGCGCGAAGGTGCTCATCGGCGGCTTCCCCGCCAGGGGCGACGAGGGGTTATGGGTACGGGCCCGGGTGGAGGGCCCGTACGGCGCCTGGTGGCAACTGACGCCGGAGAACCAGGTGATGGTCCTCGAAGCGGGCTTCAGCGGCGCGGGCGTCGCCAACGCCCAGTTGGACCAGGTCTCCCCCGAGCCGCCGCCCGAGGTCCTGGGCATGGTCGTCAGCCGGTTCTACGACGACGGGCAGGTGCCGCAGTTCGAGAAGCGGCACGGGCACATGATCCCGCTGGACCGGATCGCGGAGCTGCTGCCGGAGGTGGACCGGCTCATCGGCGGGCCCGCGCCGCGCGACGCCGCGCTCTCCGCCGTCGTACCGGCCCGCCCCGGCACCGGCGCGGACGCCGGGCTGGCCGCGCGGCTCGCCGGCTGGGCCGCGGGCGCCGGGCCGCCGGTGCTGCTCGCCACCGCACCCGAGGGCTCCGCCCGGGACCTCGCCTTCACCGCCGGCCTCGACCGGGTGGAGATCGCCCTGGACGCCGCGGGGAGCAGGGCGGACGACCTCGCGTACGCGCTGGGCGAGCGGCTGCGGCTGCCGGAGCCGTACGGCAGCGCGTTCACCGCCTGGCTGCGCGGCGGCGGCCCGCGGCCCGCCCTGCGCGACTCGGGCCGGCAGCTCGACCTGCCGGTCAGGGTCGCCGTGGCCGGGGCCGACACCGCGGCGGAGCCGATCGCGGCCCTCGGCGTGCTGACGCAGTTGGCGGCGCTGGGCGTCCGGCTGCTGGTGGTACTGCGCCGCCCCGGCACCGAGTTCCTGAAGGAGGCGGAGCGGCGGGTGGAGTGCCCGGCGCTGCGCGGGTACGCCCGCGGGCTGGTCCGCCGGGTGATCGCCCTGGAGCGAGGCCGTACCGGGCCGCGGATGGCCAACGCCCGCAACGCCGCGCTCACCGCGCACGACTGCGCCCGCGACCCGGTGGCGGTGCTCCGCGAGCTGGCCGACCGGCTGCGCGCGGACATCGCCCGTCTGGAGGGCCCCCGATGACCGACCCCGGCGTACGGACCGGCTGCCCCCACCGGCTGTTCTCCGGCGGCGGCTGCCCCGGCGAGCTGCTGCCCGCCGGTTACTGCACGAGCTGCGGCCGGCACCGCGACGCGCCGCGGCTGCCGGAGCCCGACGGCGGCCCGGCGCAGCCGCTGGTGCTGCCGGAGCTGCCCGCGGAGGACGCGTACGACTCGGTGATCCCGGAGAACGCGCCGCTGGCGTACGGCAAGCGCTGCGGCAACAAGGCGTGCGGCGCCCTGCTCGCGCCGCCGCTGGTGGAGCCGCCCGTACCCAACGAGGGCCACTGCCCGGCCTGCGGGCACCGCTACTCGTTCGTGCCGCGGCTGCGCGAGGGCGACATGCTCGGCCAGTACCGGGTGCTCGGCTGCCTGGCCCACGGCGGCCAGGGCTGGGTCCACCTCGCCGAGAACACCCGCCTCGAAGACACCCAGGTCGCGGTCAAGGAGCTGCTGAACCGGCACGACAAGCAGTTGGCCGAGCTGGCGGAGAGCGAGCGCCGCTACCTCATCGCGCTCGACCACCCGGACATCGTGCGGATCCTCGACTATCTGCGCGAGGAGCGCGGCGGCACCGAGCAGCCGATGAACTACATCGTCATGGAGTACGTCGGCAGCAACACCCTGGAGAAGATCGTCACGGAGGTGCGGCGCGGCCGGCGCGGGCTCGACATAGAGGAGGTCATCACCTACGGCTGCCGGATCCTCGACGCGCTCGACCACCTGCACCGGCGCAAGGACCCCATCGGGCCGCTGGCGTACTGCGACATGAAGCCGTCCAACGTCATCCACTACCGCGACGGGCTGAAGGTCATCGACCTCGGCGGCGTCCGCCGCATCAGCGAGGCCACCGCGCCCGTGCGCACCGCCGGCTACGCCGCGCCCGAGGTCGACCGCACCGGGCCGACCGTCGCGCACGACCTGCACACCATCGGCCGTACGCTCCAGGAGCTGGCCCGCTTCGCCGCCACCCGCGACATCCCCGGCACCGGCATCACGTCCTTCCGGTACGTCGTGCGGTGCGCCACCGCGCCCGAGCCGGGCGACCGGTTCGCCTCCGCCGCCGAGATGAGCGAGCAACTGCGCGGCGTGCTGCGGGAGATCCGGGCGCTGCGCACCAAGCCCGACCGGCCGGAGCCGTCCGCCCTGTTCGTGCCGACGCGGCGGCTGCTCGACGCCGGCCTCGGCCAACTGCCGCCGCTGCGCCGCTGGCTGGAGCGGCCGGCGCCCCGGCGCGGCCCCCGGCAGGTGTCCGAGCCGCTGGACACCCGGCCGCCCGCGGCGGGCGACGTGGCGGCGGCGCTGCCGGTGCCCAGGCCGCACGCGGAGGACGGCCAGCGCGGCCTGTTCGGGCTCTCGTCGACCCATCCGGGCAGGAAGCTGCACCAGCCCGCGGACGAGCCGTCCGCGGAGATCTGCTTCCACAACGTACGGATGCATCTGCAGGCCGTGCCTGCGCCCGCCCTCGCGGAGGCGGCGGGAGAGCTGACCGAGGCGCGCGAGATCCTGGCCGGCAGCCCGCACCGGACCTGGCAACTGGACTGGTACGAGGGGCTGCTCGACCTGGTACGGGCGCAGGCCGCCGCGGACGGCGGCGGGACCCGGGTCCTCCCTGAGGGTGAACAGGGCCCGGGCGACGCGGTGTCACCCGAAGTGGCGGCGCTGAACCGGGCGTACGGCCACTACGAGGCGGTCTACCGGCGGCTGCCCGGCGAGTACGCGCCGAAGCTGGCGCTCGGCTACTGCGCCGAGCGGCTGGCCGCCGCCGCGGCGGCCGACCCGGCCGGGACGGCCGGCGGGCGCACGCCGGAGGAGCTGCGCCGGATCGCCACCGACCACTACCGCACCGTCTGGTACCGCAACCGCATGCAGGGCAACGGGGCGTTCGGCCTGGCCCGGCTCGCGCTCGCCCGCGGCAGCCGGCAGGAGGCGGTCGACGTGCTGGACAACATGCCGATGGACTCCCCCGACCACGGCGCCGCATGGATCGCGACCCTGCGGGTCTCGGCCGCGCGGCTGGGTACCGGCGGCCCGGCGCTGCCGCCGCTCGCCGAGATCGGCAGGGCCCGCGCGCGGCTCGCCGACGCCGCCGACACCGGCAGCGCGGCGCCGCTCCATCTGGCGCAGGAGCACGGGCTGCTGCTGGAGGCGGAGTTCCTGGAGTGGGCACTCGACCTGGTCACGGGGCCGGACTCGGCGGGCGGCGGCGACGGCTTCCCGTACGGCCGCCTCTTCGGCGAGCCGTACCGCCCGCGCGCCGGCGAACGCCCCCTGCCCGGCGCGCTGCCGTCCCGCCCGGCCGCCGCCCGCGACACCCCCGAACGCACCATCCGGCTGCTGCTCGCCGCCTGTTACCGGAAGCTGTCCCGGCACTGCCGGGACGACGACCGCGCGAAGCTCATCGAGCTGCACAACGCGGTCCGCCCGCCCACCGTCGTCTGACCCGCCCCCTGGAGGCGCACCCCGATGGACACGCTGCGGTTCGGCGTCACGCTCGCGGACGCGGCGGAGGCGCAGCACCGGCTGCGCGCGGACGTGGCCGCGCACACCGTCGACAGCACCGTGGAGATCACCGCGGAGGCCGCGGGCGGGCCGGTCCCGGCGGCTGCGGACACCGGCGTCATCGTGGCCCTGGACTTCGCGCCGCAGCGGCTGGCGGAGACCCGCCGGGCGGTGGCCGCGGCGATCACGGCGCTGCCGGACGGCATGGCGTTCGCGGTGCTGCACGGGGGCGGCGCACCGCGGATCTGCTACCCGTACGACGCCAGCGAGGTCTGGGCGTACGCGGACGACATCAGCCGGAACACCGCGCGCTTCGAGGCGGAGCGGCTGCTGCCCGCGGGCGGCGGCACCGGCGGCTACGCGGCGTGGCTCGACGCCGCCCGCGCGCACGTCGCAAGGGAGCCGCGCCGGATCGCCCACCTGCTCGTGATCACCGACGGTCGCGGCCACGACGACGGCCGCCTCGACGCCGCGATCGACGCCTGCGCCGAGACGCTGACGTGCGACGTCATCGGTGTCGGCGGCGACTGGGAGCCGGCGCTGCCGGCCCGGATCGCGACCCGGCTGCACGGCCGGGCGGAACTGGCGGAGGGCGCCGGGCCGCTGGCCGCCCGGCTCGCGGACATCGCCGGCCGGCTGCGCTCGACGCGGGTGCCGGCGGTGCCGGTCGAGGTGCGGCTGCGTGCCGGCGTGACGCTGCGGTCCTTCCGCGAGGCGGCCCCCGTCAGCCGGGAGCTGCGGCCCGACCCGCACCCCGCGGGCGCGGACCCGTGGCGGCATGTCTTCAGCACGCGGCTGTGGGACGCGGGCACCCGCCGCTACATCCTGTCCGTCGAGGCCCGCCCGGACGGCGATCCCGCGGCCGGGCGGGAGGCCGACATGCTGGAGGCCGACCTGCTGCTGGCCCAGGTTGCGCTGGGCCCCGGGGTCGCGGCGCTGCCGGGGCGTACGGCGGCCGCGGTGCGGGTGCGCTGGTCGTACGACGCGGCTCCCGGCCGGGTGCGGGCCCGCGGCGCCAGCGCGACGTACCTGCTGCGCGACGATCTGGCCGAGGCGTTCAACGCGGGCTGCACCGCCATCTCCCGCGGCGACCTGCGCACGGCGGCCGAGATGCTGGGCGCGGCGGCGAAGCTCGCCTACGCCCTCAGGGACCGGGACTTCCTCGACCACGACCTGAACCGCGTCGCCGAGGTGCTGGACGCGGCCAACGGCGTCGTACGGGTACGGGCGGGCGCCGCGGTCGACCGGCCGGCGGTGCTGCGCAACCGGCTGTCGCGCGGCCAGGACCGCCCCCTGGACGTGGCCCCGCCCGCGCCCGCCGGCATCCCCTGCCCCGCACCCGGCTGCGGCCGGCTCGCCACTGCCGCGGCCGCCTTCTGCGTCGCCTGCGGCACCCGGCTGGCAGCCGCGGGGAGCCCGGGGTGAGGGCGCGGCTGCGGCGGCTGCTGCGCGCGCTGCTGCTGCCGGAGACCGTCAAGTTCCGGCTGCTGCGCCACCTGGCGGCGGTGCTGGTGCTGGGCGCGGTCGGCAGCACCGCGCTGCTCGTCTCGTACGGCACCGTGCACCGCGTGCCCGCGGAGCTGCAGGCCCGTTCGGTGCCGGCGGTGCAGGACGCGGTGGCGTTCCGCAAGGCGCTGGACGAGGCGGACAACCAGGTGCACCGCTCGTACGTGGACGGGCTCATGGACACCGTGGGTCCCGGCGAGCGCTACCAGCAGCAGAGCGGTGCCGCCGCCCAGGCGCTGTCGCGGCTGTCCGACCGGCAGATCGAGGGCGACGACGGCCGCCGGGTCGTCGAGGTGCTGAACGTCCTGCACAAGGCGTACCAGGACGCCGTCAACGAGGCCGCCTTCTACCGCGGCGCGGAGAGCCGGCTGATGCGCGAGCAGAAGCTGCGCGAGGCGGAAACGGTGCTGCGGCGCGAGCTCACGGGCATCCAGCCGCGGCTGGAGGAGCTCCAGCGCGCTCAGCTCGCGAGCATCGAGGACGAGACGGACGTGACCGCCGCCGAGAAGGCGGGCTGGATGGTCGCGGTGACGGCGCTGCTGCTGCTCGCGCTCGTGCTGCTGCTGGCCTGGCGGGTGCTCTGGCGGTGCTGCGGGCGGCTGTTCAGCGGCTGGCTGGCGGTGGCACTGGTGCTCGTCGGCCTCCTCGCCGCGCTGCCGCTCGCGGCGACGTACGACACCCAGGAGAAGCTGGACGCCGTCCACAGCGCGCTGGTGCGGGTCGAGCGCACCGACGCGCAGGACCGCATCGACGCCGAGGCCGCGACCGTGCGCGAGACCATCGCGTCCACCTCGGCGGCCACCCGCGCCCTGCCGTGGCTGGCCGCGGGCTGCGGGGTGGCGGTCGTCTGCGCCGCGGGCGGGCTGCTCTGGCGGCTGTACGACGACTACGGGAGGGACTAGCCGTGCTCCGGATGTCCCGGCTGCGCCGGGTCCTCGTGGCGGGGGTCGCGACGGCGGTGCTCGCGGGCTGCGTCGGCGGCCAGCCGCCGGTCGACGAAGCGGTGGACCGCCCGGTCACGGTGCTCGGGCCGTGGACGGGCACGCAGGAGGAGACGTTCGAGGACCTGCTGCGGAGCCAGGGCTTCGACTACGTCTACCAGGGCACCGCCGCGCAGCGCGAGGTGCTGCTCTCCCAGGCGCAGGCAGGGACCCCGCCGGACATCGTGATCATGCCGGGCCCGGGCGAGCTGGCGGAGTACGCGGCCGAGGGCAGGCTCGAACCGCTCGACGGGCGGGGGCTGTACGCGCGGGAGCAGTACCACGCCCCGTGGACCCCGCGGGCCACCGGGAAGTCCGGCGAGCGCGTGTACTGGGTGCCGGTGCGCGCGGCGCTGAAGAGCATCGTCTGGTACCGGGCGGCCAACGGCAGGCCGGAGACCGTCGGCGCCCGGGAGTGGTGCGTGGGCATGGGCGACGACGGCGCCGCCGGCTGGCCGGGCAGCGACTGGATCGAGGACCTGCTGCTCCAGACCGCCGGGCCGCGGACGTACGCCCGCTGGGCGCGGGGCGAGCTGGAGTGGACTGCGGAGCCCGTCGTACGGGCCTGGACGGCGTGGGGGACGCTGATGAAGTCGGACGGCACCGGGCCCGCGCGCTGGGCGCTGCTCAACGACTACCGGGGCGCCGACGAGGAGGACGGGCTGCTGTTCGGCGGGCGGGTGGAGACCGACGAGCGGTGCGTGGCCGAGCACCAGGGCTCGTTCGCCCGCGACCTGTACGGGGACGCCGCGGACCGGGCGGACTACCTGCCCTCGACGCCGTTCCTGCCGGGCACGACGGCGGCGCGCGGGCGAGAGGTGAGCGGGGACTTCGCGGCGCTCTTCGACGACCGGGCCAAGGCACTGGAGGTGTTCCGGTTCCTCGCCTCCCTGGAGGGGCAGCGGGCCTGGGCCGATTCCTCGGAGTCGCCGGTGTACAGCGCCAACTCCGAGCGCGGCACGCCGCGTTCCGCCGACGCGGTGACGCAGCGGATCGTCCGCGACCTGGGGGACACCGGCCTGCCGCGCTGCCTGGACGCCTCCGACGTGATGCCGCCGGCGGTGCGCGACGCGTTCTGGAACGCGGCGCTGCAGTACCTCGCCGCGGAGGGTCTCGACCCGCTGCCGTGGCTGCGGAACATCCAGAAGGTGCAGGAGTTCGAGGAGCGGCGGCCGTGGATGACGGGCATCTGCGGCTGACCCGCACCCCCCACGCGCGTACCACCCCCGAACTGCACGAACGGCACCCCCCACCCCTCCCGGAACGCCCGTTCCGCCGTTAGGGTCGGCCCATGACCGCCGCGATCTCCGTCACCGGCCTGCGCAAGCGCTACGGCGACGTGCGCGCCGTCGACGGAGTGAGCTTCGAGGTCCGCGAGGGCGAGTTCTTCGGGCTGCTGGGGCCGAACGGCGCCGGCAAGACCACCACCCTGGAGATGGTCGAGGGCCTGCGCCGCCCCGACGAGGGCCGGGCGGTGCTGCTCGGCGAGCCGTCCTGGCCGCGCAACCAGGCGCTGCTGCGGCGCATCGGCGTCCAGCTCCAGGCGTCCGCGTTCTTCGAGAAGCTCACCGCCCGCGAGCAGATACGCACCTTCGCCTCCCTCTACGGCATCCCCGACGAGCGGGCCGACGCGATGCTCGCCGAGGTCGGCCTCACCGAGAAGGCCGGCACCCGCGAGGACAAGCTCTCCGGCGGCCAGGCGCAGCGGCTGTCGATCGCCTGCGCGCTGGTGCACGACCCCGAGCTGGTCTTCCTCGACGAGCCGACCACGGGACTCGACCCGCAGGCCCGGCGCAACCTGTGGGACCTGCTGCGCGGCATCAACGCCGCGGGCCGCACCGTGGTGCTGACCACGCACTACATGGACGAGGCCGAGGTGCTCTGCGACCGCGTCGCGGTGATGGACGCGGGCCGCATCCTGCGCGTCGGGAAGCCCGCCGAGCTGGCCGCAGAGCTGGAAGTGGACTCGCTGGAGGACGTCTTCCTGCAGTTGACCGGGCGGGAGTACCGCGAGTGAAGCCGTTCGTCAGCCTGTCGAAGGCCATGGCCCTGGGGCTGCTGCGCGACCGGGCCTCCGTGTTCTTCATCCTGATCTTCCCGCTGATGTTCCTCGCCCTGTTCGGCGCGCTCTTCAAGGACGCGGGCGTCTCCCGCGCCACGATGGTGCAGGTCGGCGCCGTCGAGGTCTTCGACGAGATGCCGGCGAAGGCGCGGGCCGGCCTCGACGACGTACTGGAGATCGAGAAGTCCGGGGACCGGGCCGGGGCGCTGGCGAAGGTACGGGACGGGGACGCCGACGCCGCCGTGTGGGAGGAGCCCGGCGGCAGGGTGCAGATGCGGGTCTCGGCCGCCGACCCGGTGCAGGCGGGCAACGTCGGCGGGGTCCTCAGGTCGGTCGTGGACCAGGCGAGCATCGCGGCGACCGGGCAGCCGCCCGCGTACACGCTGACCGGCGGGCAGGTCGAGGACGAGTCGCTCCATGCCATCCAGTACTTCACCCCCGGGCTGCTGGGCTGGGCGGTGGCGATGGGCGGGGTGTTCAGCGCGGCGCTCGGGCTGGTCAACTGGCGCAAGAAGCGCATCCTGCGGCGGCTCTGGCTGGCGCCGGTGCGCGCGGGCCCGGTGATCTCCGCCCGCCTCGGCGTCAACATGCTGCTGGCGTTCGGCCAGACCGCCATCTTCCTGCTGGTGGCCACGGTGCCGTACTACGGGCTGAAGCTGACCGGCGACTGGTGGCTGGTGATCCCGCTGGTGGCCTGCGGGAGCGTGGCGTTCATGTCGATCGGCTTCGCGATCGGCGCGTGGGCGAAGACCGAGGACGCCGCCAACGGGCTGGCGCAGATCATCGTGCTGCCGATGGCCTTCCTGTCCGGTTCGTTCTTCCCACTCGACGAGGCGCCGCCGTGGGTGCGGACGATCTCCGAGGCGCTGCCGCTGAAGCACCTGGTGCAGGCCATGCAGGACGTGCTGACGCGCGGCGGGAGCTGGTCGGACGCGCTGCCGACGATGGGCGTGCTGCTGCTGACGGCGGCGGTGTTCACGGCGCTGGCGCACCGGTTCTTCCGCTGGGACGCGGCGTAGCGCCCGGGCGGGGTCCTACGACTTCCGTACTCGGCCGGGCGGGATGAGACGATGGATGCGATGACAGAGATTCCAGTGGGACCGCCGCCGCCCGGGACGTTCTACGAGCAGGTGGGCGGCGAAGAGACGTTCCGCCGCCTCGTGCACCGGTTCTACGAGGGCGTGGCGGAGGATCCGCTGCTGCGCCCGATGTACCCCGAGGAGGACCTCGGTCCGGCGGAGGAGCGGCTGACGCTGTTCCTCATCCAGTACTGGGGCGGCCCGCGCACGTACAGCGAGGCGCGCGGCCACCCGCGGCTGCGGATGCGGCACGCGCCGTTCGCCGTGGACCGCGCGGCGCACGACGCCTGGCTGCGCCACATGCGCACGGCGGTGGACGAGCTTGAGCTGCCCCCGGCGCAGGAGAAGCAGCTCTGGGACTACCTGGTGTACGCCGCGGCCTCGATGGTCAACACCCCCGGCTGACCGGCGGATTCCGCTCCGTACCCGCGGGTTACGGCCGGTCACGATCCGGTCAATTTCCCCCACCACTCGCTACCGCGTGCGAGCACGCTCTGACAGCATCCAGACAATTCGACGGTGGTGTCTGGGGGATGCGTGACGGGGTTCGTTCTGCTGCGGGCGCGCGCGCACCGGCTGCTCCTCGCCGCGGCCCTCCTCGCCGTCCTGCTCACCACCGCCGTGCTGGCGACGCTCGCCGCGTTCTCCGGCACCGTCGGCGACGCCGCGCTGCGCCGCACGCTGGCGGGTGACGCGGCGGCCGACGCGGCGCTGACCCTGGAAGTCCCGTATCTGACCGGCGCGGACCGGGCGGCGGCGGGCAAGGCGGTCGAGGACAACGCGCGCGCGGCCTTCGCGGGCCTGCCGGTACGGGTGCAGAGCCTGGACCGCTCCGGGCCCTACGAGCTGCCGCGCCGGCTCCAGCCGCCGGCGGCGCGGGCGGGGGAGGACCCGGATCTGACGCATCTGGGGGCGCTGGAGCGGTCGGAGGTCGCGCTGACGGCGGGCCGCTGGCCGGGGGCGGCGGCCAAGGCCCCGGACGCCGCGGGCACTTCTGCCGCGCGGGACAGCGGCACCGTGCAGGTCGCCGTGCCGCAGATCGCCGCCGACCGGCTGGGCCTCGCGCCCGGCGACACCCTCACCCTCGCCGGACGGAGCGACGACGACCCGCCGCTGCCCGTCGAGATCACCGGCGTCTACCGCCCCCGCGACCGTGAGGCCCCGTACTGGCTCGCCGACGAACTCCGCGGCAAGGGCGTCCAGCAGGGCGGCTACACCACCTACGGGCCCCTCCTCGCCGACCCCGGCTCCTTCGCCTCCGGCCGGGTGGCGCAGGCCGCCGGGGCGTGGGTGCTGCGCGGCGACTTCGGCGAGATGACCGCCGGCCGCGCGGACGCCCTGCGCGCGTCGGTGAAGAAAGCTTCCGGCGCGCTCGCGGACGAGCCGGTCTTCGACGGCCGCGCCGTGGCCACCACGCGGCTCCCGCAGCTCCTCGACGGCACCGAACGGGCCCTGCTCGTCAGCCGGTCGACGCTGCTGATCGTCGCCCTCCAGCTCGTGCTGCTCGCCGCGTACGCGCTGATGCTCGTCGCCCGGCTGCTGGGCGCGGAGCGCCGCGGCGAGACGGACCTGCTGCGTGCCCGCGGCGGCTCGCGGCAGCGCATCGGCGTGCTGACCGCCGCCGAGTCACTGCTCCTCGCGCTGCCCGCCGCGATCGCCGCGCCGCTGCTCGCCGGGCCGCTGATCCGGCTGCTGTCCGCGCGCGGCCCCCTGGAGCGGGCCGGGCTCACCCCGGACTCGGCGGCGGGCAGCGGCACCTGGCTGGTCGCCGCGGCCTGCGCGCTGGGCTGCGCGGCGGCGGTCGTCGCGCCGACGCTGCTGCGGGGCGGCGGCGCCGACGGCGTCCTGTCCGCGGGCCGTACGGTACGGGCCAAGCCGCTGCCCGCGCCGCTGCGGGCGGGCGCGGACGGGGCGCTGCTGGTGGTGGCGGGCGTGGCCTACTGGCAGTTGGACCGGCAGACCTCCGGCAGCGGCGCGCTGAGCGGCGACCGCCCCGGCACCCTGGGCATCGACCCGGTGCTGGTCGCCGCGCCCGCGCTGGCGCTGCTGGCCGGCACGGTGCTGACGCTGCGCCTCCTGCCGCCCGTCGCCCGCCTCGCGGAGCGTCGTGCGGCGGCGGGGCGGGGACTGCCCTCGGCGCTCGCGGGCTGGCAGTTGAGCCGCCGCCCGCTGCGCGGCGCGGGTCCCGTGCTGCTGCTGGTGCTGGCGGTGGCGATCGGCATGCTGGCGCTGGCCCAGGGCGCGTCCTGGGATCGCTCGCAGCGCGACCAGGCGGACTTCCACGCGGGCACCGACGTACGGGTCCTGACCAGCCGGCTCCCCGAGCTGGGGCAGGGCGGCATGATGGAGCGCGTCCCGGGCGTGACCGCCGCGGCGCCGGCGGCGCGGTGGGGCATGAGCCTGTCGGGCGGCGGCTCTGCGGAGGTGCTGGCCCTGGACACGGCCCAGGCGGCGAAGGGCCTGCGGCTGCGCCCGGACCTGGCGGACGGCGCGGAGGGCGCGAAGCTGCTGGGCGAACTGGCCCCGCCGGGGGCGGAGGACAAGCGCAACGCGGGCGCGCGTGCCGCGGACGCGGGGAACACGGCCACGGGGAACACGGCCACGGGGAACACCGGCGCCGCCGCGTATCCCGCGGGCGGCGCGGCTCGTCCGGCCGCGCGTGCGGAGCACGTCGCCGAGCGCACCAGCGACGACGGACTCCCGGGCGCCAACGCCGCGCCGGCCGCGAGAACCGCGGTCCCGACCGCCGGCACCCCGGCTCCGGGCACGCCTGCCGCAAGCACCGGCCGGGCCGGCGGGCTGGAGCTGCCCGGGCTGCCCGGGGAGGTGCGGCTGGTGGCGCGGCTCGACGCCGACGCGACCGCGCGCGGGCGGGCCGCGGTGACCGTGCTCGTCGAGGACCGGTACGGGGCCGCGTACGAACTGCCCGCCGGGGACCTCCCCGCCGACGGCCGTACGCACACCCTCACCGCCGACGTCGCCGCCGCCGCGGGCGCGCCGGACGGCCGCCCCGCCGGGCCGCTGCGGCTCACGGGGCTCCGGCTCGTACACCCGCAGCCGAGGGACGGCGGCCAGCGCCGGCTGGACGTCGCCCGCGTCGAGGTCACCAAGCCCATCGGCGACGAGGACGCAGCCGCCGATGCCCGGGAGGTGCCGCTGCCCGACGGGTTCAAGTGGCACGCCCGCGCGGTCTCCGAGCCCGAGGCGCTGCACGACGAGATCCCCGCAGCGGTCGCCGACCGGCCCCGTAGCACCGGCGACTCCGCGCTCTCCCTGAGCTACGACACCGGCGACCAGTACTACGACACCTGGGCCGGCCCGCCCCTGGTCACCCTCACCGTCACCGCCGCGCGCGGCCCCACCCCACCGCTCACCGCGCTGGCCACCGACAAGATGCTCAAGTCCACCGGCGCGAAGGTCGGCGACACGATCAGCGTCCCCGTCCCCGGCGGCAGCCTCTCCGCGAAGATCACCGGCTCGATGCAGGAGCTGCCGACCACGGGACCCGGCTCCCCCGCGGCCGCCGCGGAGCCCTCGCGCGCCCAGTTCGGCGGCGCCCTGCTGCTCGACCTGCCGACCGCCAACAGCGCACTGACCCAGCGCGGCCTGGCCACGCTGCTGCCCTCGGAGTGGTGGCTGACGACACAGCCGGGCGAGACGGACACCACCGTCGCCGCCCTGCGCGACCGCGCCGACACCGACCCGGGCAACGTCCTCGTACGCGACGAACTCGCCGACGAACTCGGCAGCGACCCGCTCGGCGCCGGACCGCAGGCCGCGCTCGCCGCCACCGCCGTCGCGGCGGCGGTGCTGGCGGCGCTCGGCTTCGCCGTCAGCGCGGCGGCGTCCGTACGCGAACGCACCCGCGAGTTCGCCGTGCTGCGCGCGCTCGGCGCCCCGCAGCGGCAGTTGGCGCGCACGTTCGCCGCCGAGCAGGGCGTGCTCATCGCGCTCGCGCTGGCCGCGGGGATGCTGCTCGGCTGGGCGCTGGCCCGCTCCGTCATCCCGCTCATCACCCTCACAGGACGGGCCGCGCAGCCCGTGCCGCCGGTGGTGGTGGAGCTGCCCGCGGGGTCCGTGGCGGGCCTGCTGGCGGCGGTCGCGGCGGTTCCCGTCCTCGTCACCGTGCTCGTCGCGCTGCGCCGCGGCGACCCGGCGACGGCACTGCGCCTGGGAGGCGAGTGACATGCCGCCCGCCCGCGCCGCTGTCCGGCCCGCCCCGTCGACACCGGGAGGCCGGTGACATGCCCGCACAGCACCCGTCGGAGGCACCCGAGTCCCCGGACGCCCCGGAGGCAGCGGACGCCCCCGCCGACCCGCCACGCCGCTCATCCGGCCCGCCCGGCGCCGCCCCCTGGGTGCGGACCCGGCTGCGGGCCGCGCCCGGCGGCGCGGTCGCGCTGGTGCTGCTCGTGCTCGTCACCGCGTTCCTCGCCGCCGCGTTCCCGCGCGGCGTCGACACGTACGAGGACCGCGAGGCCCGCCGGCTCATCGATGGCGCCACGGCCGCCGAGCGCAACGTGGCGGTGACCGCGCAGCCGGACCCCGAGGTGATGTTCGAGGACCAGGCGGAGTCGATGGGCGGGCGGGTCGTCGAGCGGTTCACGGAGACGGTGCTGGCGGAGTTCCGCGCCCCGCTGCGGGCGGAGCGGGGGCAGGTCTCGTACGGCGTACGGACCAAGCCCGTGCTCGTCACCGACGACGCGTGGCTGCCGAAGACCGACGGGCAGCGGCCCGAGGTGCAGCTCGACGCGCGCGCCGGGGTCGAGGAGCGCGCCCGGGTGGTCGGGGGACGGCTGCCGGAGGCGACGGCGTACGAGGCCGAAGGCGGCGGCGACGTCGCCTTCGAGGCCGCCGTCTCCGCCGCCACGGCCGGCAAGCTGAACCTGCGCGTCGGCTCCCGCGTCCACATCCCGCAGTCCGAGGGCACGGTCGTCGTCGAGGTCACCGGCATCCTGGAGCCGAAGGCGCCGGGCAGCGACTACTGGTCCGTCGACCCGCTCCTGCGCACCCCCGAGCTGCGCCAGAAGCCGGAGTCGCTCGACCCGCAGCGCTACTGGGCCGCCGCCTTCCTCCTCCACCCCGACAGCGGCCCCGCACTCTTCGCCGGCACGCAGTCGTTCGGCCCGTCCTTCGAGGACGCGGGCACCTCCGCGTACTGGAACGTGCCCGTGGCCGGCGGCGCGCTCCGCGGCCGGAACGTGGCCGCCGTGCTCGACGCCCTGACCACCCTCCAGGAGGGCCCCGGCTTCGAGCGGCTCGCCCAGCGGACCGGCGGCACGCTCGACATCTCCACCGGAGCGACCGGGCTGCTCGCCGGCTACACGGGGGTGCGCGAAGCCGTCACACCCGTCGTGGCCGTCGCCGCCTTCGGCGTCGGTGCCGTGGCGGCGGTGGTGCTGGGCATGAGCGGCGGCCTCGCCGCCTCCCGGCGCCGCGCCGAACTGGCGCTGCTCCGCTCCCGCGGCGGCTCGCTACGGGGCATCGCCACCCGCCTCCTCGCCGAGAACGCCGCCGCCGTGCTGCCCGCCGCCGCGGCCGGCTACGGCCTCGCCGTCGTGCTGCTGCCCGGCGCCCGGCACACGCCCGCGCTGCTCGCGGCGGGCGCGACGGCGGCGCTGGCGCTGTGCGCGCTGCCGCTGCTCGCGGTGGCCGCCGTCCGCCGGCCGCGGCCCCCGGTCCGTACCGACCTGGTCAGGGCGCGGCCCTCGCGGCAGCGGCTGGTGGCGGAGCTGACGGCGGTGGTGCTGGCGGTAGGCGCCATCGTGGTGCTGCGCCGCAGGGACGACGCGGACGGCGGCGCCGACGCGCTGGTCAGCGCGGCGCCGGTGCTCGTCGGGGTGGTCGCCGCGGCGGTGTTCGTACGCCTGTATCCGCTGCCGCTGCGGCTGGCGGCCCGGCCGGCGGCGTGGGCGCGCGGTGCGCTCGGCTTCCTGTCGCTGGCCCGCGCCGGGCGCGCCCCCGCGGCCTCGGCGCTGCCGCTGCTGGCGCTGCTCGTGGCGCTGACGACCGCCTCGTTCGGCGGCTCGGTGCTCGCGGGCGTCGCCGACGCGCGCGAGACGGCCTCGCTGCACAGCGTCGGCGGCGACGCCCGCCTCACCTCGGCCGCGCCGCTGCCGGACGGTCTCGCCGCGAAGGCGGAGGAGGTGGGCGGCGTACGGCACGCGGCCGCCGTCAGCACCGAGAGCGGACTCCAGGTCATCGGGCTGAGCGGCGACCTCACGCTGCTGACCGTCGACGCGACCGCGTACGCGCGCCTCAGCGCCGACCTGGGCCTCGGCCCCTTCGACGCCGGCCGGCTGCGGGACGGGAACGGCGGCAGGGCGCTGCCCGCGCTCGTCTCCCCCGGCGTCGCCGACCTGATCGGCGACGGCACGCTGGGGATGCAGTCGTCCCGGGGCCGGATCACGGCGGAGGTCGCCGCGGTACGGACCATGACGCCGGCGCTGACGGGCGGCCAGTTCGCCGTGGTGGACGCCGAGAGCGTGGCGCGGCAACTGCCCGGCACGGAGGCGGTCACCGAGGCCCGCCCCGACACGCTGCTGCTCTCCGCCGCCGGCGGCCTGGACGGCGCCGCGCTGCGCGAGCTGGCCCGCGACTCCGCGCCCGGCGCCACCCTGCTGCTGCGCGACGACGTGACGGACGACCTGGCCGCCTCGGAGCTCCAGCGCGGCGCGGAGCGGCTGTACGCCGCCGCCGCGGTCGCCGCCACCGGCTACGCCCTGCTCGCCGTCCTGCTGTCGCTGCTGCGGGCCGCCCCCGAGCGGGTCGCGCTGCTGGCGCGGCTGCGCACGATGGGCTTCAGCCGGCGGCACGGGCGGCGGCTGCTGGTGCTGGAGGCGCTGCCGCAGTTGGTGGCGGCCGGTCTGGTCGGGGCGCTGGCGGGGCTGGTCACCGTACGGCTGCTGGGACCGGGCATCGACCTGAGCGCGCTCGCGCTCGGCGAGGAGAGCCCCGACCTGCTCGGCCCCGGCGGCGCGGAGCTGCGGGCGGACCCGCTGGCGCTGGCGCTGCCGTCGGTGGCGGTACCGGCGCTGGCGCTGGCGGCGGTGCTGGTGCAGGCGTGGTGGGGCGGCAGACGGCGGGCCGTACAGGAACTGCGGGCCGGGGAGAGGGAGTGAGATGGCCCAGACGCGAGAGAGCACGGGCGGTATGACGAGCGGGACGACGCTGGAGGATCTGGAGCGGCGGGCGGCGGAGCAGCGCGCCAAACCGGCGTACGGGCACGACGCGCTGATCTCCTGCGACCAGCTCGTCCGCATCTTCCGCACCGACGGCGTGGAAGTGCAGGCGCTCCAGGGCCTCGACCTGCTGGTCGCCGAGGGCGAGTTGCTGGCCCTGGTCGGCGCCTCCGGCAGCGGCAAGTCGACCCTGCTCGGCATCCTCGCCGGCCTCGACGTGCCCACCGCGGGCACCGCCACCGTCGCGGGCTTCGACCTGCTGGCGATGGACGCGCGGGCGCGGCTGCGCTATCGCCGGGAGGTCGTCGGCTTCGTCTGGCAGCAGACCGCGCGCAACCTGCTGCCGTACCTGACCGCCGTGCAGAACGTCGTGCTGCCGATGCAGCTCAGCGAGGGCGGCGGCGGCCGCCACGCGCGCCGCCGCCGGGTGGCGTTCGCCGAGGACCTCCTGGGCCTCCTGGGTCTCGCCCACTGCCGCGACCGCCGCCCGCAGCAGATGTCCGGCGGCGAACAGCAGCGCGCGGCGATCGCGGTGGCGCTGGCCAACTCCCCGGCGGTGATCCTGGCGGACGAGCCGACGGGCGAGCTGGACTCGGCGACGGCGGAACAGATCTTCGCCGCCTTCCGCACGGCGAACGAGGAACTGGGCACGACGATCGTCATCGTCACCCACGACCAATCGGTGGCCACGCAGGTCCGCCGCACGGTCGCGATCCGCGACGGCCGGATGGCGTCGGAGGTCGTACGCCGCACAGAGGTCGACGCGAGCGGCGAGGAACGGGTGGTGGCCCGCGAATACGCCGCGGTGGACCGCACGGGCCGCCTCCAGCTCCCCCAGCAGTACACGGAGGCGCTGGACATCCGCGACCGGGTGGTGCTGGACCTGGAGGAGGACCACATCAGGGTGAGCCCGGACCGGGAGAACGGGGAGTAGCCGGCGGGCCCTCGGAGCGGTGGGAGCGGACCGGCGGGCGAGGACGCGGAAGGCACGCAGGCTTCGGCCTGAGCACGTAGGCGGGGAGCCGCGAGCGCCGGAAGCCGCGAGCGCCGGAAGCCGCGAGCGCCGGAAGCCGCGAGCGCCGGAAGCCGCGAGCGCCGGAAGCCGCGAGCGCCGGAAGCCGCGAGCGCCGGAAGCCGCGAGCGCCGGAAGCCGCGAGCGCCGGAAGCCGCGAGCGCCGGAAGCCGCGAGCGCCGGAAGCCGCGAGCGCCGGAAGCCGCGAGCGCCGGAAGCCGCGAGCGCCGCCTCGCCTGGCGCCTGCGGCGCCGGCGGGCGGCAACCGGTGGAAGCCGGGCCCTGCTGACCGGACACGCGGCGGCCGAAGGCTCGTCGCGTATCGACGCCGGCCCCGCCCTCCCGGCGTTTCCGCCCTGCGCACCGGCGCCCGGCCGCGCCCGCCGCAGGCGGTGGGCGGCTCAGAGCGGGGTGACGCCCAGGCGGCCCAGGCCGCCCGTGCGGCGGAGGGCCACCGAGCCGTACGGGGTGCGCAGGCGGAGCCAGTTGCCGGCGGCGAGCAGGGCCGGTTCTGCCGGGTCCGCGGGGTGCGGCAGGAGGCCGAACACACGGGCCGCGTGTGCGGCGCGCAGGGGCAGCGGGGTCTCGCCCAACGGGCGGCTCCAGATGTCGCCGCCTATGCGGTCCACCTCCGAGCGCGTCCGCTTCTCCTCGGGCAGCGCCTCCACCCGGGACTTGAACTCCGCGACCCCCGCCACCACCGCGACGCGCAACTCCTCCGGCCGCGGCAGCCCCGCCACCGGCTCCCAGCCACCCCGCGGCGGCAGCAGCCCGGCCCACCCGGGCCCGCTCACCGGCTGCGGCAGGTCCACGGCCGACTCCCGCCCCGAGGACGGGGATCCGGCACCAGGAGCCGCAGCCGCGGCCCCGGCCGCCCCGGCATCGCCCAGCCCGGCACCGACGGCCGCACCGCCATCCGTACCGGCAACCGCGCCTGCGTCAGCCCGGTCCGCGGCCTCCGCGGACCCCGTCCCTGCATTCGCCGCCTCGATCGCCTCCGCCAGCTCCCCCGCCGACACCGTCTCGTCCAGCTCCGCCGCCGTCATCAGCAGCGCCGTACGGACCACGATCACCTCCAGCGCCGGCGCGTGCCCGAAGACGGCCAGTGCCGCTCCCCCGGTCCCGCTCCCGGCGCCGGGGGCCACCCGCAGCCGTACCGCCGCGCCCCTGTCGTACCGCAACAGCCGCCCCAGGAACACCGCCAGGCTCTCCGCCTGCCGGCCCTCGGCGAACACCAGCCGCCGCGTCATGCCGCCGCTGCCTCCCCCGGCCTCCCGGGCTTCCCCGGGCTCCCCGGCTTTCCCGATCCCGCGGGCGGGGGCGGCCCCAGGTACTTCTCCAGGAACGCCCGCTCCCCCTCCGTGATCCGCCGCGGCCGGCCGGCCTCGAAGTCGAACGGGACGATCACCGTCGACGCCTGCGCGTACACCGCGCCGCCGTCCTCCGGGGCGTCCTTCACCTCGTACGCCAGCGTCGCCGCCGCCGCGCGGATCTCCGTCACCCACACCTCGATCGTCACCGGCTCGTACCGGTGCACGAGCTGGCGCCGGTAGTCGATCTCGTGCCGGGCCACGACCGACCCGCCCGCGAAGGACGTACCGCCCCCGCCGGCGCCCTCGCCGGGCGCCAGCCGGAACATGAAGTCGATCCTGGCCTCCTCCAGATAGCGGAGGAACTCCACGTTGTTGACGTGGCCGTACGCGTCCATGTCCGCCCACCGCAGCGGGCAGCGGTAGACGTGCCGGACCACGTCAGCCACGGGTGAGCTTCTTGTACGTGGCCCGGTGCGGGCGCGCCGCGTCCGGGCCGAGCCGCTCGATCTTGTTCTTCTCGTACGACTCGAAGTTGCCCTCGAACCAGAACCACTTGCTGTCGCCCTCGTACGCCAGGATGTGCGTCGCGATGCGGTCCAGGAACCAGCGGTCGTGGGTGATGACCACGGCGCAGCCCGGGAACTCCAGCAGCGCGTTCTCCAGCGAGGACAGGGTCTCGACGTCGAGGTCGTTGGTCGGCTCGTCGAGCAGCAGCAGGTTGCCGCCCTGCTTGAGGGTGAGCGCGAGGTTGAGCCGGTTGCGCTCGCCGCCGGAGAGGACGCCGGCCGGCTTCTGCTGGTCCGGGCCCTTGAAGCCGAAGGCGGACACGTACGCCCGCGAAGGCATCTCGACCTGGCCGACGTTGATGTAGTCGAGGCCGTCGGAGACGACCTCCCACAGCGTCTTCTTGGCGTCGATGTTGCCGCGGGACTGGTCGACGTAGCTGACGTTCACGGTGTCGCCGACGCGGATGCTGCCGGAGTCCGGCTTCTCCTGGCCGAGGATCATCTTGAACAGGGTCGTCTTGCCGGCGCCGTTGGGGCCGATGACGCCGACGATGCCGTTGCGCGGGAGCGTGAAGGACAGGTCCTCGATGAGCAGCTTGTCGCCGAAGCCCTTGCTGAGCTTCTCGACCTCGACCACGACGTTGCCCAGCCGCGGACCCGGCGGGATCTGGATCTCCTCGAAGTCGAGCTTGCGCATCTTCTCGGCCTCGGCGGCCATCTCCTCGTACCGGGCGAGGCGCGCCTTGGACTTCGCCTGCCGGCCCTTGGCGTTGGAGCGGACCCACTCCAGCTCTTCCTTCAGGCGCCGCTGCCGCTTGGCGTCCTTCTGGCCCTCGACCTTCAGGCGCGCGGCCTTGGTCTCCAGGTACGTGGAGTAGTTGCCCTCGTAGGGGTAGGCGCGGCCGCGGTCCAGCTCCAGGATCCAGCCGGCGACGTTGTCGAGGAAGTACCGGTCGTGGGTGATGGCGACGACGGTGCCCTCGTACTGCGCGAGGTGCTGCTCCAGCCAGGCCACGGACTCGGCGTCGAGGTGGTTGGTGGGCTCGTCGAGGAGGAGGAGGTCGGGGGCCTCCAGCAGCAGCTTGCAGAGCGCGACGCGGCGGCGCTCGCCGCCGGAGAGGTTGGTGACGGGCCAGTCGCCGGGCGGGCAGCCGAGGGCGTCCATGGCCTGTTCGAGCTGGGCGTCGAGGTCCCAGGCGTTCTCGTGGTCCAGCTCCTCCTGGAGCTTGCCCATCTCCTCCATCAGCTCGTCGGTGTACTCGGTCGCCATCTGCTCGGCGATCTCGTTGAACCGGTCGAGCTTGCCCTTGGTGTCGGCGACACCCTCCTGGACGTTTTCGAGGACGGTCTTCTCCTCGTTGAGCGGGGGCTCCTGGAGGAGGATGCCGACGCTGTAGCCGGGCGAGAGGAAGGCGTCACCGTTCGACGGCTGCTCCAGGCCCGCCATGATCTTGAGCACGGTGGACTTCCCGGCACCGTTGGGGCCCACGACACCGATCTTGGCGCCGGGCAGGAAGTTCAAGGTGACGTTGTCAAGGATGACCTTGTCGCCGTGCGCCTTGCGTGCCTTGCGCATGGTGTAGAT